>NZ_CP162137.1:757500-1057500 GCF_040833995.1 Leptospira sp. WS58.C1
TTCATAGTTTAAAGCTTCAAATTTTCTTCTCTGAATCAGCGAAAATAGTAATTCACTCATCTCGCTATAGAATGCTGGATCTGACAGATGATTTTGGATGATTTTCTGGCGAATATTGTTTTCTATTGTTTCCGCCGATGCTTCATGGTCAACTTGGATTGCCTGTGGTAGAGTTTCGATGGCTTTTGCTATACCTAATTTTTCTATAATATCCAAAAGTGCCATATCATCGAAACGGGATATTTTTCTCGATTCATCGGCCTGGATATAGTGATCGATCAAGAAGTGCATATCCGCTTCATACGATTTGAGGTCAATAATTTCATTGCTCGCTCTTCGGATTGTTTCCCTCAAGTCGCGATAGAATTCAACTCGCTCGCGAATTCTTTCGATTTCGGTTGTTGTAAAATTTGCTTCTTCGAGTTCGTTACAAATATTTGAAAAAGATCGAACTAAATTTGCAGTTAATTTGTAAAGTGAGGCTCGTCTAAATTCTGTATCTCTTAATTCTTCAGAAACTTCGGGATTTCCGCAAAAATACTGAATATAATGAAGCAGGGATTTTGGGGGTTCGACTGATTCGCAGAGCATCTCTATTTCTTCTAATGCATTCTCTAATTTATCTTTGGCTGTCTTTAAGCGGTCTTTTAGAATGATTTCGCTATCTTCTCTTGTGGCATTTGTTAAATCCATTTCGGACGTATACACGGCGACAGCATTTTCTACTTTCTTGAATAAATCCTTATAATCTACAATATAACCGAATTGTTTTTCCTCTCCATCCAGTCGGTTCACTCTGCAAATTGCCTGGAAGAGCCCATGGTCCTGCATTGATTTATCCAAATAAATATAGGAGCAAGAAGGCGCGTCGAAGCCGGTTAAAAGTTTGTCGACTACGATTAACAATCTCATTTTCACCGGTTCATCGATAAAGACCCGCTTGGCATCATCTTCATACGTTTCTGTCGACTTAGTGCCTAACAGATTTTTGTAGGTTTTATAGATAAATTCTTTTTCCGTTTCGGTATTCTCGCCGGTATCTTCCGTTCGGATATCTCCTGCCGATGGATTATAAGAAGTGATGATAGCGGATTTATTCTTTAGTTCTGTGTTCTGAAATAGCTCGTAGTATTTACAGGCTTCATATATGCTGCCTGCAACCAAAATTGCGTTTCCGTACTCCGAACTTAAGATAGGTTTTGTGCTAAAATCGAAAATGATATCTTGGACGATCTTTTCCATTCTGGATTTGGAGCTCAGAACTTTTTGCATCGTTCCCCATTTCTTTTTTAACTCATGTTTTTGATAATTATTGAGTCCTTTCGTTTTTGCTTGGAACCAAGTGTCCACTTTTTCCGGAGAAGAAAGTCTTTGGTCGATATCACGAGCTTCGTACATTAGATCTAACACGACTTCGTCTTCTACTGCTTCGTTGAATTTGTAGGTGTGGATATATCTTCCGAAAACTTCTAAGGTAGTCTTTTTATCTTTTTTAAGAAGCGGAGTTCCTGTAAAACCGATAAACACAGCAGTCTTTAAGATAGCTTTCATTAATAATTGGAGTTTTCCAGATTGGGTACGGTGTGCTTCGTCGACAAAAACGAAAAGTTCACCTTGAGGGACAACAGTGGAATTTTTGATTTCGTTTAAGAAGGCATTGAAATCATCCACATCCCTTCTTCCAAATTTATGGATCAATGAGCAGAGGAGCCTTGACATTGGTTGGCTTAATTGTTTTAATAAGTCCTGACCGCTACTTGTTCGATATATTTTTTCGCCAGCCTGCTCGAACACTTTTTTGATCTGCTTATCCAACTCTTCGCGATCCGTAATGATTGCGACCCTTGCTTTCGGATTGTGTTCCAAGATCCATTTTGCGAGGAATACCATCAAAATACTTTTGCCACTACCTTGGGTATGCCAGATAATCCCCCCTTCTTTTCGTTCTACAAATTTTTGGGCGGCTTTAATTGCGAAATACTGATGAGGGCGAGGAAGCTTTCTAGTACCTCCGTCGAATATGGTGAAATTATGAATAATCTCTAAAAATCTTTCCTTATTGCATAGTTTAAGAAAATACTTATCGATTTGGAGTCTGGATACGTCTTCGATATCCTCTTTCCATTTTAGAAAATATTTTTCCTTGGTTTCGATCGTTCCATACCGCAATCCTTCGGTGTCGTTTCCGGCAAAGATAAACTGAACTGTAGAGAAAAAATCCTGAATGAATTCTGGTCTTTGATTTAGGATGCTTTGGCGAATTCCTTCCCCGATGGAATGGGTACTGCTCTTAAGCTCGATGACCGCCAATGCAATTCCATTTACATACAATACTAAGTCCGGTCTTTTTTCTGCTCGGCCATAGACTGTCACTTCTTCTGCAATGGCAAAATCGTTCCGCGTAGGATGTTCCCAATCAATGACTGGAATGGTAAGCGTATTCTCACCCACTTCTTCCTTGACCGGGATCCCATACCGAAGTAAAGAATAGAATTCCTTGTTTTTCTCATATAGAGTCTTTTCGTAATTTGTTGCAGTTCTTTTCAGAACGTCTAAAGTGCGATCGATCTGAGTGTCCGGGATTTCGCATCTTTTCAAATACGCGGTCAACAAAGCGGATTCGATATTGGAATTGCTTCGGGATTTCCAGTTTCCTAGGAAAGAATACCCTAACTCTTCCTGGAAAAGGCGAACGATCCTATCCTGGGTGGTTTTCTCCGATTGTCCGATCTTGTCCATATTAACTTTTGAGCAACTTGAATTGGATTTGGTAACGATAGAACTCGATATTTTGAGTTACTGCAAGCGCTCTTTTTATTTTAGGATCATCTTCTAAAGCAATGATAATTCCTTTTACGGTTTGGTTTTCTTCGGCTAATTCTTGTAGGACAAAGCCCATATAACGTTGGATTTGTCCAACTACAGAGTCACTGGCTCTTCCCTTTTTGAGTTCGACGACCAGGAGTTCTTTTTTATCTTTGCTAATAGCTAAAATATCGATATTCCCACTATCTACCCGATATTGTTGACCAACAGGTTCTCCTTCATCTTCAAAAATATCATATTCCTTTCCCAGTTCCGTTTGAGTCCAATTGGCTACTAAAAAATCTTCTAAATGTTTTTCTAATGCGAAAACATTCGGATCCTCTACTGTTTCATCCGTGGAATATAAGGTGGGAAGTTTAGAGCCGACCAAAAAGGATTCGATTTCCGGCGCATAACGAGAAACATCGCTCACAGTTCCGATGGATCCGGAAGAATTTCGCAATTCCTGGCTCATTTCCCTTCGATCTATGACTCTTTGGTACCAATGGACTTTCCTACGATGGGGGAGAATGGCTCCTGGTTCATACCAATAATTTTCCGTTACTTCCCCAATTGCATATCCTCCAAAGCCATTCGGAGAGAGAACGATATCTCCAATCTGGATTCCTTTGGCAATTGTATACAAGGCTCCGCAGGCAAGTCCGGCGGAAACTTTTCCTTTTTCCGGATTGGCTTTTAGATAAACTGGAATGTATTTCCGATTGAACTCTTTCCAGTTTTCCGGAAGTTTACTTGTCAGATCCTCATAGATATCGAAATCACAGCCGATGAATCCTTCACGTATACATTGATCTGCATAAATACTCTTTCTTCCCAACATGATACGGATATATTGTTTCATATCAGGCGAATTTCTCCTGTAAGGAGCTTTTGCATCATTCCTTGTTTTATCTGTTTGTATTTGGAGATTTTTTTTTCTAAGACTTCGATTTCGGAATCCATATCGGAGAGGACGGAGGCGATTGCGGTTTGTTCGGCGAGAGTGGGCGGAAGGGATATTTCCATCTCTGAAATCGTATTCATTTTAATGTACGGAGTGTTTCCAGCATTGACTTCTGTATTGATTCGATTTTTGAAGTTTGATTCCAAATATATTTTTAAATAAATCGGATTTGCTGTGAAATCGGTTAAAACATAAGTTCTTTGATAAGCGTTGAACTTCCCTTTAAAATAATGAATATATCCCACATTAGCGCCATTTCCAGAAATAAGCAAGGCCTCGGTATTAAAAGCGTAGTAATCTATATAATAATATTCTTTCGCGCATGTATAAAATCTATATTCGCCAGTTTCTGACATGGCATTTGCGTCTAATTTTCCTGTGGTAATTTTATTGCATACTTCAGCAAGATTTTTTGTTTCCCATTCTCCAGTAAACCCAGGCAATCTTCGCTTTCCTGTCAGAAGTTCCTGCATTGTTCCAAGTTTGATCTGTCGTTTTTTAGAGAGAAGAGTTTCTAAGCTAGAGATCAGAGCGTCGGTATCAGAGAGGACTGTGGCAATCGCTTCTTGTTCGGCGAGCTTGGGAGGGAGGGGGATTGGATAATTTTTTAATTTTTGCCCATTGATATTTGCTTGGCCTACCGCAATACTTAAAACTAACCTACCGTGTTTTTTTGCAGGTTTTGTATTAAGGAAATAATTTAAGTATTCAGCATTAAGTAGGGAATCTGAAACTTTTATGCGAATTAGATATCCCGCGAAAATTGCGGGACGTTCGCCATTATAAATCGCTGTTTTTCCTACAAGGTCGATTGTATTGGTCCTATTGAAAAGTACATTGCCTTTATTTAATAAATACTTTTGAATCTCTGTTTCATTGTCTGTGAAGACAAGATTATCCCAATCGATCTTCCCGTCTTGGATATTGCCCATTCGCAATACTGGAATTTTACCAACGAATTTCGATTTGGTCGAAGACCCATACTCGATATTATTTATGAGGTTTCCAAGCCTTGCTACCTCCCAATCCTCTGGAATGATTCCCACTTCAGTCTGCTTATATCCCTCCTTTACTTCCATACAAACCCCATTTTCTCTAGATGAGAATTCACTTTAGATTCTAAGGATTCCACTTCTGATTGGATTTCTTTCACAGTAGTTTCATAACGTTCTGCGAGTTCTTGGATGCGTCCGGTAAGTCTTTGGCTGATTCGATTTTGTTCAGACTGGATGTCTTCGGAGAGTTGTCTGAACCATTTTTCTTCCACTACCAAGGTTTTGATTTCTTCGATTTTTAAGGATTTGTACTTTGCTAAGATCTTGGTTTCTAATTCTTTTTCTGCATTTTTGATTTTACGATTGGTTTCACTTTCTTTCTCCGCATACTGCAAATAGGTTTCTATCGCTTGTTTTTCTTCCTTTGCATCCGGATCTGACTGTATCGTTTTAAGTCGGGCTAGGGCGAGTTTAGCAGAAAGACTGTCTTTCTCAGACTTGCATTCTGCCAATAGGCCTTCTTCACCACCATGTTCTTCTTCCAGTTCTTCCAATTTTTGAACCAAAGTATCGCGTTCTGACTCCAAAGTTTCTATTTGGTTAAGTCCTTCTTGAAAAAAGATTCGGCCTATAATCGATTTTGGGATAAGCTTTCCATCCTGACGGAGGATTTTACCCTTCTTGTCTAACTCGGTTTCTATTTCGCTGCCGACCTTCCAGCCATCTTCTACAATGAGATACACGTCATCCTGCATGGATTCCAACCAATGAGTCATTAGGTGTTGGTAAACATCATATTTATCGAGTAAAGGAATGGAGCTAAAAGCTTCTAAAAGAGATTCGGAAAGTTCTTGGATAAAGAGTTTCGGTTTTGTGGTCTTCCCGATTGATTTGCAGAATTCCAGATGCTCTTCTTTCCATTTGGAAAAGATTGTTCCCACTCGTTTCCCGTACGCCAAAAATTCAGGATTTGCGAAAATCGTTTTTTTGATTTCTTCCTTCGGAATCTTTAATTTCATATACCCTTTTCGGTCTTTTGCAAATAACGAAGAAGAGAGTCCGGGACAAATTTCCCAATAAGAATGTAAAGCATCTATATCCGATTTTGGGATTCCTCCTTGGAGATGTGCTTCTATATCTTGGATGTCTTCTTCTTCCTGGCTATCAATGTATCTTGGGATATTTAAATTGTATTCCTTCTCTTGGATTTCGGATATGGGAACCCTTCTGCTGTATTTGGGGAGTTCGATCTGTTTATTAAAAATATCTACAATCTTGTGGATGTCTTGTTCCCGGAGTCGGTTTTTATTTCCGTCTTTAATAAATCCTTTGGAGGCATCAATGATAAAGAGTTCCTGTCTTGTTTCGGCTTTCTCTTTATCGATGACTAAGATGCAGGCAGGGATTCCTGTTCCGTAAAATAAGTTAGCTGGAAGCCCGATAATTCCTTTGATATATCCTTTTTGGATCAGATTTTTTCGAATCTCCGCTTCTGTATTTCCTCTGAATAGAACTCCATGCGGAAGAATGATTGCTCCTTTTCCTGTACTTTTCAAAGACCGGATGGCATGGAGTAAAAATGCAAAGTCTCCGTTTTTGGAAGGAGGAGTTCCAAAGTTTTTGAATCTTTCATACGGATCATTAACGGGATCTACTCCATTACTCCAAGACTTAAAGGAAAAAGGTGGATTGGATACAAAATAGTCGAATTGTTTTAAAGAACCTTTATCGGATAAAAAAAGCGGATTAGAAAGTGTGTTCCCTTGTCTGATTAGAGCAGATGGATTGTCATGAAGAATCATATTCATCCGAGCTAACGCAGCGGTCGCGACATCCATTTCTTGGCCATATAATGTGAGTTTTTTTCCTGCTTCATCGGCAACCTTTAGAAGTAAAGAACCGGACCCGGCAGTCGGATCATACGCAGTAATATCGGAACGATTGCTGGCGGAAACTCCGATTACTTTGGCCATAA
This sequence comes from Leptospira sp. WS58.C1, assembly GCF_040833995.1. Taxonomy (NCBI): domain Bacteria; kingdom Pseudomonadati; phylum Spirochaetota; class Leptospiria; order Leptospirales; family Leptospiraceae; genus Leptospira; species Leptospira cinconiae. The sequence continues at coordinate 764,240 of NZ_CP162137.1, forward strand.
TGCGACTCACTTCGGAAGGAGTATAGAACTGGCCCTTGCTCTTTCCACTCTCCGTAGCAAAATGGCGCATCAGATATTCGTAGGCATCCCCTAGGATATCGTCCCCATCCGCTCGATTATTAGAAAAATTTAAATCTGGATTTTCGAAAATACCGATTAGATTGGTAAGTTTATCTACCATATCTTGTCCGCTTCCCAGTTTATTTACATCATTAAAATCTGGAAAATCGGAGATTTGATTAGCTTCTCCAATTGGACCAAGGATTTTTTTATTGATATCATCTCCAATGGTCTTTTTGCCTTTGAGCGCGATCATATCCTGAAAACTCGCTCCTTTTGGAATAACAATAGGAGAGAATTTTTCGCCCGAATATCGGTCACTGATGTATTTGACGAAAAGCATTACAAGAACGTAATCCTTGTATTGGGAGGCATCCATTCCTCCTCTTAATTCGTCGCAGCTTGCCCAAAGAGATGAATATAATTCCGATTTTTTAATTGCCATAAGCCTGAGCTTCGATTCCTGAGAGTTTCTTTCTATAATAGTTATAATTTCTTCATACGATACATCCGCAAGGCTTTATTAAGTTTTCCTTACAAAGCATTTTGTCTGTTGATGGTTTATACAATTTAGCATTATCAGCCCTCTCTGGACAAATTTCTGAATGCAGATTCCGGAATTCGTACAGGTAAAATTAGGGACAAGAATACAGGGTATTTTGCAATCTTGACATAATTCAGGGAAAACCCTCCTTGAAAATGCTTGTTTACCTATAGGTAAAGTCCAAGATTGTGGAATCCGAGAATAGAAAAGAACATGGCGGCTGGCTAATCCAGAAGGGTAGCAAGTTTTGTATTATTGCTGCTTTAACAGAGTCGGGAAATTCTTCATTCTTTGAGTATTTTAAGGTGCTAAAGGCTGGTTTTATTAATGGAGCGTTGACTTCCGCAGAGAAAACGAATTTTTCAAAACTGGACCATTTCTTTCGCCGTTTCTCGGAAACCGGGCCTTGGGGAAATGAAACACAGCTTAAGTATTTGGAAGGTGATATTTTTGAATTTAAGGTAAAGGAGACGGGTTTACGGGTTACTTTTTTCTACGATCCGCAAATCAGAGGTGTGATCGTTTTGACTCACCACTTCATAAAGAAGAGTCAGAGAACAAGAAAAGAAGAAATAGAAAGAGCCAATCTGATTAAGAATTCTTTCATTAAAGGAAGGAAAATTGATGAGTGAACATTATGATTTTTTAACGTTAGGTCTTGAGGAACAGGCATTAGATAAACTGGCGTTAATGCGTATCGAGACGGATGCAGTAATGAAGACAGCAGATTTGATCTCTAACGCAATGCAAGGGATTGGGATCAATCAAAAGGAACTTGCAGAACGTTTACAGGTAACTCCAGGTTATATTTCTCGGCTTCTCGGAGGATCGGAAAATGTGACCGTAAAACAAGTCGCCAAAGTTTTGTATGCATTGGGAAAACGTTACGTGCAGGAAAGTTGTCCGCTTGGTTTTGCTTATTTCCGTGACTACGTTCGGTACGAAACCGTACGCCAAAATTCCGAGCGTGAAACAAACGTTCATCATAAGCCGAATTTAGGCTGGGCAGAATTTTTCTCCGAAAAGGAAAAGGATCTCACTAGATCCGTAAGCGAGAAGAAAGTTTGGACGAATAAATTATATGAGTCAGCCTAATATTGAAACGAAGGAAATCCAACTTCGGAATATCGTATTGACAGTTTGCGAATTTTCCAGGACTCCCGTGTTACCGGAAGGCGAATCGATCGCTTATGAGCCGATCATTTCCGATGAGATAAATAATGATAAAACCGTTTTAGCCAAACATTTAGGAATTCTTGTAAGTTCAAAAAACGAGAGCCTTCGTTGTTTTGTGGAATATGTTGCCGTATACGATTTAAAAGAGTCCGACAAGATGGATTTGGAGAAATTTATCAAATACAATTCGATAGTTCCAATTTTACCGTATGTTAGGGAAACTATACAATCTTTATTGCAAAAGGGAGGGGTCCATGCTCCTCCTCTACCTTTATTTAATGTCTTCGAATTAGTAGATTCCTTAGAAAAGAAAACTGGAATGGAAAAATAGTATTCACTTATTTTTTATCAGACCCATGAAAGTTTTAGACACTGCTCCCTTTCACGAGGAATAATTATTCTCCAAAACCCCTGTCCTTATTTAACTTTAACTCCGTAAACTTAAATATTCTTTTTGCTTATTTAAGCTTCTTTAAGATAATTACTCGTCTTAAGTGGAACCCGAAAAATAAGACGTTTTGCAGGATGTGAATTCCTTAATGGGGGATCTGAAAATTTCCTTCATAATGAAAATACGGCCCTGCCTCACTTACACGGTCGTTAACTCGCTCCTAGTGTCGCAGCGTTAGGGATACGCAGGACGCGTAAGCGGACCACGCAGCCGAAGGCGAGTAGGCCGAAGCGAAGCGTAGTCCGTAGTAGCCCGGCCCGCGAGTTTTCAATAAAAGTGCTATTATTGGTGTTTTTACTCGCGGGAACGCCCAGCAGATAACTCCCATATATTGGAATTTATTAAAATGCCAAGCTGAACGAAGGTGCAAACTTCGGCTTTTTGGTCGTAAGGTGCAAAATGTTTTGTCTTTTTCGGCGAGAGTAATGAGTATGATCGGCACAGGCTATATTTATGGAAGCGATACAAAAAGATCCAAAGTTAGAATCTAAAGGGACGTCCCTTTGGGGGGAATTAAGAAAAGCGCTTACGGGAACGGAAGCGGATTACACCCAAATTTCACTCGGCAAGGCCGTTTTTTTACTCTCCGTTCCGATGGTTTTGGAATTGGTCATGGAGTCGGCGTTTGCTGTCGTTGATATTTATTTTGTCGGCGCCTTAGGTCCTTCGGCCGTTGCTGCGGTCGGGCTTACGGAGACGTATTTGTTTCTTCTTTATTCCCTCGCCATCGGTTTATCCACTGCCGTGACTGCGATCATTGCAAGAAGGATCGGAGAAGGGGATAAGGAGCAAGCAGGGATCGCAGCAGTTCAATCCGTTTTTCTTTCGATTCTTGTTTCCTTACCGTTTGCGATCTTCGGAGTTTGGTTTGCAAAAGATCTTCTTTTACTCATGGGTGGTGATCCTTGGGTTGTCGAGCATGGATCTCGTTACACTCAGTGGATCTTTGGCGGAAATATCGTAATCATGCTTTTGTTCGGTCTCAATGCGGTTTTTAGAGGCGCTGGAGACGCGGCGATCGCAATGAGAGTTTTATGGATTTCTAATGGTCTCAATATGATCCTGGATCCGATCTTTATCTTCGGCTTCGGTCCAGTCCCGGCAATGGGTATCGAAGGTGCCGCAATTGCTACGAATATCGGTCGAGGGGTCGGAGTTCTTGTCCAATTCTATCTGCTTCTGAAAGGTGGTAAACATATTCGAGTGCTTCGTTCCCAGATCAGTATTCACTGGAAGATCATCTCGGATATCGTTCGCACTTCCTTAGGTGGGATCGGACAAACGATTATCGGAATGACCTCATGGATCTTTCTTGTGAGGATTATTTCTGAATTCGGAAGCGAAGCGGTGGCTGGAGCAACGATCGCTCTTCGGATCATGATGTTTACTCTGATGCCTTCTTGGGGAATGTCGAACGCGGTTGCGACTCTTGTCGGTCAGAATTTAGGGGCAGGGAGGCCGGATCGCGCGGAGCGATCCGTTTGGATTGTTGGAGTATGGAATATGGTCTTTCTGATCGGAGTTTCCATCTGTTATTTTATTTTCAGAGAATCTCTTATGTCGATCTTTACCGAAGATGCAAAAGTGATCTCTATCGGTTCCGAGTGGTTGGGGATCGTTTCCTTTTCCTATTTTGTATATGCTTGGTGGATGGTCAGCGTTCAGGCCTTTAACGGAGCGGGAGATACTACTACTCCTACGTTAATTAATCTTGTATTCTTTTGGATATTGCAAATTCCTTTTGCTTACGTTTTAGCGAAGGTTCTTTCGTACGGATATTCCGGAGTTTTTTGGGCAAGTATGATTACGGAAACTTCCGTAGGATTGTTTACTCTTTGGTTATTCAGAAAAGGCGGATGGAAGACTACGAAGGTTTGAATTTCGCCTTCGCTTGGAGAGTTACGGAGTTGAAGAACTGCTGACGCTTGGCAAGACAGTCACGTTCACAACTCCAACAATCTGGCCTGCATAAAGACCGGGGAAATTGGAAAACATATTGTAAGAAGCAAGTTTAGCGATTACCCGCCCTTTTCCGGGAACTGTTCCTGTAACATTTATAGTTGAAGAAACGAATCCTTCTGCATCCTCTCCGCATCCGTCCCCGCCAAACTCTGTAGGACCTAAGCTTAAAGGGACTCCGTCGGAGTTTAGCAATACGCTTAAATTTGAGCCTAAAGAGCCACAACCTAAAGGATTCGCCATTCCGACCGAAAAACTATCACCACCTCCTCGGGAGAATGTTAGACTAGTAGCCGGGAACACTATCCAACTGACGGACTGAACGTTTAATAGAGGTAGGTCACCTGATCCTAATAATGCGAGCAGATACGACAGATTTGTCTCGTCGCTTTTGTAATGTTTTTCGTATGAATCGAAAAGTAAATAAGTCCCGCATTGGACTTGTAAGAATATAAGTAAAATATAGAAGAAGATAGAGACGTGTTTCACTTTTAATTTCCGGAATTCGGCACAGTTTAACATTTTCGACTATTTGGTGCAAGGCGGAATTTTAAATTCAATAAAACTTATGTATGATTTTGGAAACGAAGTAATTCTATTTCTCCAAGAAATTTCTTATACTTGGGCTGCTTTATTATTCTTGATTGAAAATCTTCTAATCTTCACTTGTTCGGTGTGTATTGGAAATCTGCTGGCTAAACGTTACGCTCATCGTCGTATTGTTCCGGTCCCTCCACCGAAAATCGAACCGAAGGAGATCTTATTAGCGATCTCTACTATACTTCTCAATACTTTTATTACGTTACTCGGACTTTGGCTTTGGAGAACAGGTTCTATTCATTTTAGGAGCGATACCGGGATATTTGCATTAGTTGATATTTTGATCCTTCTTTTCGTTATGGATGCCGGTATGTATTTACTGCATAGGATCGCTCATATTCCGTTTATATATAGATTCGCTCATAGAACCCACCATAGATATGATAATCCTCGTCCTTTAACTCTATTTGTTCTGAATCCTTTCGAAGCCCTGGGTTTTGGAGCTCTTTGGTTATTAGTGATTCGTATTTACGATTCCTCTTGGCTTGGGATGAGTTTTTATCTCGGGGTAAATGTTGTGTTTGGTATGATTGGGCATTTGGGAGTGGAGCCTTTGTCGGAAAAATGGCTTCGTTCTCATTTATTCAACGTGCTTACGACGAGCACTTTTCACGCTAGACATCATCTGGAAGAAGATTATAATTTCGGTTTTTATACTTCTCTTTGGGACAGATTCTTTGGAACCCTTTATCCGGAGAACTCGCGTAGCCAAGACTAACTTGGCCGGCGAGATCAGAGTAGAGGTTGATCGTCGTAGGAGTTCCTACCTATGAAAAGAATCTGGTATATTCTTAATATCCGTGAGCCGTCATAACTTTTTCGAACTTTTCCAAAAGTAAGTGATCGTCTTGATCGTTCGGATGGAATCCCGGAATATAATATTCCAAAATATAGAAGATCACTGCCCAAGCAAAACCAGGGATGCCAAAGAAAAAGCGAAGATCTCTAACGATCTGGCTTGGATTCGGAATGCCGAAATAGAATAAGGCCCTGATCGTTCCGACGATCGCTAAAAGACCGAGTAGTTGAACCGCAATCGTCATTCCAAGAATACGAGTGAAATATCCGCCGCCGGAAGCACGATACACGTCATACGCCACAGCCTTGTGCTCTAATTCTTCCAGTGCATGCCATTCGATCACTTTCCAGCTTATGGGATCGATCCAAGCGACACGTTGTTCGGGGAGAGAGAGTAAAAATCTTCCGAGAGTAGCAGTGAAATGTTCGGCTGCCGCGGTGATGGAGAGAGCGAGTCTTTTTCCCCAAACGGGAAATATTTTCAAAATGTTCTTTTCTAATATATCGAAGAACAACCAGCAGAACATTTTTTCGTGGCTTCGGAAATCTAAACCGATCTCGACGAATCTTTCGTTCATTTTATCATGAACGTTTCCATGTACCGCCTCTTGTCCGGCAAAAGCTTTAATCTCGTTTCTTAAAGCCGGATCAACTTCTTCGCTAAACGCTTTGACGGAACGTATAAAAAAACGTTCTCCTTCCGGAAACAATACGCTTAAGCTGGAAAGAAATGCCGTAAAGAATGGGATCTTTTTGCCGAAACCTCTTTCTTTGGCGATATCTTCCAAAGGAAATTTCGGTTTACGTATTTTTGGCTGGACTCTCGTCGATGTCGCTTGCCCCATAATATTCTCCTAATATAGAATCGTTTGGATTTTCGATTTTTCTTTCTCCATCCTTTGGATTTTCACCGCTCATTAGGGAATTTAAAAGATATATTGCTCCGGACATTTTATCTATTCCTTGGGCTTCGTCCGATCTTCCGAGGAATAGTTACCTTTTGAATCATTGTAACGATTGCTACAATATTCGGTCAATCCCAATCCGGGAAAAATAGATAGGTAAAGCCGAATTTAAAGAGCGAATCAACCGATCGGAAGACGAAAGCAAACGCTGCTCGGAAGTTGAATTCTCTAAGATCCGATAGAAGCTTCTTCGATCTTTACCTTTCCTGTTTTTTCCAACCACTGCGAAAAGTTCAAAAGACCGGGATTTTCTATCCGAAGGGAATCTATATCCACTTTCGGATAACCTTCTCGATTGATCCATTCCGTCGAAAGACCTAAAATTTTGTTATGTGAGTAAACCGTTTCGAGCGGGATCCGCATATATTCGATTCGTCTATCTAAAGCTATCGAAAGTATATCTACAATTTGTAATGGAGTTAGGCTATCTCCTACGAGATCGATGGTCCTTCCTGAATATTTTCCAGGATTTTCGAAGGCTAAACCGGCGAAGGTTCCTATATCTTCCACTGAAACCAAGTGAATACGACTGTCCGGAGAGACTGTCTCGTATAATCGTCCTCCCGGTATTCCCGAACGGGAATGGATCAAGTTTTCCATAAAACCCGTAGGTCTTAGTATCGTGAAAGGTATCCCTAAGTTATGTATATATTTTTCGATCTCCCATTTATGTTTCCGAAAGTCGGATTGCCTTTCCGCTCCAATTACGGAAGAATAAACTAAATGGGAAACTTTTGCATTCTTAGCGGAATCTGCGACTAACTTTCCAACTTTAACTTCGTTTGCATCAGTCGATTCATTCGGTTCCCATTCGGACGGTTGGACACTGAATACACCGTACACCCCTTGCATTGCTAAGTCCAAAGAATAAGGGTCTTCCATATCACCTTGGAAAATTTCCGCTCCAAGGTCCTTCAACCTTAAGGAGTTCTCGGAAGAAGGATTTCGGGTGAAAGCCCTTACCTTCCATCGGTTTTTAAGCAGATACTTTGCGGTTTCTCCTCCTTGTTGCCCGGTAGCTCCTAACACCAATATGATTTTATCTTTCGGATCCATGTATGTATTCTCCCAATATAGAACGGCACGGTATCGTTCCATTAGTTCGGAATTGATTTTTCTGTGTCAAATTATTTATAAATAAGGCTTTTGATGGGTTTCCCGGAAGAATTCTTGACCCGAAAAAATGAAACAAGATCTTATGGCCGATCCGAATGGAATATTCGGAAAAGGAAAATGGCAAAGAAGGTCCGGCAGATCAGAACAGGGCGCCCACCCAAGGAAATCTCAGACGGTATATCCGATCGGATATTGACTACCGCCTTGGGACTTTTTTCGAGCCAAGGATTTAATGCGACTTCTATGGAGCAGGTTGCTTTAGTTTGCGGCTCGGGTAAACATACGATTTATAGGCGATTTGAATCTAAATCGGATCTGTTCTTGGCCGTGATGGAATTTCAAAAGAGAAAATTTTTCGATCTACTTAATCGGATCGAATGCGATAAGGAGAGTCCTTTGAGGACTTTACAGGAATCTTGCAGAAGATTATTGGAATTAGTCGTTTTAGACGAGATAGTGGATTTCTATCGGATGACAATTTCGGAAGCGGAACAAATACCGAAAATCGCAGCTAACTTACAATGTGAAGGAAATCCCTCCTATCTTAAGATCTTTAATCTTGTGATCTCAGCGCAAAGATCGAAGGAGCTGGCACAGTTAGATCCAAAGTTTTTGACCACTCAATTGCTTCAAGTTATCGCCTATTATCCTTTAAACGAGGTGCTTTTGGGAAGTAAAGAATTCAGTTCTCAATCCAAACGTTCCAAATATTTTGAGAAGGCATGGATCCTATTCTTACAAGGAGCAGGCGGACCTAAGAAGAAGATCCTTAGAAAGAAATTTTAACCTTTAATAATCGTTTTTGTTCAAATTCAAACGAACAAGATACAAGGGATATAAAAGGACAAATTTCATTTTTTTCAAAACTTCATTTCTAAATATGACAGAATTTGTCATGTTTAATTCGTATACTTATCTTTCGTCTACGGATCGAGGGTCCTTAATTCGCTAGACCACAAAAGGAGTTATCTATGAGCCTTAAAAAATATACTGGAAGTTGTCATTGTGGCGCTGTCCGTTACGAAGCGGATCTGGATTTGAGTGCGGGTACAAGCAGATGTAATTGTTCTTTTTGCAGAAAGGTCCGGAACTGGTCCATTATCGTTAAACCTGAATCTTTTCATTTATTGAGCGGAGAAGAGAGTCTTAACTTTTACGAATTTAACACAAAAAGTAGTAAACACCATTTCTGTAAGAATTGCGGAGTGAGAACTTTCTCAAAGGGATATATTGAAGAAATTGGGGGTGCTTTCGTAAGCGTAGCTATTTCGACTTTAGATAATGCGGATCTTAAGGATATAATCGAAGCACCCGTTTGGTATGCGGACGGTTTACATAATAATTGGCAAAATCAACCAGCAGAAATTAGACATCTATAATATTAAAAGAATATAGGTTATTTACGACTCTCTTTCGGATGATATGATCTTTGATAGAAGCTTACCTACAGAGATTAAAGGAGTTGAATTACGATAAGATACACTTAATAGGATAGCCCCTTCGATAGAGGAAAGGATCAAAGTGGATAATGCTGTCGGATTTGGAATATTGTCTTTCCGTAATATCATCGCGATTGTTCGTTCCCATTCTTGGTAATTTTCTTTTGCGATGAGATGTAAACTATCGATCGTATTTGCCGCTTCTAATGCGACCGTTGCCACCGGACATCCATGTTCGTATCCGGAGCTTTCGATATCCCTGGCAATCCATTCGCAAACTTTTTTCACGGCTTCCGAAGCGGATTTGGCCGATTGGATCGGAACGGAAAGATGTATAAACCATTCTCGAGCGGATAATTTCAAAGCCTCGCCGGCCAATTCTTCTTTTCCGCCGGGAAAATGGAAATACAAGGAACCCTTTGGCGTTTTACTTTCTTTTACGATCTGCAAAAGTCCGGTACCAAAATAGCCGTATTTACGTAATAGATTTCCGGTAGCCAATAATAGCTTATCACGACCTGAAACCTTACTTGCAGACTTCTTTTGTTTAGTTAAAATTTTTGAAGGCATACCGGTTATGGGGTCACCAAATCGATCTAAGAGCTCCGATCCCCAATATCATTGTCCCTCCGAGCTCTCCTACAATTAAGGCAAACATAGACGAATGAAATATCCATTTCGGGATCCGGAATTTTCCCAATAGATGCGGGGACTTGAATTGATTTTCGGTATCTTCTAATATACCGTGAATCAGATATGTGGAAATTGCAAAGCCAAAGAAAAAAATCGTTACCAACGCAGACCAAGCGTTGACTTCTTCCATAAAGACGCTTAGAGAAGCAAATTTAGATAATACCAAACAAGCAAATGAATACAAAAGAGAAGCTCGATGAGCGATATCTATGTATATAGGGGCCGTTGCGTTTTTGCTGCGAGCGATACGGTAATATTTCCAGACACCCGTTAATAAACCGATTATAAGAAATATAAATGAAGCAGAAAGTAAATATTTTTCGGACAATGACATGTAAAGGTTACCTGTGTTAGATCAAATAGGGTTTTTGTTGGACGTAGAGATAGTGTTCTTAGCTCATTCCTATCCGGAATGAGCTCCGTTCGAGATTCGATTTCCTACTTATTTTTTTTGTGGAAAATGTTGGTACAAAAAATCGTCCATCATTGCTTCCGATATATCTTCCGGGCCTTTTAGTAAAAGGTTGATCCAGATAAAGGGTAGAGTTAGCCAACCCATTATAGTGTGGCCTGACAAACTGTAAGTTTTGGTGCTAACTTTATCATAACCTTTGGTCTTGGCATTAAAGAAAAAAATAGTGAATTCATAGTCGAATTTGCTTTGTACGTATAAAGGGATTATGAATAAGGTAATACCGGAAAAGAAAGCATTTGTTATCATGCTTCCTCCTGCGAACCCTCCGACTTGTCTTTCAACTTGCCTTACCTCGAGGAAGATATCTGCGGTTCCTTTTTCGATCTGGTAGTATCGCTCAAAACTTTCGTGGAGGACTGCGCTTTCAAACAATTTAGAATCTTCGATCCCCTTCGCGAATCCGTTTTTTAATTTTTCATGAACGGGGGCTAAGGCGTTTGTGGAAACCAAACTATAATGTAGTATCGACTTTTTCTGATTTGCCTCGGGGAATGTGACTTTGTCAGGCGAGTTTACCGTCCAGGTTACACAGGAAACCAGAAGTCCTAAGATTGCTCCGATCATACTCAAATGTTTCATATAACCTCGATTTGTGAGATATAAAATCCGTTTAGGGGCCTAACTATATAAACCGGTCTATATATGTAAAGTCAATAGGTATTTAGATCGAAAAAACTTTATTCAGTCGATCAATCACTGTTTCCATTTCAAAACGACCTCTGCCGTATTTTGTCTTTGGAAATCAATTTCTCAATTAGGACGCGTTAGGGATACGAAAGGCGCGGAACGCGGACCCCGTAGCTGAAGGCGAGGGGGCCGAAGCGTAAGCGAAGCCTGAAGTAGCCCGGCCCGCGAGGTTCTCCGAAAGACTTCTGTTGTTGGAGGTCCTGCTCGCGGGAAACGCCCTGTTCTTTATACATGTTGGAATTCCTACAGTCAATTTTAGGTGAAATCTGGGACCCTTGGAAAACCTTGGCTTATAGTCCGTCCCAAAACTTAGGCTTACCTATAGGGAAAGATTTCCAGGCTTCAAGAGCCAGGACCTTTTGGGACAGGCTCTTATATAGAGCGCGCGTAAAGATGATCAAAATTTCCAATCTTCATAAATCTTATACTTCTAATTTGTTATTCGATGATCTGAATCTGAGTTTGAATCGGGGCGAAAAGTTGGGGCTTGTCGGAAGGAACGGTCACGGTAAGTCCACTTTGTTCCAGATGATCATAGGGAATGTGGAACCTGATTCCGGTTCTATCACTGTGCCGAAGGGTTATAAGATCGGGCATTTGCAACAACATCTGAAATTTACTAAGCCAACAGTGCTGGAAGAATGTGCGCTTGGTCTTCCTGAGGGAGAAGAATACGAGACTTGGCAGGTTGAAAAAGTTTTGTCCGGTCTGGGTTTTTCGGAAGCGGATATGGAAAGAAGTCCGGAGGAGTTTTCGGGTGGTTATCAAATCCGGATGAATTTGGCGAAACTTCTGGTGTCCAGTCCCGACTTACTTATGTTAGACGAGCCGAATAACTATTTAGATATCGTAACGATCCGTTGGCTCGAGGAATTTTTACGAGAGTGGGAAGGTGAGATCATTCTGGTCACTCACGATAGAAGTTTTATGGATAGTGTGGTTACTCACACTGCCGCGATCCATCGGACGAAGGCGATTAAAGTCCAAGGCGATACGGATAAACTTTATAATCAGATCAATCAGGCGGAAGAAATTTACGAAAGGACCCGTTTGAACGAGGCAAAAAAGAGAAAACAAGAAGAGATCTTTATTGCACGTTTTAAAGCGAAGGCGAGTTTTGCGAGTCGCGCTCAATCCAGAGTGAAAAAACTGGAGAAACAAGGCGAGATGAAAGCCTTAGAAGAGATCGAAAGTTTGGAATTATATTTTAACGCCGCACCTTTCGCCGCGAGCCAAATGTTGTCTGCGGAAAATATTTCTTTCTCTTATTCGGGACAGGAACCTTTTTTGATCTCCGATTTTTCTCTCAGTGTTGGGAAGAGAGATCGTATCTGTATTATCGGTAAAAACGGTAAGGGTAAGTCCACTCTTCTGAAACTTCTTGCCGGGGAACTCCAACCGAGTTCCGGAAGGATCCAAAAACATCCTGCGTTGAAGGAAGGTTATTTCGGTCAGACGAATAAATTAAATCTGAACGAGAACGCTACCGTCACCGAAGAAATTATGAGTGCGGATAAATCTTGCACCGAGTGGCTCGCGAGAACGATCGCAGGCGGATTGATGTTCTCCGACGATATGTCTTTGAAAAAGATCAAGGTCCTTTCGGGTGGCGAGAAAAGTAGGGTGATGCTTGGGAAAATTTTGGTAACCCCTTGTCATCTTCTGTTTTTGGATGAGCCCACCAACCACTTGGATATGCAGTCTTGCGATGCATTGATCGAAGCGATCGACGAGTTCGAAGGTTCGGTCATCATGGTCACTCACAACGAGATGCATCTTAGAGCCGTCGCGACCAAGTTGATCGTTTTTGATAACGACACTATCAGGATCTTTGACGGCACTTACGACGACTTCCTGAAGGACGTAGGCTGGTCAGACGAAGATTATTAGAAAAATCTAATTATCTTTTTTATAATTTATTTGGGCGGTTCTCCCGCTTCGCGGGAGTCGTGCTGCTGCGGGTTCGCGCATTCGCGCTCATCCGGGCTTTTGCCCGGACTAAAGCCCTTCGCATCACTACCGCGGCAGTGCCGAATGCTGGCCTGGATCGGGGATTTGTTGGAGGTCCTACATGGGGTGGAAGGCGGCCCCCACCCTGGTTCGGGTGGTGGAGGAGGGTCCCGCGGGAGAAGCAATTGCCTTCTATCATAGTTTCGCATTTTCCTCAATGACTATTTCTTTAAAAATTTTGTAGGAGCTCCTACAAAATCTTGGCCTAAGGTTGCTTTACGCAATCGTCCCTTTTGTTCTCACGATTTTTTCCAAATTCACTCACCCTCTTCGAACCAACCATGCACTAAGAACCAACAACCCCAAGCCGATCATCTTTTGTGCTGAAATCGGTTTTTCAGGAAATCCTAATGCTCCCCATTTTTCTAATAAGATAGAAGTGACTACTTGGCCTAATAAAAATAATGCGATCCAACTCGTGGCTCCTAGTTTCGGTGCGAAAACTAAAGACGAGGTGACTACGATTGCTCCTAAAAATCCTCCAATCCAGATCCACCAAGGTTGTTCTTTGATTGTTTCTACTAAGAACGAAGTGGACTTCATTTCTCCTAAGGCAATAGTTATGATTCCCAATGCAATGGTCCCTAGGAAAAAGGAAATAGTGGAAGCAAGCCAAGGGCTTTCTATATTTTTTCCTAATATGGAATTGATACCGGGTTGTATGGACATCGCAAGTCCGGACAGAAGAGCAAAGATTATGGGTAAGAATAGATTCATACGTTGATCTTGGTTTACCCGGATTTTTTTACGAGTCGTTTGGAAATCCGAATCGAAAGAATTTAACGTTTCCGTTGTTTTGCCGATTTAGGCTGAGAAACTTTAAATTCGGCTTTTGCCTTTGTTTCTCCGTTTACAATGATTTCCAATTTGTGGAGTCCGGGAGAATGTATTCTCGTGGTCATCTGCTGAAAAGATTGTTTTCTTTCGTATACTTTTGTTTCTTTAGGAGAAAATTCTTTTTCTTCTATCTGAAACACTTTTACGGAAAATTTTCCGGAAGGTTTCAGGTAATGGATCTTGGATTCTAATCTGTAAAGTGTAGGTTCTTTCGTTTCCGACTTCATTTCAAATCGATAAGTTAGATGTTTTCCGATCTCTACTTCTTTAGGCTGGAGTTCCAATTTAGAAATTTTAGCGGATTTGCTCTTGGAAAATCCAAAGATAGAAAGTGTATCCGAGTTGCCTTGTTTTAATAAACCTCTAAGCGCATGTTTTAGTAAAAGATCCGTATTTTCGGATTTGCCCATCCATTTTTTCGCGATAGAAATCACTAAGTCGGGGTGATCTTTAGAAATATCGTTAAGATGATTGGCAACACTTCTGCGGACTACCTCATCCGGATCGTTCTTTAAATTTTCCAAGATGGAAAGAGTCTTTTCCGGATCATTTTTTAATCCTGGAATCCCTTTCCCCCAAGGCAATCTAGGGCGGGAACCTTCACTTGCTAATCTCCTGGTTCCCGGGTGTGAATGTTTGGACCATTCTAACATTTTTTTCCAAGTGATATCAGGATATCGGATCAGAAATTCTCGGATGGAAAATTCGCAGGAGATGATTTGAGTGATCCTTTCCATACAGTATAAGGATTCGTCCGGATGATCTGCGCCTGAGATCTCAACCGTTTCACCTAAGAAGATGATATAAAATCTTTGGGTGCCCGGGAATTTTTTCTCCAGAACTTTCGAAATTTTTAATAAAGGAGAAACTGCTTTTGGGAATGGTTTTGGTAGAGACTTTGATAGTACTTCTGCGATTCTATGGATCCTTTGTTTGAGTTCCAACTTCTTCCAATCTTTACGTTTGATCTCTTGGACCCATTCTTCCGGTCGTTTATGAGATAATACTATAGAGAATTGGGTCCCTATTTCTAAAAGAGCCTTGTCATCGTAAAAGTTCTTAAGCGCTTCCGCCATAAACTTTGTTATGATCCTATTTTCGGTTTGGATAGGTAGTATTTTTCCGTATTTGATCGGGAAAAATTTCGATGATCCAGTAAATATTTCATAAGAATACTTGCGTCGGTCTGTTTTAAGAAATAATAAAATGATTTCCGAAAATCGTCATTTCCTATATTTAATTCTCTTACGTGAATATCGCATTAACAAGACTAAAACATCTACATGTTTCAGCCCCCCAATATTCTACTCCTGAAAAAGTGGTAGAAGCTTTGGGCGCTATCCAAGGCCAGGACTACGCTGCCTCTAAATGGGCTATTGGGCTTAGAGCTCCCGGTTTGAAAGAAGTAGACGTCGAGTCCGCATTCTTAGACAGAAAGATCATCAGGTCTTGGCCTTTGAGAGGAACATTACACGTAGTTTCCGCCAAAGATATTTATTGGTTATTGGACGTATTGGGCCCTCCTACCGTTTCAAAATATGCAGCTCATTATAAAAAAATAGAGTTAGATCCCAAAGTATTAAAAAAATGTTATTCCATTCTTTCTAAAAATCTATCGAACCAAAACTTTCTCACTAGAAAGGAAATATCTTCCATTTTAGAAAAATCGGGAATTATCACGAACACTACCAGATTATCCCATATTCTACAAAGAGCAGGCTTGGAAGGTTTGATTTGTTTCGGTCCGAGAAGGGACAAGGATTTTACTTATACATTGATCGAAGAATGGATCCCTAAGATCAAAAGAGCTAAAAAGCCGAAGGAAGAAGCCCTCTATGAAATCACTAAAAAGTATTTTGATACTAGGGCTCCGGCTACTTTGGCGGACTTTGTATGGTGGTCCGGGTTGAATATAAAGGATGCAAAGCTCGGTATAGAAAGTCTCGCTCCTAAATTGACCGGAATTCAAAAAGATGATCAGACCTATTATATTCCGAAAAAGTTGGAGGTAGTGGACAACAAATCCGATACTTTATTCCTTCTGCCTGCGTTTGACGAGTTTTTACTGGCCTATACCGATCGTAAAGATTGTATGGACCCCCCTGCCAAAAAACTTTTAACTCCGGCAGATGATCTTTTTAGGCCGACTCTGGTAATCAACGGTTGGGTAAGCGGGATTTGGCAAAGAGAATTAAAAAAAGAAGACGTTATCTTGAAAATAAATCCTTACAAATCGCTAAATGCAAATTTTAAAAAGAAACTGAAAAAAGCGGTCGAAGAATACGCGAAATTTCTCGGGAAAAACCCTATCTTAGAAGCTTAGTTTATTCCGAGAACTCTATTAACAATTTATGAATTAGATCGTAATTTTTCCAAGGCAAAAAATGTCCTTCCTTCGGAAGGAGATATGTTTTTACCTCTGTGGAAAAATATTTCCGAACAAATTCCGGATTTTTTGGATCTACAAGTGTATCTTCTTCCCCCTGGACTACAATTGTTTTAGCCTTGATCGTTTTCCATTCAGGGACCAGACTTTTTAACTGTTTTTTCAAAGGTAACATTTCCGAATTACTATAGGCCCATTCTTCCGGTAAGATCCAACCGACAATCCAAGTGTCCGCAATTTTGTTGTACCATTTTATCTCTTCCGCTTCCGGGTCCATAGCGGCGGCTAGTAAAAAAAGGAATTGGAATTTTTCGGGGTAAAGTGTAGCCATTCTTGCGGCAACCGGACCTCCATAAGAATGTCCTAATATACTGATCGATTTTATGCCTCTTTGTATTTCGGGAAGTTTTGTCATGGTGTTTAGAATTTTCTCTGCTTGGAGATTTACATCCGCAATCGCCCCGGATGATTTTCCGAAACCTGGCCTATCTACTCCAAGCATACAGTATATTTTTAATAATTCAGGGTCTTTTAAGTATCTAAGATAATTCGACCAACTGCCAGGGGAGCCGTGAATAAAAATGAGGACTTTACTTTTGTCAGGTTTACAACCTGTGCTGATCCAATGGACTACAGCTTCTTCTTTTTTGTTTTGGATGAAGTGTTCTTGGTAGAATGTGTCGGATTCTTTGAGTTTCCGGAAGGCTTTATCTTCTTCCAGATTCATTTCTTCGTAACTACTGCAATAAGAAATAAATAGTAATAATAAGAGTGAAAGATTTAACCTTTTCATAAAAGCGATATTTGAGAAGGAGCGGAAAATACTTCGCCCTAATTCAAAAATTGTTACTATAAGTTGTATATTTATACGAAAATTTTGATGAGCAAAAATATCCCGAAATTTGCTCCGAAAACCGTATAAAAAAATAAAGGAGGAGAAGGCTCCATCTGTTTATCTATCGCCTTGTTTAAGCTGGTTTTGATAATTTCTTCTAGAACGGAGATATCTTGTGTTCCCTTTTGTTCGTAAACTGTTGCGACTTCTTCTGCGAATTCCGCGATTCGGATCTTTTTTAAGAAGGTCTGCAAAATGAAACGAAGAGCCTTGGGCCAGTTTTCCTTCTCCTGTAAAAACGTAGGTAGATCTTTGAGTTTAGAAGAGATAAACATTCCCCAGTTGTCTATTTTTTCGGATCCGACCTTCTTTTTGATCATTTCGGAAAGTGTTTTAGAAACGTTTTCCGTGAACCAGGTTTTGTTCGCTGAGACTAGATTTCCTAATTCTCTACCTAAAAGAAATGTTTTGATCCCTATGAAATAAAGAAAAGGGAACACGAAGGCAAACCCGATCACTAAAAGAACGATCGGCCATAATTCCAAGACTATTACGATTAAAGCAAGTATTGCACCGATCCCTCCCGCTCTTGCGATTGGCATCGGCCCAAGATCGGATGCGATACTTTTCATTTCGGGAAAACAAAATGCTAATAGAAATAGATTAAGAATAAATCCTAAAAAGAGCGCTATAGAGGAAAGTAGAAATATTTTTGCGGAACTTTTGACTGCCGTTTTTACGAATGTTCCAATTTCTTCTTTCATTAATATTTCTCCGGATAAACGTATTTCTTATTAATAACGGATCATGTCCGTTCTTTTTGAACATATTCGCAATAGAATCAAGAAAAAAAGAAGAGGGTCCTAAGTTTCCGGAATAAATCCTCTTCTCATCGTATTCTCGGTGATGCTAATTGGTTCTAAAAATTGTTTTAGATAATCCGGACCACCGGCTTTGGCGCCTACTCCGGAGAGTTTATATCCTCCGAACGGTTGCCTGTCTACTACAGCTCCGGTGATCCCTCTGTTAATGTAAAGATTTCCAACTTCGAATTTCTCTTTTGCATATCGTATATTCTTAGGATTTCTGGAAAAAACTCCGCCTGTAAGAGCATAATCCACGTTATTCGCAATTTTAATCGCATCTTCAAAGTTTTTTGCTCTGAATAAGGTAACGTACGGTCCAAAAAATTCCGTTTGTCCCAGTGGCGAACTAGGATCCTCACTTTCAAAAATGATAGGCTCCACAAAATGGCCGGTTTGTTTTTGGCTTTCTCCCATATTAAGTTTACTTAGGATCTTAGAAGAGAATTGAGCGGCTATACTATCTAACCTTGATTTGGATTCGGAATCTATCACTGGTCCGACTTTTACTGAAGGATCTTCGGGTAACCCTGGTTTTAAGGATTGTAAGGCGTCTATAAATCTGCTTTTGAACGTGTCGTAATTGGATTCCAAAAGTATAATGCGTGAAAGTGCACTACATTTTTGTCCTTGGAATCCAAATGCGGATTGTAAGGATGCGATCACGGCTTCGTCTAGATCCGCATCTTCATCCACGATTATGGCGTTTTTACCTCCCATTTCCGCGACGACCTTCTTTACGAATTTTAGATCTTGGGCGGCGGCTTCTCGGATCATTCCTAATCCTACAGCTCTGGAACCGGTAAAATTAATCGTGTGAACTTCAGGATGTTTCACTAAATAGGCGCCGATCTCTTCTCCTTTTCCGGGTAAGAAATGTAGTGCGGAAGAAGGGATGTCCGCTTCGAGTAATATATTGAAAAGTTTGAATGCGATTGCGGAAGATTGTTCTGCAGGTTTCATGATCACCGGGTTTCCCGCGACCAAAGGTGCCACTGTCATTCCGCAGAGGATAGCCAAAGGAAAATTCCAAGGAGCGACTACTAATGTGACACCTCTTGGTATGTATGTGTAAATATTCTCCTCTCCTAAAAGATCTCTTTTTCTGGGCTGGAAAATATTTTCGGCTTCGTTAGCATAAAATTCGCAGAAGTCGATCGCCTCTGCGATTTCGGCATCAATGTCTTTGATCCCTTTTCCTACTTCTAAAGAGATTAGTACCGTGAGTTCCGCTTTTCGGGAGCGCAGAATATCGGCTGCTTTTTTCAGGAATCCGATCCGGATTTCGGCCTTTGTATTTTTCCATGTTTCAAAAAATCGGACCGAGTCTTTGACGGCGTCTTCCGCATCTGTCAAAGACGCATAATGTATATCTGCGATTTTTTCAACGGTGTTTGCAGGATTTAAAGCGGGAACAACAACGGAAGTTTTTTTTGTTTTTCCGGAGACAATCGGAAATACTTGTATCGGGAATTCTTTTCGGATAGAAACAAATCCTTTGTTTAGGACGATTCTTTCTTCTTCTTTGGAAAAATCCCTAAGGGGCTCGTTTTGAAAATTTGAATTAAGATGAAAGCTCATTTTGATCTCGGACTCTCCAAATACAATAATCGTTCCCGATCTTTTCTGTTCGCATTGATGTTTTTCAAAAAACCTTCGTTAGTGGAATTTTCCAGTAACCTTCTTACCAAATAAGCCATACCGGGGATCACTTCTCCGATAGGGGAATATTCTCTGACTGAGATCCCTAAACTGCGAATCGCCTTCTTGTATGAGTCCCCCATTCCGTATAACATTTGTACTTCGAAAAAGTTTTCCGGGACGGAATATTCCGCCGCTCTTACGAATGCGGATGAAAGACTCCTTATATTATGAGAACCGAATGCAGGTCGTATATGAGGGTAGGACTTCAATAAGAGTAACGAACATTCTTCATAGTTTTTATCCGTATCCGATTTTATGAGAAAAACGGGAGGTTCCCAGCCTTTTTGAGCCGACTGTGTCATCTCATATTCCCAATAAGCGCCTTTGACCAAACGAACGGTCAGCGGGTATTTTCTTTTTTTGGAATATTCAATTACTTTTTGCAGGTCTTTCTGGGATGATTTCAGATAAGCTTGAACCACGATCCCGAAATGTGGATACTCTTGGAACTCGGGTTCTGCAAAGATGCGGAAAGCTGTATCCATTATGATATCCTTGGTCTCGTACTGTTCCATATCCAGATTAATAAAAACATTTTTGGTAACTGCTGAGTGCAGGATCGGCCGTAACTTCTCCATTAAATGAGTCACGGAAGATTCATGCGCGAGTGGGTCTAATTGGGAATAAAGAGATGAACATTTTACGGAAACGTTTCCGGTAGGCTCTCCGGGAAATTGTTTTTTTCGTATTTCTGAAAGTTCTTTGTCCTTGGAAACTTCTTCCAATAAAAGTAAGTATTCGGAGATATATCGTTCCGCTTCCTTTTCGGAAAGTACAGCTTCTCCCAATATATCTATAGTGGAAGAGATCCCTTTTCTGTATCTATCGATGATCTTTTTACGATCCGAGCCGTAGGTCCTTCCTAAGATAAAAAATTTTGCGGTTAATTGAATCCCGATCTTTGCGCCTAACGCAACGAATACGGAACTGAGTCGATTGGATAAAAATATGGAAAGAAGTAATATGATCCATTTAGGAAGTTCCGTAGTAGTTTCGACAAAATAGATCCGGATATAACGTGCAATAGAAGAAAGAGAACCGAGGCTCGGAAATAGATCTGCGAATCGAAACGCCTGAAGTTTTAATAATGGCCGATTTTCCAGGAACAAAAGACTTTTGGAGAATAGTCTATATGCACTAAAAAGACCATCTTCGTAGGCATCGCTTAGGCGAAATAATTCCCTTCCTTTTTCTAGGATCCTATCTTGCAGATCGAAGGAAGAAGGAATTGTTTGGTGTTCGTTTTCTTCTGTCGCCTTCATTCTAATGTATTCCGATCCCGACGGTTCCGGTTGAAAAAACTTCTTCTCCGGATTTTTGCCATGCGAACCTTTCGGAAAAGCTTTTGCATCCACTATTCCCAAATCAAATATTACGAGTTGGAAAAAAGGACGACCTTTTACGACGAAAATCAGTCAAAGTTCGGTAGGCCAACCCGATGAATATCCTATCACATTCTACCACAAACTTTTATAAGGAGCTTCCGGAGATTTCCCAATTTTCGGAAGTTACCGACAGTAAACATTATAGAAAGGTCCCCGAAGATTGGATCGTGATCGTTACGGATATCGTAAAATCCACGGAAGCGATCTTAGAAGGCAGATACAAGGATGTGAATATGGCAGGGGGACTGACCTTGATGGGGATCACGAATCTTCTCAAGGACATGGAGTTTCCGTTCTTTTTCGGCGGGGACGGTGTGACCATCTTGCTTCCCGGTTCTAGATTAAGGGAGATCCAGGACATTCTTGCTGATACGAGAGAATTCGTAAGAGATTATTTTAAGATGGATCTTCGTATCGGGTTTGTGCCTGTTTCCGATATTTACGAAGCGGGTTATAGTCTGACTATGGCCAAACTTAGGATCTCTAAACATTATACACAGGCTGTTTTAGGGGGAACAGGTGTGGCTTACGCTGAGATTAAGATCAAAGAACCGGACTCCCAGTATTTAACAGATAATTCTTATATTCCGAATATTCGCGCTGATTTTTCAGGATTTACGTGTAGATGGAAAGATATCCAAAGTCCAAAAGGGGAAATGGTCGCTCTTATCGTTAAGATCGATTCGACTTCCGATTCGGAAGCTGCAAAAACTCTCTCCGGTTTACTTTCCTTGATCGATTCTTTGTACGGTTCCGAGAGGGAATATCATCCCTTGAGAGAAGAAAATCTGATCATAGAACATTCTTCTTCGGTTTTGAATAAGGAAGCTATCGCTTCTTCCAAAGGAAACAGTATATTAAAAAAATTGTATCTCTGGAAAATTAAATTCGAAACGTACGGTGCGGAACTTGCGATACGTTGGAATCTCCCTTTAAAAGCGTTTCACTATAAACTCAATAAGTTGAAAAATTATCAGATTATCTCTTCCGATTTTAGGAAATTCGACGGAACGTTCAAAATGGTATTTGCTACGGATACCGCGGATAGAAAAAAATTAGAGTCAAGTTTAGCGGAGGCGGAGAAGGCGGGAAAATTACATTTTGGGATCCATATCTCGGATAGAGCCTTGATGACCTGTCTATTACACGCGGGAACGGAAAGAGAAGTCCATTTTATCGATGGGGCAGGCGGAGGTTACGCCTTGGCTGCCACAGTCCTTAAGAAAAAATTGCAAGCAGTCGGCGTATAGTCATTTTTAATCCTTTTCCAACCAATAGTAGAATGCGGGTAATAATACCAGGGTTAGGATCGTGGAAGAAAAAATCCCTCCTATCACAACTGTGGCCAGAGGTTTCTGGACTTCCGCCCCTAACCCTGTTCCGAACGCCATTGGAATAAAACCGAAAGAAGCGACTAACGCAGTCATGACTACCGGGCGTATCCGACTGACTGCACCTTCTAGTACCGCTTCTTTTACTCCGAGTTTACTTTCTTCTCGGATCCGATCGATCGTGTATAATTTTACGAGTCCATTTAAGACTGCAATTCCGGAAAGAGCGATACACCCTACGAATGCGGATACGCTTAAGTCCATACCCCGTAGAAATAGGAACCAGATCCCTCCGGTCAAGGCAAAAGGAACGCAGAAAAACACCAGCAGTGCCTGCTTGATCGATCTGAGCCCCAAGTAAAGAACGGTGAAGATCATGAATAATGTGGCAGGAATGATTACCGATAATTTTTCTTTTGCATGGGAAAGATTTTCTATCTGCCCTCCCCAGAAAATGGAATATCCATTAGGGATCTGTAATTTTGAGACCTGAGTGACCGCTTCCTTATAAAATCCTTCCAAGTCCCTACCTCTTAAGTTTACGGAAACAGCCACGAATCTTCTGGATCTATTCCTGGAAATGGTCATGACCTTCTCTTTTTTTTGGATGGAAGCCAATAGTCGGATCGGCACAGTTCCTCCGTCTTCCGTTCCGACGGTGATATCTCCTATTTCAGATTCTCTGTTCCGAAATTCTTCCGAGAGCCGGATCTTAATGGGGAATCTGACTTCTTCCTCGTAAAATCCGCCTAACTCGAATCCGCTCATGGAACTTTCCAACACTGAGTTAAATAAAGGTAAGGAGATATTATAATATTTTAGTTTTGTGCTATCCGGGATTACATCGATTACGTTCGATTTTCTTAATGCCATGATCGGATCTAACTCGACTTCCACCGCACCGGGGATCTTTTCTAGGGTATTTTTCAATTCTTCTTGGAGTCTGAGTAAAACGTTCAGATCCTTTCCTAAGATCCTAACACTTATATCAGCTCTGCTTCCTTCCAATAATTCGTTAAATCTGGCTTCTAACGGTTGGCTTAACGTCAGTTCCGATTCCGGGAATTTTTCTTTTACCGATGCTTCGATCTTATCCAAAAATTTTTCCCAAGTTCTTTTTTCTAAAAGATCCGGTAGTATATCCTTTTTTAGAATGATGAATGTATCCGCATTAAATGGTCCCATCGGATCGTTCGCGACCGAACTAGTTCCGATCCTAGAAAATACACTTTCGACTTCCGGCATTTTCCCTAGGAAAAGTTCTAGTTCTTTTTGCTCTCGTAAACTTTCTTCCAATCCCGTGTTCCCATTTCTGACTATGACCAACATCAGATCACCTTCCGTTAATTTAGGAAGGAATACTGTTCCCATTCTGAAATACATCAGAAGTGTCGCAGCGAAAAAAATTAGGGAATATAGAATGATCTTACGAGGTTGGTCTAAGATCTTCGGTAATTTTTCCGCATACCAATTTACTATCTTGCTGTCTTTTTTCCGACTATGCGTTCCTAAATTTTTGGGCGATAGGAAGAAGTATAATAGAGGAGGAAGAAGGAAAACTGCTAAGAATAAACTAAAACCTAAAGCGAGAAGGACTGTCTCCGCCATAGGCCGGAACATTCTTCCGGGGATCCCATCCAAGGTTAGGATCGGGACATAGACCAACATGATCACCAAGATCCCGAAAGATACGGGCTTTAGTACTTCCAAAGAAGAATCTAAGATCATCTTTCTCTTTTCTTCTTTGTTTGAGAATTTTCCGGTCTCAAATTTGGAGAGAACATTCTCCGTAATTACTATGGACGCATCCACCAAAAGTCCAAAATCGATCGCTCCCAGGCTCATTAGGTTGGCAGAGATCCCGAAAAATCTCATACAAACGGAAGCGAGTAACATAGAACCCGGAATGATGAATGCTACGATCAAGGACGCTCTCAAGTTGAATAATATTAGAAAAAGTGTAAGTATTACTAAGATCGCACCTTCTCCCAGGTTTTTTAGGACCGTTTTGATGGTGGACTGGATTAAGAAGGATCTTTCCAATAGGATCCTCACTTTCACATTTTCCGGCAGGCTGAGATTTGAGACTGCCTTATGGAGATCTTCGTTTACTTTATAACTGTTTTCTCCTTTTAGCATTAAGGCTGTACCGAGTACGATCTCTTTTCCGTTGGAACTTGCCCCTCCCAATCTCGGTGTGCCGTGTTCGTTTACATCAGCTATATCCGAGACTCTTACGGATCCGCCTGTCAGAGTCCTTCTGACTGAAATGGCGGAAATTTCATTTAGATTTTTTTTAAGACCGTAAGCTCTTACGATGGAGATCTTTCCTGAGTTCTCTATAAATCCACCGCCGAAACTTTCTCCAATGGTGGCAATGTCTCGTATGATCTGATCGATAGAAAGTCCCCAACGTTTCATACGGTTCGGATCTAGATCTATATGGATCTCTTTTTCGTAACCACCGTTGGAATCCACTTCCACGATCCCGGGAACCATCGCTTTGATCTGGGGGCGAACCACGTAATCCTGGACCGTCCTTAAAAATAAAAGTTTTTTCTCTTCGGGAAGTCTGTCTAGTTCGGAGTTCGGAACCGCTTCTACCGAGTAAAAAAATATTTCTCCAAGCCCTGTAGTATTCGGAACGATTGTGGGGGTTACACCGGGAGGAAGTTTTTCCTTAGCGCTGGATATCCTTTCCGCTACCATTGCTCTTGCTTGATAAATATCCGTAGTTTCCTTAAAGATCAGAGATATATTAGATAAACCGAATTTAGATACGGACCGAACGTCGATCAGATTCGGTAGCCCTAAAAGTTCCGTTTCTAGGGGAAAAGTGATCACCTTCTCCACTTGTTCCGGATCCAAGGAGCCGGTATCCGTAGTGACGATCACTTGCACATTTGTGATATCCGGCACTGCGTCTATCGGCACTTCGTTTAATGTATAGAAGGAGAATATTAATAAAAACGAAACCAGTCCTACTGATAAGAATGGGTTATTTAGGCTGGTATTCAAAAGTCTGGCTAGCATTGCCCATTACTCCTAAAATGTCTTTTTCGTTCGTGATATAAAGCAGGTTGAGAAGGCTTTCTAAATGGGAAATTTGAGCGTCCAGAACCGCATGATGTGTTTCGTGTAACTGGTTTTCTAGTTCCAAGTAGCTGATAAGTTGAATTCTTCCTCTTTTGAACTCCATATCCGCGAAGTTCAGATCACGGTCGATACGATCCAATTGGGCCAGATCATAAAGTCTCAAGTTGATCTTGGATTGTTCATAGTCCAAAAACGATTGATTAAAGGAAGTTTGTATTAAGTTTTCCTGATATATTAGTCGATCCTGCTTTGACCTCATGTTGGTCTCGGCAGATGCCACTTTATTTTGAAATTGGTCCCAAACAGGGATCCTGAATTTCAATCCGAAATCGTAAAATCGGTTGGCAACACCGGATTTATCCTCTCCGATCTGGCTGGTTATGGAATAATCCGGATATTTTTCCAAGTTTGCTAATCTGAGTTCCGTTCTGGCCTTATCCAATTCTCCTCTTGCGGCAAGAATAGACGGATTTTGAGAAACCGCCTTCTTTTCCAGTTCCTTTCGATCGAATTTTACTCCGGATCGAAAATATGGGATTTTCAGGTTCGGTACGGATTCTTGTCTTAAATACAAGTTTAAGGATTCGTAATCTTTTGCGGCTCCCAATTCAAGATCGTTAAAATGTTTCCGCAGAGCTAGGATTTTGGTTTCTATGATGAATAGGTCCGTTTTTGCCTGAGGAGTGAAGAAGGGCCTCGCTTTGATATAACTTTCTATCAAGGAAAGTCTCTTAAGTCTTTCTTTTACGTGATTTTTCTTATCCGCTGCCACTAAGTAACGATAGGCGAATTTGATCGAGCTGAGTCGGATGGAATTATAGGCTTCTATTTGTTGGATCTCTTTGATCTTGGAATCATTATCCACCAAAAGTTGTTTGAGCTCTTTCCTCCCTGGAAAATAAATAGGCTGCTCGATTTGTACGGCATATTCCGCACCGGATTCGTCTGCTGCCTTTCTCTGACCGTAGTCGAGATACACGGAAGGGTTTTGTGTCCTACCTTCCTGTTTCCTTTTATAAAAAAGGCTTTCTAAATCGGAATGGATCGCGGTGAGCAAAGGAGAATTTTTCTCCGCGATTGTCATAATAGAATTTAAGTCTAATTCTTTTCCGGGATCATTCTCCGATGCCTGAACTGGGAGGAATAATATCCAAAAAATAGATAAAAATACGGGTATATAAGAAAAGCGCACGATAACCTCACATTATAAAAACAAAATATTATAATGTGAGATCTAGATTAAAATTCTGACGTAAGAGAGATGGGTAAGTGTTTCCGAGTTGGAAAGTTTTTCGAATTTGATTTGAAAGGGGAAGAACGACCAAATACGCACCAGAGCCCCTAAACTCATTCTGAAATGTTCGAAAACTTGGACAGGAAAGGATAGAATGGAGCGGGAGTCCTCTATTTCCTTTTTGATGGAAACAAGATCCCAATCACATACGGGACCACTGTCCCGGTTTTGGTCCTGATGGCAAGGGGAGGAGTCGGAAGTACCGGCTTCGATCTCGCAAAAAGGGCCGCAATTGAACGCAGGCACGAGAATAGAAAGTAAGGCGCAAGCCACCAGGACTTTCAAGGATCTCGATTTCATTCTTCCAGAGTAACAGTCGGCCCGAGAAAGTAAATTGAAAAAACCGTATATAGGCCCCATCGGGCCTGTTTGATTTTTATCAGTATCTGTAGAATTTAGCGGGAGCGGACCTTCTTCTTTTTTGCCGCAACTTTACGTTTAACTGAAGTCTTCTTAACAAGACGTTTGACTGACTTTTTGCGAGCCGCTTTTTTCTTTGTAATCGATCTCTTGGAGGAGGAGACTTTCGATTTTGTCGCCTTCTTCTTTGGAATACTTTTCTTTTTGGGAATTGTTCTCTTTTTTAAAGAAGAAGCTTTATTTGCTTCCGCCAAAGATTTTCTGAACCAGAAAATCAGATCTTCGTCGTCTTCTAAAACTTCTTCCGGAACCTCCCAATAGGAAACGCGGACCATTTTTCCGTCTTTACCCGTGTAAGTGAATGGGGTCATTCCCGAAGATTCGTACTCAGCTTGGTTGGATTCTCCCACTCTGAAATACAATCGATCCTTAATGACCATCGCAAAGATCTGTGATCCGGAATAGATCCCGAAACCTCCGAACATATTTTTATAAGATAAGGGACCGCAGACTTTTAATCTATCTTGGACATGTGTAAGGAAAGAACTCATAGGCAGGGGATTGTCTCCCGGTACAATAAATTGACAAGAAAAAATCCAACTAAAGAAGCCTTGGGAATAAAAATCCGCTAATATCTATAATACTGCTTTTAGCCTATCCGATACTTGTTTGTTCTTTTCTAATTTTCCGAACGAAAGGACTTGGGTCGGACAATTCACCACACAAGCGGAACATCTGACACATTGAACACTGTCCATAGGTCTTCCTTTGTTAGCATAATTCATCACATCGATCCCTTGGTGGCAAACAGAAGTGCAAATATTGCAAGAGATACACCTTTTTTTCTCGGAGAAGATCCGGAACTTACTGAACCTAGCGTAGATATGCATGAGCGCTGAAAGTGGACAGAACATTCTGCACCAGATCCGTCCGGAAAACATAAAATATGCACCGACGCCTACAACTCCTCCTAGGCCTAGGTCCACAATTAAATCGTAATATACTTTTACAGAATCCGCTCCGAATTCCAAAGGCCGGAAAAATTGTCCTGAACTTCCGATAAGTTTGGCGACTGTGAGAATAGCCGCTATGAATAATATCCATTGGCCTGAATGTTCTAGTTTGTAAGCCAATTTTCCATGAGGCATTTTGTTCCTGTACTCGTCGCCTAAGGTTTCCGCCAAACCGCCGCAGGAACAGATCCATCCGCAATAGGCACCTTTTCCGAATTTATAAACTAAATATGGAATAAGCCCGAAACTCATTAGGAATCCGTAAACTAACCAGAAGGTGGTGATCCCTCCGTCGTATAACACTCCCATATTCAAAGGCCAAGCTAGGATAAATCCGTAGGCCTTCCAATAGGCGCCATCCGGGAAAACCTGCGTCAGCAAAAATCCATTAGAAGGTCCTAATAAAGATTTCTCTCCTAAAAAAGGAAGAATGATCTCGGGTAATAGGAAAAGAGGGAAAACCTGGATCAATATTAAAGTAATCGTTTGTAATTTTATATATTGTGTGGGCCTAACCCAGATCCTTCTAATCCCGAAAAATAAAATCGTCGCGGAATATAGAACGGTATAATGGAAACTAGGATATTTTCCGAATAAATAAAGTCCTATATATTTGGCGCTTAGATACACGAAAGAAAAATAAAGTGCAGCGGAGAGTAAATAAAGATTTTTGAATGTTCTCCATTTCCAACCAAAGAATACGTCTTTAGAGAATAGAAATCGAACGGAAGACACCGCAAAGACTGTCCCGGAACCTAAGGCCACCCAGGAATACCAGTATGAGGCATAAAAGGAGGCTTTGCCGAAATATAAAAATAATGCAAAGGAGAATAAGGAAACAAATCCGAGAATTTCCTTAGAGTTGAATGAGTTTCGGATCTTGATCCCTATTTTTTTTAAAAATGGGATGGGGGGTTCCGAACCGATGAGAACCAAAGAAGAATCTATTTTTTCGGTTCTTGTTTTAGACCCTTGTTTTAGCCGAACTTGTTTGGATCCGAATTTTTCTAGGACTGAATTGGGTAAAAATCGGATCTGATTCTCTTGGACCGCTTTTTTGAATTTGAGCTTATTTTCTTCTTTTGGTCTGGAAATTTCGGACTCTCTATAAGATAAAGTGATGGAGGATGAAACGTCCACTAAAGATAACGCGGCTTCTATTGCGCTGTCTCCTCCGCCGACCACTAAAACGTTTTCTCCTTGAAAGTCTTGCGGATCGATCAGTCTATGAAAAACGTTTTCTTGTTCTTCTCCGGGAATTCCTAAGCGCCTACTGTCTCCTGATTTTCCGATTGCAAGTAAAACATAGGACGTATGAAATTTTTTCCCAGACTCAGTTAGTATCGTAAATCCCGAGTCTTTAGTAGGACGGATCGTATCCACCTTCTCTCCGTTTAAGATGGGGAGTTTATGTTTTTTTAATACTGATTCCAGGTCTTTTAAAAGACCCTCTTTGGTCGTGTTTTTGATCTGGATCGGAGACTCCACTTCCAGTTCGAAAGGTTCCGCAAAGATAGGTTTTCCTTTTGGATAACTTGTGATTGTATGAAAGGGTTGGTTTGCTTCTAAGATCAGAAAGTCCAGACCATTCTTCTTGGCTTCTATCCCTGCGGCGATCCCAGAAGGACCTGCTCCTACGATCAAAACATCCAAGTGCCCTTTGATTTTCTTTCTGGGTTTTTGGAGGATATTACGGATCGCAGAAACCCCGCTTTGTACGGAATATTTTAAAAGTGGAATACCTGTCAGATCACCGGAGATATAGATGCCGGGTATAGAACTCTCGAATTCGGAATTCGTTTCCGGATATTTTTCGGCGTCTCCTGTAGGAGCGTTATTATTCAACCAATCGATATATTTAGGGATAAAGGATAATAGGCCTTTCATAACTTTGACAGATGTTTAGAAATCGGCTTGCCTCTTAGGATCTAAAAAGAAAACTCCTGCTAGGTGGATTTTTTGCAAGGGTTCTATACAAAAAACCGGAGTTTCTTTTTTATAACTGCGACACTCGGCCTTTTCGGATTTTGTGTTTCTTTAGGAAGAGTTACAGTAGATCCGAAGCTTGCTGATTTCTTTTATAACTCTGATTCTCTTTTCTTTCCTATAATTTACCAGGAACTTTTTCTAAAACCCGGAGCAAACTTTTTAAATTCTCTGCATGGTTTCGGTTGGACCCCTGCCTTATATTTTTTCCCCGATTTAGTTCAGTATGTTGCACTTAGGACCATTTTTTTGTCCGTCGAGAATGGAGGTTGGGAACTGACCCATTTATCTTACTCGATATTTCAATGGATCTTTCTTCTGTCAGGGATCTTATTCCTTTTACGGAACTTAACGGACGAAAAAATTTCTTACGAAAAATTAAGTCTTGTATTAACTTTCGGTTTTTTAGTCGGAATTGTATTAATTTTATTTAAACAAGATCTCTTTGTGTTTTTGCCCGGATTCCATGGGGGAAATTTAGCGGTCTTATGTTGGGCCTGGGGATTTTTTTACCGATGGGAAAGATCGAATTCTAAAAAGGATTTCGTTCTGGTTTTCGGGACGGTGTTTTTATTTTCTCTAAGCGATCTACTTTTTATTCCTTATTTTCTGATCCCCGCTATAGGTTTGCATCTATACCATTGGTTGGTCCAGGAGAGATCGATCCATAAGATCAAGAGGATCATATATCTTTACTTTCCGGTATTTTTAGGGATCGTGCTCTCACGGATCGTTTTTGAAGTTTTACGTAAAAACAATTTTGTATTTTTCCCAGGGACGGCTGTGCCAAAAAAATTAGGAGAAGCGATCGCAGCTTGGAAATGGGAAAGTTTCTTTCATTCTCTGTCTTACTTGTGCAAGGAGAATTGGATCTACATTCTTCTGATCGTTTTATTCTTTTGTATCGTAAAGTTTATGCCCCAAAAAGAAGAAGGAAGAAAATTAAACAAACCGGTCCATCTCTTCTTCATTCTTGGGATTTTGGTTCCTTTCATTTTTCTAATATACGGATTCATTTTTGGCCTTACCGGGAAGTCCGGGATCCAGGGAATAGATAGGTATTTCGGCGAGATTCTTTTGGGATTTTTAGGTACGGGAGCCGTTTGTATTTTAAGGATATCGGATATTCCAATCGTGAGATCTGCATTGGGCGTTTTGTTCTCTCTTGGAATCCTTTTTGGGATCTATTCTTCTTATTCTAAAGGTTTGGGTATAGTCTATTATCCGGCGAAGGTTGCCTGCTTGGATAAGCTGACGGAAAAGAATAATTGGAAGAGAGGAATTGCCAGTTTTTGGTATGTAAGACCGATGAGGATCTTTTCTAAAACAGGTTTAGAACCCGACGATTACCTATTTGATCTAATGTTGTTCTATTGGCAGAATAATCTAAATTGGTTCGAAAGAGAAGATCCTCCTTATACTTTTGCTATCATAGACGGTATAGATGAAAAGATCGTAAGAAAAAAATTGGGAGAACCGATTTCAGTTTCTCATTGTGACCAGATCCCGGTCTATACCTTCACGAATCCGGAAAAAAGTCTGGAATTCGTTAAGGAAAACCGGGGTAAGATCGATATCTGGAAATTTTCGACTTCCAGATATTAAGATTTCTGAATATCGTTGATCCTTCTCATCCATTCCGCTAATTTTAAGTCTCCGTCCCGTTCGGAAAGTTCTAAACTATCGATCACTTTTTTTCTTCTTTCTAAAGAATGATTTTGGCTGAGTTTTAATTTTGCTTCGTACGTTAAATTGCGGATCTCAAATCCTTGTATTTTCCCTAAAAGAGAATTCCTAACCTCCGGTTTGGGGGTAAGGTAACTATATCCTGAATTTTCGGGTTCGAAATATAGAATGGAATCTTGTAAAACTTTCTCGGTTTGATCTTTATCCAGAAGATGTAATGTACCTTTTACATGAACGGAGATATAATTCCATGTCGGAACGGTTTGTACGGATTCATACCAACTTGGAGAAATATAGGCATGAGGACCATGGAATACGCATAATACATTGGAATTCTCTCGTAAGAGTGGATTACCCGACGCCATGTGGCCGACCAATCCGGATCCGTCTTTGGAAAGAAGTACAGGAATATGAGCGGCCTCCGGCCCTTCTCCAATTGTAGAGATTAGAACGGCAAACGGATATTTACCGATGATCTCGCGGATTATATCAAGATTTTCTAATTTAAAATGTTCCGGAGTATACATTATTTACCGGGATCAATTCTTAGGATCTGTCCTGCTCCGAAGTCCGCAACGTAAACGGAGCCTCTTGCATCTTTTCCAAAACTGGAAATTAACACTGGCCATTTGCCTAACGAGTAGGCTTCTTTGACCGGGTTTCCGTCTTTAGGCAGATCTATCGCCCAGATCCTTCCGGATACAAAATCTCCGAAAACATATTTGCCATGTAGATCCGAAATACGATCATTAGTTACCACGTAACCTCCGGTGATGGAACTTCCGTCCTCTCTCCCATATTCGTAGATCGGATCGGTTAAACCTTTTTTGTCGCAGTTCGTTTTAGGTTCGAAACAATGAGTGGCTTCCATTTTGTTCCAACCGTAATTTTTTCCAGCTTCTACTATATCAATTTCTTCGAATAGATCCTGGCCCACATCGGCAATGATCAATCTTCCGGATGGATCGAAAGAATATCTCCATGGATTCCTAAAACCGTAAGCGAACGTTTCCGGCTTAACGGAAGGATCATTTAAGAAAGGATTATCTTTTGGAACGGAATATTCTTTGCCTGGATCCTTTGAGTTCACGTCGATTCTAAGAACCGAACCTAAAAATGTGGAAGGATTCTGCCCATTGCCCTTTGGATCCCCCATCCATCCTCCATCACCCCAGGCGATGTATAATTTACCGTCTTTTCCGAATGCCAATTGTCCTGCGTTATGATTTCCGTAAGGTTGTTTGACCTCCATCAAAATCCTTTCTTTAGACAATTTCGCTTTTTTAGGATCTTTCGGAAGATCTATTGTCCATTCTGAAACTCTGCTTGTTTCTCCATTCTTCTTTGCAACGTAATTCAGATACAGAAGCGGTTTTTCAGGATATTCCGGGTGGAGAACTACTCCCAAAAGCCCTTGTTCGGAGTCAGTGGAGATTCCATCTAGTTTTAATAATATACCTGAACTTCCGTCTTTAGGGTCCAACCACTTTAGAGCGCCGGTCTTTTCGGCGACCAAGAAGATATCCGGTCCCGGGATCATTAGTAAATCCACAGGTTGTTCGAAACCTGTTCCGATCGTAGTCAGACTGATCTTGATCTTCTTTCTTTTTTCGTCGTTTTGATTGAAGACTGCAACCAAACCGGATTCTTTTCCTTCCACTTTATATTTTGCCATATCGTCTACATTGGCGACCAATAAGCGTCGTATATCGTCGCAGGAAATGGTAAAAAATATTAAGAAGATCGACGGAAGTAGAAAAGCTTTATAAAGGGAAAGTTTCATGGTTCGAATTCTTACTTCGAATCAGGACAGATCCAGCTTTTTTCAGGAGGAAAAAGAAAGAAGATTGGAGCGTATCGGGATCGAACCGATGACCTTCTGAATGCAAATCAGATGCTCTCCCAGCTGAGCTAACGCCCCTTTTATCAGGGATGAGTGGAAATTGTAACGGCTTGGAAGTTTGTCGGAAATCCAACAATCCACTCTTTCTAAACCGTTTGTACCTGGGCCTGATAAGACTTGAACTTATGACCCCGCGCTTATCAAGCGCGTGCTCTAACCAACTGAGCTACAGGCCCGGTAAGAGACATGATTTTTATTCGAGATTCTCTGGCAAGGGATTTTTAGGATAACAGACAGGTTTTGCATTTACGGATTTCAAGATTCCACTTAGATTTGCCGCGTGAGATTCGGAAAATCAACCTTCTTTGCCCTGCTGATCTCTTTTTTTCTTTCTCACTGCGGTTTTATCTTGTCGGACTCCGAACATTCTTTCGCGAAGAATGGGACTTTGGACTTACACAGACATTCTTTCGAAAACGGTAAGATCATTCCATTGGATGGAGAATGGGAATTTTATCGGGAAGAATTGATCGCTCCCGGTGACTTTTCAGATCCGAAATTTATATCCAAAAAAAAATTCGTAACAGTTCCTTCGGTCTGGACGGAAA
The DNA here is from genome assembly GCF_040833995.1 of Leptospira sp. WS58.C1. Classification (NCBI taxonomy): domain Bacteria; kingdom Pseudomonadati; phylum Spirochaetota; class Leptospiria; order Leptospirales; family Leptospiraceae; genus Leptospira; species Leptospira cinconiae. Next base: position 798,440 of record NZ_CP162137.1, read on the forward strand.
GTTTTTCTAAAGATCCCGGAGCTGTAGGTCATGGTTACGCAACTTATCGACTTAAAGTAAAGTTGGGAAAAAGAAGGCAGGCACTTGCTCTTAAAATCCCCGACTTAGGAACTTCTTATATACTTTACGCGAACGGGAAGAAGATCGCAAGTGTGGGCTCTATTGGAAAGACCAAGGAAGATGCAAGAGCAAAGTATGAGCTAAAAATTTCCTTAGTCCCGGATTCCGAAGATCTGGAATTGGTGTTTCATGTTTCCAATTTTCAAAATAGGTGGGGAGGGGTCTGGAATTCTATTCAGTTGGGAGAATTGGAAAACGTTCTGGAGAATGTTCGAAAAAAACGGGACTTAGAATGGGCCTTAGTCTTGATCGCGGCTACAATGTCTTTTTATAATGTATTCTTTTATTTTTTTAGAAGGAACGAATCCGCTCACTTATTATTCGCATTTCATTGTTTTCTGATAATGGTCCGTTCTTTGACGATCGGCGATTCAAGGATAGCTTACGAGTTATTGCAAGGGATCTCATGGGAACTTCCGAATCGTTTGGAATATATTAGCGTATATGTTTCCGGTCCTACTTTATATGCATTCTTGTATCGATATTGTAAGACTGATTTTTGGAGAAGATTCGGCGTTTACTTTGTTGTCCCATATTACTTGGCATGTTTTATCGTATTATTTTTTCCGAATGCATATTACACTCTCACACTTCTCCCAATCGCGTTATACATGCCTTTTGTCACAATGCCAATTTGGTTCGTCTTGCTTGCGGTAGGCCTGAAAAGAGGAATAGAAGGTGGATTTAGTCTATTCGCGGGATATGTAGTGCTCAGTTTATGCACTTTGAATGATATCGGCTTATTTTTCGGATTTTGGAAGAGTATCTATCTCATTCAATATGGAGAAGTTGTTCTGATACTCGGTTATTCCATTTTGATCTCCAAAATTTTCTCGGAATCATTCCAGCGTTCCGATACGTTAGCAACCAAAATGAAATCTCTCGTATTTTCCACAAGAGAGATCATGCGATCATACTCGTATGATAAGGCAGCGGACACAGCATTAAGGATATTGCATAAAGTCGGTGAAGAGCAAACGATCTACGTGTATCTGGAAGAACCGAATTCTTCCGTATGGAAAAGATACTCTATCTCGTCCTCGGGAGATTTGGAAATAGTAGAGGTATATAAATACGATGTGCAGGATCTTTTGGGTTTGGACCCTTCTTCGCTTACGGGACCGATGGTCCAGAATAATAGATTGATCGTATCCGTCCAAGATGAACAGCTACATAAATTGATTTTCGATCTACCTTTTGGGAGGTATTCGGACGATTCTCAAGTGGATTGGGTACGAGGGATCGCAGATGCACTTGCGTTTTCCGTTCATAATATAGCAAGGCAAGATCGGGAAAAACTTGCTATCATCGGAGAACTTTCCGCTGAGATCGTCCATGACCTGGGACATCCGATCGCGATGATCCGTCATAATCTAAGAAATCTTGGATCTCAAAAGGGTAAATCCAAAACGGAACTTCTTTTTCAGGCGGAGAAAGAAGTGGACGCGCTCACTAATCTTACCTTAGATATATTAGATTTTTCTAAAAATAGGATCATCCTGGATCTACAGGACGTAGATATTAAAACATACTTTAAGGAAATATTCGAGGATTTGGGGACCTTCTTTCAATCCACTAAGATGAAACTTGTTTTTAAGATAAATGCAAAAGGAAATATTCGTCTAGACCCTCTTCGTATCCGCAGATTGATCTTTAATTTGGCAAAAAACGCAGCGGAGGCTACGGATGAGAAGGGGATATTTTCTATACGTATCGAAAGGGAGGAGAATGTTGTTTATCTGATCTTTGAAGATAATGGAGAAGGTTTCAGCAAGGAAATGGAAAGATATATTTTCGATTCGGGTTTAGGAAGTAAGAAACCTTATGGAACTGGACTTGGACTTTCCATAATCCGTAAGATCGTATCCGCTCACGGAGGCGAGATACTCGTTTCTTCCGAAGAAGGTAAAGGAACCAGGTTCACTATTTTACTTCGTTCTTAATTTTGGTCCAAAGACTTGAGTTGAACTAAGATCCTTGTCAATTCTACCATATTATCCACTTCCAATTTTTTGAATATGGATGCCCTATGTGCCTCGACCGTCCTCACGCTAAGTTTTAATTCTTCGGCGATTTCCCGGTTTAATTTTCCTTTGGATAAGAAATTTAGGATCTGACTTTCCCTTTTGGTAAGTTTTTTTACGATCTCAGACACTTCCCTGATGTGTCTTTCGTCATGGCTGAAGTTCGCTATCTCTCCGGGGAAGACACGACCTCTATTTAATACTTTCTTAATGGAAGCCATAATGGATTCCATAGAATCGCTTTTAAGAATATAACCGTCCGCTCCTGCCGAAATCGCTTCTTGCAGATAGGACCAATCCCTATGCATTGTGAGAAATACGATCTTCATGTCCGGAAATTTTTTGCGGATAGAGTCCAGTTCCTTGATCCCGTTCTCCTCTTGGAGCGAAACATCGCAGATAAGGAGATCCGGTCGGGCGAAACCCATCATTTTAGTGCCTTCTTTTACGGAAGAAGCCGAGCCACAATATTCGTAATCTCCGGAAGCCTTGATCTCGGATTCCAACCCGGAACGAACGATCGGATGATCGTCTATTAAGAATATTTTAGGACGGCTTCGGACGGACATTTTTTCGGATTTTAGAACATATAACGCCGATGGCAATCCTTAAAATTTTCCGAACCCGGAGAAATATTATAAAATTATGAAGGACTTCACCTTAGTTAAATTCGTAAATTGCTTCTGATTCGTTATAAGATCCGTAGCCTGGTTGAGTGCAGGTGGTTTCCGCATACCAAGGGTCGAAACCGCCAAACCCAGTTCCGCTGGTATAATAACTTCTAGTTGTAATTCCACCGTCAGTAGGATAAGTACATCTTCCGCTGCGAGTAAATGCGCCCCCATTTAAGCCGTTACAATCGTTCGAAGCGCCTACGTATGTGGTTCCGCCTCCCAAGGTGTCGTAACATCTGGCATAGTCCATTTGGTTGGAAACCGAGGTCGCCTGAATTTGACCGTTTGCGATATTGGTTCTATAACTTGCAGGAAATAATCCGCTAGTATATCGAACTTCTATAATATAGGTCCCGTTGGTTAGATTTACCTTTTTGAATTGGGCTCCTACTTTTCCGTTTTCTACGATAGTGGTTTTCGAACCGGTCGGAGTACTATAGTAGTATAAATTCAGATTTGCGCCGAAATATCCGAATATATTGAATAAAACATCTCCTGTGCTTCCTAACGTGATCCTGAGATAACTATTTTGATCGGAAGCGCTGACAAGTCTGTTGTGACTATTCGGTGCCCCAAAAGTTATATCTACGATAGGCCTATAACGTACCGTTTTTGAAAGGAATGGATTTCCGTTTTTAGTGATCACCATTGGAAGTGTGGTGTTCTCATTGATCCCGGAGACGATAGGCATTATAAATTCTAAACTTCCGTCTCCCGGAAGATTGATCCCTGTGGCAGCTTCCCCTCCTATCGTAACGGTATAATCTCCCGCAACCCCGGTGAAATTCGTTACGGCAACTGTATTGTCGGAACCCGGAAAACCTTTTTCGAATACGATATCCGCAACAGGAAGGCTATTGAGTGCGACCAAATACAATAACGGATCCGTTCCACTATTGTCTTTTTTACACCCAACCAGTCCGATCGTGTAGAATAGAAGAATATAGATCCAAGTTTTTCGATTAGGGTTCATGATTTCCTTGCCTTTTTGCTGGAAAATTATGACCTCTAAGTAAATAAATTTCTATTCGTAGAAATACTAGGTTAGGTTTGCATTTTAGGTAGAAGCCGAAAAGTTTACTCGGATCTTTGAGAGGGTCACTCAGAAGGCCCAGGAAAAAAATCGCAGACTTGGTCTTCCAAATGTGTATTCTAAAAATGGTGAATTATACTTTCGTTTGCCGGACGTAAGGATCGTGTCGGAAAGACCTAAACCGGATAACCTGGTAAACCTTACCTTTGGGAAAATACTCCGTCACTTAAAGGTAATATAAAAAATCGAATAATCGATTTTTAACCCTTATTCCGCTTAAAGCTGATCCCTTTATTTCCTAAAACGGTAAGCCAGAAGTCAGAATCTCTGATGATAAAGTGATACGTTAAGAATGTGATGGCGTATACCAAGAGAATATGAAGTGAAAATTTGATCCAAATGGAAAGGCCGGTGCTTACCACTAAAAATCCGATCCCAAGAGAGATCGGATGGTGGATCAAATACACAGGCAAACTGGATTCTCTCAAATAAGAATTAAGTTTGCCCGCTTTATTGAAGAATAACTGAAAAAGTCGGATAAAAAACGCGATCCAGATCCATCCGCCTAAACATTTTAGAAAAATGTGAAGTATTCTCATCCCGAATCCGGCATATCCGAAATAAGACCAAAAAGGATCTATTGTGCTGACCCAATAAAATAATCCGAAAAATGAAAAAGCTAAAAATCCAAGTAAAACGATCTCAAAATGATTTGTTTTTCCCTTTAAGATGGTACTTTCTTTTCCGATCAAAAAGCTACCGAATAGGAAAAAGCTGAAATCGTAAACGAATTGGACCGGCTCTATATTCAGATATTTTTCGTCCTTTAGGAAAAAATAATTAATGCTGCAAGTCCAGATAGTGCACCATATCCCCGCGATCAATAATGTTTCCCATTTTACACTAGGTCTTTTTTCCGGCTCTTCTTCTCCGTATCTGGAAGGGGGGAGTATAAAGGTCCCGATCCTATGAATAACGGGACGTATCCCCAAATATAGGAATGTGTAGAATGCCAGATATAATATAAACCAAAGGTGGGAAGGGGCCGGATTTTTGAGCAGGAATTCTTCCCATAAAAACTTGAAATAATTTTCTTGGTAACCTTCTTGTAATGCGTTCACATAATATTGCATCGGTGCGAATAATATGATCCCTGGGATCAACGGAAGAATGATACGTAACGCTCTTAATTTTAGGAATTCTTTTAATGTTTTGGAAAGATAGATCCTTTCCGTAAAATATCCTGAAAGTACAAAGAACATGGGCATTCTGAAAAGATGTACCCATTCTCCGAACACATCGAACGCGATCGATCTATCATTATTTCTTAACGGATATATGATAATAGCGGCATATACGATCGCCACATGAAATGCTAATCCTAATAATAAGGCAAACGATCTGAGATTGTCTAAATAATCCAGCCTGCCTTGTTTTGCCGGTGAGCTTTGTTCAACCAAGAATTACTGGTCCAATGTATATTTGAAAAACGTTTCCCGTATCAATATATGGCTGGGATCGTTTTTAGGTTGTTCGATCAACTTATCTTTTACCAAAAGATTGATCGCGGATACTAGATCCGCATGTTCCAGTCCTACTCTTAAGATGGCCCATTTCATAAACGCAGCCAAATGAACCTTGTATTGTCCTTCTTCTTGTTCTCCTCTTGTTTGTGCGAAAGTGATCAATGCGGAAGTTACGATGTTCTTTCTGTCTCCCTTTAAAAGACTGGCTATCGTTTGGTTGGTCTCTCTTAATCTGGAAGAAAGCATTTTTACCATTTTTAAGGAGAAAGACGGATTGGTCTGAATTAGGTTATAGAACACACTTTCGGTGATCGCGAATAATAATACGTCGGTTTTTGCGATAGCTCTTGCGCTTCTTGGTTTACGGTCCACGAGCGCCATCTCTCCGAACATATCCCCTTCTTTCAGTTCTATAAGAAGTTTGAACGCTTCTTTTACTTTTTTATGGATCCCTACTTTTCCGGAAAGGATCAGATACATTTGATCTGCAGGTTCGTTCTCATCGAAAATTACGGCGGATTCCTTAAAGCGGAGGCCGTGTTTATTTACCATATCTTCGGAGATCTTCATGCCAAAACGGACCGGGAAAGATTTTAGTCCTCATGTACGATATCGGCGATTGGTTGGGAGCCGCAATCAATTATTCTGGTAGGAAGGCGAGAACCTTAGAATTTTACGTTGACTGTCCGACCTTCGCAAGTAGCGTCTCATTCGTTTTCCCTAAGGAGGGAATCGTGAACACGAAAAAAATCCTCCTGCTCTCCGCAGCGTTCATTATCATCTTTATAATAGGTTTTGCACTCAAACCTTCTCCAATCCAACCCATCGCCTACCAACCGCCTATCGATACCGGTTTGATCGGAGCCTTCCAGGAAAACAATACATTAGAATCCGCAGAATTGATCGCACTCGGAAAGATACATGGTCCGGAAGATATCGAACCGGATGAAGACGGCAATACCTACTCTGCAAGTGAAGACGGGAAAGTGTATCTCATTTCCAAAGACGGAGAAATGAAGGCGCACGCATTCACCGGTGGGCGACCTCTTGGAATGAAATTATTAGGAGACGGTTCCATCATAGTTGCGGATGCGATTAAAGGTCTTTTGAAGATCGGTAAGGATGGAAAAGTAGAAGTACTCAGCACGGAATCGGAAGGTGTACCTTTCAAATTCACGGACGATTTGGACGTTGCTAAGGACGGCACGATCTATTTTTCGGATGCGAGCGATAAATACGGCTCCGCAGAATATTTATATGATCTAATGGAGTCTGTTCCTCACGGTCGTTTGTTAAAATACGATCCTCGTACAAAAAAGACCACAACTCTCATGAAAGATCTTTTTTTCCCAAACGGAGTGGCTCTTTCCAAAAACGAGGATTTCCTAGTATTAAACGAAACATATAAGTATAGAATTCATAGATATTGGATCAAAGGGCCGAAAGCCGGAACAAGCGAGATCTGGGCGGAGAATCTTCCCGGTTTTCCGGATAATATTTCTTCGGATAGAAAGGGTCACTTCTACTTAGCGTTATTCACCGTTCGCAACAGTATGGTGGATAAGATCCTGCATCCACGCCCCTGGGCAAAATCGATCGTGGCTAAACTCCCTAAATTCCTATGGCCCAAACCGCAACCGTACGGTTTTGCAGTGATTCTGGACGAAAACGGTGTCGTAGAGGCCAGTTTCCAGGAGCCAAAGGGAAAACATCTGAAAGAGATTACTTCGGTAAAAAGAAAAGGGGAGTATATCTATTTAGGAAGTCTTCATAACGACAGGATAGGCAAATTTAAGCTGCCTCCTGAATTAATAAAAGAATAAATAAGGAAAATTGAATATATCATGGATTTATCCATACCAAAGGAAGTCGAAGAAATCAGGGCAAAAGCCAAGGCATTCGTGGAAGAAGTCGCCATTCCTGCCGAGGATCATTACGATTACGATCATGGCAGAATGCCCGAACCGATCGTTCAAAAAGGACGAGAAGAAGCCAAAAAAAGAGGATTATGGACCGCCCATCTTCCCAAGTCGGAAGGTGGTTTAGGTCTGGATCTAGTCGGCACAGCACTCGTATTCAGCGAGCTGGGACGTTCTCCGATCGCTCCTTATCTTTGTAATTGTGATGCTCCCGACGAAGGAAATATGCACCTTCTTCACTTGGCAGCTAACGCGGAACAAAAGAAGAAGTATTACCATCCGCTTGTAGAAGGAAAGATCCGCTCCGGATTCGCAATGACGGAACCTCCTCCGGGTGCAGGTTCGGATCCAACTTCTCTTTTGACTAACGCGGAGAAGGATGGGGATTATTATATCCTGAACGGTCATAAATGGTACTGCACGGGTGCAAACGGTGCTTCTTTTTTGATCGTGATGTCCAAGGTAAACGATAGTTTTAGACGCACTACCATGTTCCTAGTACCGACGGATGCTCCCGGATACACGATGGTGCAGGAGATCGGAGTTTTAGGTTCGCATGGTCCGGGTGGACATTGTGAGTTAAAATTCGAAAACGTAAAAGTACATGAATCCCAAGTATTAGGAAAAATTGGAGAAGGTTTTCGTCTTTCCCAAGAAAGATTGGGACCTGCAAGGCTTACTCATTGTATGAGATGGATCGGTCTTGCCAGAAGATCGATGGAGATCGCAAGAGAATATGCGATCAAAAGAGAATTGTTCGGAGGAAAATTATCCGATCACCAAGGGATCCAATGGATGTTTGCGGAATCCGCTTTGGAAATAGAGTCGGGTTTTCTACTTACATTAAAAGCGGCGGACATTCTTCGAAAAAACGGGGACGCTAGACAAGCAGTCTCTTTGGCTAAATGGCAGGTGAGCGAGACATTGAACAAATGTATAGATAGAGCCATTCAGATCTGCGGTTCTCACGGTTTTAGCCGTTATCTTAAATTAGAATTATTTTATAGAGATGCGAGAGCCGCAAGGATTGCCGACGGTCCTACCGAAACCCATAAGATGGTGATCGGCAGGAATTTAATGTCCGGAAAGGAGAACTTCTAATCGTGAAAGATTCCGAATTGAAGGAAAGGCTGGAATCATATTTAGGAAAAAGGCTTCAAGGAACAGTAGAGATCGCTAATATGGTTTCCCTTTCTGGAGGAGCCTGCCAGGAAAATTTTTCCGCAGACATTAAGGTAAATGGCGGCCCTGAGTCCGGCCAATACCAAACGGTTTACCGAACCGACAAGGGGGCTTCTTTACTTGCTTCCTTGTCCAGAATAAACGAATTCAAGGTTTGTAGAATGGCATTTGAGGCAGGAGTCAAAACTCCTGAACCGTTTTGGTTGGAATCAGATCAGTCCGTCACCGGCAATCCATTCTACTTTATGAAAAGGATCCAAGGGAAGGCCACCGGAAGATTCGTAGTAAAAGATCCAAGTTTAAATAAGGTCCGTAAACGGATCACTCAGGAACTTGCTGAAAATCTTGCGCGTATCCATTCGGTTACTCCCGAAAAATGTAAGGACGAAAAACTCAAAGAAGTTTTGAATCTAGGACAACATGTAGGCGGTAAAACAATCGCCCAAGGTTCCGTCCAAGCTTTACGTTCCCAATTGGAATCCATGGACGGAGCTTATCCTGCCATGGAAATCATCTTGAATTGGTTAGAGAAGAATGCTCCGGAAAGTGATGCTGTGGTTCTGATCCACGGAGATTTTAGAACCGGAAACTTCATGGTGAATTCGGAGGGTCTGCAAGGAATTGTGGATTGGGAATTTGCGCATTGGGGAGATCGTCACGAGGATCTGACTTGGTTATGTATGAGGGATTGGAGATTCGGAAAACTGAATAAGGAAGCGGGCGGTTTTGCGGATCGTTCCGAGTTTTACGAGATCTATGAGAAGGCTTCCGGAGTAAAACTGGATCCGATTAAGATCAGATATTGGGAAGTAATGGGAAATCTTCGTTGGGCTATCGGTTGTATCGGTCAGGCGGAACGTCACCTTTCCGGAAAGGATAAAGGAATAGAGCTTGCGTCCATAGGAAGAAGGGCCTGTGAAATGGAATACGAGGCCATGAGACTCGTAGAAGAGTCCATAAAATAAGGAAATCATTATGCAGGATAAACCAAGCGCCACGGAATTATTGGAAGCAATCCAGGATTTTCTAATGAAGGAAGTTTTACCGGAGTTTAGGGATAAGGACCTTCTCGCATATAAAACATTAGTAAGTTGGAATATGCTTGGAGTGATCTCGCGGGAAATACGTTCGGGAGAAGAGTCCTTGGACAAAGAACTCTCTAGGCTCGCTTCCTTGCTGGGTAAAAAATCGGAGTTTCCTAAAACGTGGAATGAGAAAAAAAATCTGACTTCTTCTTGGAACGAAGAGCTGCGGGATATTATTCGAAAGGAAAAAAAATCATTGGAAGATACGGAATACTGGAAACATATAAAAGAGTCCGTGATCGAAAAAGTAGAGATCGTAAATCCAAGATTCACCACGGAATCCTAAATATGTCCGTAATATATCTGATTCGCCATGGACAGGCGAATTCCACAGGAGAAGATTACGATCTGTTGACCGATAAGGGAAAGGAACAAGCCTTTGCCCTAGGAAAGTATATGGCTTCCAATGGAGATTTTCCCGATAAGATCGTTTCCGGAACAATGAGAAGGCATAAAGAAACAGCGGAGTTCTTTATGAAGGGAGTTTCTTCTTTACACTCCGATCTAAAATCGGGATCCGATTTTCATTCTTTCGATCCGAATTGGAATGAATTCCCTCCCGAGTTGTGGAAAAAATATGCGGAACATCTATCCGGGATCAGGCCTGAATTCCAAAGATCCTTATTACAGTTTTCTAAAGTTCGATTGAAGGGCGGAATTCGATCGGCCGCATTATTTTTCAAACTAACCGAGGAGATATTATCCGTTTGGCGAACGGGAGAATTCACTCCTCCCGGCATTGAAACGTTTGCAAACTTTCAATCCAGAGTGGATCTGGCCTGCGATACATATTTTCAACCTTCCGATGCGGAGAGGCTTTTTATTTTTACTTCAGGTACACCTATCTCTTTAACCTTAAAGAGGATACTCAAACAAGATGAGGACGTTTTTACCTGGATGCCTTGGATCTGGAATAGCTCCGTCAGTATGTTTCGTTGGGTAAGAGGAAGATATATTCCGGTAAGCTTAAATTTCCTTCCTCATATTCCGGATAAAAGTTCAAGGACGCTATACTAAATCTAAACTTGTTCTAAAGCCGAGGGCCTTATCTTAATGCGCTTCTAGGATCTTCAACAACGGAGATATCATAAGATCGGAAGACTTTTGGAAATAAAAAAGTGTGGACTTCGATATTCGAAGGTGTAGGATTTTGCCCCGCTAGTCCGCATGAATTCTTTGGTATCCACACTAGAAATTCGTTCCTCAAAGGATAGAAATTTAGGGTTTCTCTCCATATACCTAGGATCTGCATTCGTTTTAATCCTGTTTGTTCTTATATATTTCACGGATGAAACGGAATTATTACGGATTTACGATAATATACATTGGACATCGTCTATCGCGATCGCTACGATCACTGCTTGGTTCGGTTACAAGTCTGCGGAAGGAAAAACCAAAAGATTCAGATTCTGGTTTTTCTTGGGGCTGCTTTCTTATTTTTTCGGGCAGGTGGTTTGGGATATCCAAGCGATCTCTAAGTTTTACAGTTTTCCTGCGCCTAGCGACCTGTTTTATCCTTGGATAGGACCGTTCTTTGCCATAGGTTTTGCTCAATTTCTAAAAGATAGAGTTCCACCTAATAGAATGAAGGTGGCCGTAATGGATGCCTTGGGACTTGCGATCGCGGTCCTTGCGGTTACCTTAGTATTATATCTTTCTAAAAAAGAAGATAGGCCTTGGTTCCAGTTATTGACCTTGTCGGTTTATCCTGTGTTCACACTTTCCGCGGCTTGTATCGGTGTGCTGATGAAACCTTCCTTACGTTTAAAGGCTGACTTTTCCTTTTTATGTTTGGTGTTTGGGCTCGCTGGAATGGGAATTAGCTGGTTACAATGGAATTCCATTTTTCTGATCGAAGTTCCGGAAGACGGTACTTTAACGAACGCGGGATTTTCCGCCAGTCTCTTATTATTAGGATACGGATCCTTGACTTGGGTCCCTAGTTCTTCCGGGGAAGGTGAAAAAGAAGCCGGAACAGAAAGTGGACTTTTACGGATCCTTCCGTTATTGGAGGTAGTAGTTTGTTCAGCCGCAATCGTCCTTTCCTTAACACTGCCTGGTCTGCCTGAGATTATCCGATTGGTCATTTGGTTTTGTGCCGGCGTCATGGTAGTGATTGCGAGTCTTAGGCAAAGTTTACTAGTGACGGATCTGGCGAATGCCGAGTTTGTGATCCGGAACGCAAACAAAGAATTGGAGAACACTGTTGCGGAAAGAACGGAAGAATTAAGATCTACTAATACATATTTGGTTGCTGCGAACGATAAACTCAGGACCGCCATGGACGAACTCAAAAAAACCCAAGAGAATCTGGTCCGATCGGAAAAGATGGCCGTTTTGGGAAGATTGATGGCAGGTATTGCTCACGAATTGAATACTCCGTTAGGCGCAATTCGCTCTTCCACGGAAGGGATCCGTTCTATCCTGAGCGAACCTTGGGAAAAACTTTTAAAGGATTATTCCAGCTTTAATAAGGAAGAAAGGGAATTTTGGGGGATCTTATTCAAGAAGGGAGGAACTGTTAATTCGGATTTCGACTCCAAGGAAGAAAGAACCAAAAGGAAAAGATCGGAAGTTATACTAAGAGAATTCGGAATAGAAAACTCCTTAGTAATGGCGGATGCCTTAACCGATTTGGGGATTTCTCCAGAGCAGGTATCGGAATTGGCGGAGAAGATCCCAAAAGGAGAAAGAGGATGGATGATCGTCAATAATGCCTCGGCTCTTTCCAGTATTTCCAGATCCAGTCAACTGATCCTCGATGCCTCTATCAAAGCGTCCAGGGTGATCCAGGCTTTAAAAAGTTATGCATCCGGAGAAGGTGATTGGAAACCTCACTCGGAGTCCGTTTCTCCAAAAGAGCAGATAGAGAACATTATTACATTATATTATTCTAAAATGAAAAACAAAGTGATTGTGGATATTAATATACCGGAAACCGCAAGAGTACTCGGAGATCCGGAAAGATTATACTTGATCTGGACTAATTTGATCACAAATGCTTTACACGCCATGAATTATTCCGGAAGGATATTTTTGGATGCGGAACAAAAAGGAGGGTTCTGGGAAATTTCTGTCCAAGACACCGGCAGCGGAGTTCCCATAGAGATCAGAGACCGGATCTTCGATCCGTTCTTCACTACCAAGTCTCCCGGAGAAGGTACGGGGCTCGGACTAGATATATGCAAAAATGTAGCGGAAGAACATGGTGGGTCTATTCGATTCGTCAGTTCTGAAGAAGGTACAACATTCTACGTTACCCTCCCTGTTGCGCCGTAATTATTAGGTTGATTTGAAAATTCGACCTTACAGAGTTGTGCGAGCTTCCATTTTTCAATATCCTTATGAACGGACCGAAGAGTGAAAACGTATATCGTGATATATTCGAACAATCTCCTATCGGACTCATGATCTTCGACAGGCAGGGGAGAATAATAGAAGCAAACAATTCTTCTTTGAATTTTTTAAGGGCCGAAAGAAATAAGATCATCGGACTTTCTTATTCCAATCTTAAAGACAAAACAGTTTCCACATTGATCGGCAAGGGGCTACAAGGAGAAGCTTCCGACTACGAAGGGCCTTATAACACTACGATCAGCGGAATGTTGCTACAAGTACGTATCAGAGTAAATCCACTTTTTGACGATTCGGGTATTTTTGGTGCCTCTTTGATCTTCGAGGATCTGACGGAAAGAAAAAAGACGGAGGAAAAATTAGCCGTAACACTCTCGGATATTCGTATCGCCCAAAAAGCATTGGAAGAGCAGGAGTTCAAATTTAAGGCATTATTCGAATGCGCAGGAGAGGCAATCTTTCTCATGGACGATCGGGTTTTTTTGGAATGTAATCCTAAAACGGAAGAGATGTTCGGATGTAAAAGAGAAGATATAATAGGTGCTTCACCTGTGGATTTTTCTCCGGAGTTCCAGCCGGATGGAGCAACTTCCTCTCAAAAGGCGTTTCAAAAGATACAAGCGGCTCTTGCCGGAAAACCCCAGACTTTCGATTGGTTACATTGTAAAAAAGATAGAACTAATTTTGATGCGGAGGTAACGCTCACTTCCGTTACTCTGAACGGAAAGGCTTTATTACAAGCGATCGTAAGGGATATTTCGGAGAGAAAAAGAGCCGAAGAAGAGATCCGAAAGTTGAACGAAGATCTGGAACAAAAAGTTGTTCTCAGAACTGAAGAGCTAAAGGCAATCAATACTTATTTAGAAAATACGAATAGAGACCTGCTATTAGCATTGGAAGAATTAAAATCCACTCAGGCGCAACTGATCCAATCCGAAAAGATGGCTGTGCTCGGACAATTAATCGCAGGGATCGCTCATGAAGTAAATACACCTTTAGGTGCGATCATTTCTTCCAACGAAGGGATCCAAAGTGTGTTTCGCCAGGATTGGGAAAAATTGCTCTGCGAATTTGCGGAATTGGATCCGCAAGAAAGAGAAACTTGGAAGAAAATTTTTACGAAAGGAAGTATTTTTCCGGACTTTTATGATTCCTCGGAAGAAAGAAAAAATAGAAAGATCATCCGGGAAACGTTACAAAATCTTGGATTTCCTTCTTCCGAGTTCTTGTCGGAAAATCTGGCTGAATTGAGTATAAATGTGGAAGATATCCCCGATATGGTCAAAGGGATCCAAAAAGAAAAACTTCCGACTTTAGTTTCGAATGCTTACAATCTTTCCGGTATTTTGAGATACAGCAATGTAGTTAGAGAGGCCGCGTCCAAGGCAGCCCGAGTGATCCGTGCGTTAAAGACATACGTATACCAGGATCATGCTGGATTTAGTCTGATCGACATTCGGGAACAGATAGATCTGGTCTTAACATTATATTATAATAAAGTAAAACAAGGAGTGGAAATCCGAAGGAATTTTGCGGAGAATTCCCTTGTGAAAGGGCAAGCTGATCAATTGACCCAGGTTTGGGCTAATTTGATTAATAACGCTTTCCAGGCTATTTCTTTCGAAGGTAGCTTGGATCTTGAATCTTATATCGAAGATGATTTTTTAATCGTTTCCGTCACGGACGATGGTCCCGGTGTTCCGAAAGAGATCCAAGATAAAATTTTCGAACCATTCTTCACCACAAAAGAAAAAGGGGAGGGAAGCGGTTTGGGCCTGGATATTTGCAGAAAGATCGTAGAGAAACATCAAGGAAAAATAGATTTTGATTCCGTGCCGGGAAGGACTACATTCAGGGTCTATCTACCATTAGCGGAAAAAGTCCCGATTTAGTCGGAATCCTCGTCCGAAATTATAGAAAAACAAGCTTGTGTAATATTAAAGCCACTCTTTTTAGAAAGCGGCTTTTATTATTTAGGATTTTTTAGGAATTTCGCTTCCTTTAATGAATGCGGGTCTTGCTCCTAATTTTTCTTCCCAAGCTTTGAGCTTTGGATAATCATCCAAGGAGAGATCGATATAAGATCTAGCTTTTACCCAGGGCCAAGTCGCTATATCCGCAATACTCAATTCCTTTCCTGCGAGATATTCGGATTCTTTCAAACGTCTTTCCAAAACGGAATAAAGGCGTTTTGTTTCATCCACGTAACGATTCATTGCGTATGGAATTTTTTCCGGGGCAAACTTCACAAAATGGTTCGCCTGACCTTGCATAGGACCGACCCCGCCCATTTGGAACATGAGCCATTGGATCGCGATGGATCGTTCTTTAGGATCTTTCGGTAGGAATTTTCCGTATTTTTCCGCTAGATAGATCAGGATCGCTCCCGATTCGAAAACAGGAAAGTCACCGTTGTCTTTGTCTACGATGGCAGGTATCCTTCCGTTCGGGTTGATCTTAAGATACCATTCTTCTTTTTGCTCTAATTTACTAAAGTCGATTGGATGTACTGTATAAGGGATCCCTAATTCTTCCAGCATGATGGAAGCTTTTTTTCCGTTAGGCGTCCCTGCGGTGTATAACTCGATCAAATGATTCTCCTTTGATTCGGCCGGAATGGTCCGGATATGATCTAGGCTTTGTTTTTAGACTCTCCGTGGAAATCTTTTGGAACAAATCCTTTTTATTTTTATAAAAAGAACTGTGGTGATCAGGCAAAAAATACGGAATGTACAATATGTCCCGATAGGGCTAACATACTCAAGATCCCCAAATCGTAAGCGATATTCCTCCAAGGTTGTTTATGAAAAAAATAGAAAATGGCATGCAGTATCCTGGAAATTATGAATATTCCGGAATAGATGATGGTCCCTTCATGCCAGTTATAGGTATGAATATACCCTATCAGTAAGAATAAGAAAATTGGAATATTCTCCAAGTCGTTTCGGAAGACCCCGTTTGCAGTGGCGACTATCGTATGATCGTCCGTTGCTGGGAATGAATTAGTGAAAAATTCCGCGTCTTCTTTCCAGCGGAATGTTTTGGTTTTTATCCGGACCAAACCTTGAACGATGGAAGTGGAAAGTAATTTTAGGAATAAAATTACTGAGACAATCGCAAAGACCTGCCAAGAAGATTCCATTCTACACTCCTAGGTGCAAAGATTGACGGAGCACAGGATCGGACTTGAGTAGGATTAATGCGAGCAAAAAACGAGCTTACTCGGGCCTCAGTTTTTCTTTTTTGAGTCGTTTCCTGATTTCTTTTCCTCTTTTTTGGTTCTCTTCCAAGACTTTCAAAATAGTATCCACGGGAAATGCAGTACCTTGGAACATTCTGGAAAAAACACGATCAGGCATATCATACCAGCGAGCCTTGGAGGAAAGAAGAAGTTCTCCCGTCTTTTTCAGATGAACGGTCCCTTTAGTGTAAAGTCTTCTGCGTCTGACCATGGTGACCCAACAGCGGACTTCTAATTCTTCGCCTAATGGACAGGCCTTATAATAACGCATATATAATTGATCGGTCATCACAAAATGACCTAAGTGAAAACATAATACCCCTTGTGCCTCGTCCAATAAAGTAGCGAGCGCTCCACCATGAGCGAAACCGGGCGCTCCCTCAAAATCTTTCTCTATGGTCCAAGCAAAACGGACTTCTCCGCTTGGTTCGTGAAAAGGAAAGCTGGCGTGTAAGCCTCTTTTATTTTCCGGCCCGCAACCGAAACAATTCTTATGATGCCAATCTTGTCCGTTTTGGCTGGCCTTGATATGTTTATAAATGTCTTCCGCAGTCATCTGTATCTAGTTTCTTTCTATCTACCATGGAAAAATCCGAAAGCGCGCGAACAAGAACGAAATTCGAGATCGGACTATAACGAACAGCGTATTTGTTTTGCTCCCGAACTGACATGAGGAGAAGGCTAAAACTCCTATTCAAATCCCTTGACCGATTCTTGGCAGTTTATAATCTCACTACGTCGAGGAGAATACGATGAAAGCCGCTGTATTAGAGTCCGGAAAAAGAAATTTGATCATCAAAGAGGTTCCAATCCCTGATCTCGGTCCGGAACAAGCGAAGGTAAGGATCAAAGCCTGTGGCATCTGCGGTTCCGATCTACATTTAGTATTACATGGAACCTTAAAGTGTAAACATTATCCTCAGATCCCAGGACATGAAGCTTCCGGTGTAGTGGAAGAAGTGGGAGAAAAAGTCACTCGTTTCAAAAAAGGGGATCGAGTCGTGATCGCCGCAGGAACCAGTTGCGGAGTATGTTCTCATTGTCTCGCAGGAAGAGAAAATCTTTGCAAGGAGATCGGAGTATTCGGATTTGATCGAGAAGGTAGTTTCGCAGAATATAATATAGTCGAAGAACGTTATCTCTATCCCCTGCCTGATTCCGTTCCCTTCGAACAAGGTGCGATCTTAGCCGATGCGGTTTCCACCCCTTATAATGCGATTAAGTTCAGAGGAAAGATTCAAGACGGAGATACGGTTGCTGTTTTCGGTTGTGGTGGTCTCGGGATCCATGGAGTGGTGATTGCAAGAGCATTGACAAAAGGTAAAGTGATCGCCTTGGATGTGGATAGGGGAGCCTTGGAAAACGCCGCCGCTTATGGGGCTGATGAAATAGTAAATTTGAGAGAAGTAAAAAATCCGGGCAAGACCCTAAAGGAAATTTCCAAAGGTGGAGTGGACCTTCTTGCTGATTTTTCCGGAAGAATGACAAATATAGAAGAATCACTTCGGGCCATGAACCCCGGAGGAAGAATGGTACTCGTCGGGATTGGAAGAGAGCCTTTAAAATTTGCAATCCCGTTCTCCATTATCGAAAAACAGATCACTATTGCGGGCTCTTACGGTTCGGATCGAAGGGCCATCCCGGAATTGATAGATCTTTATGTGCAAGGAAAATTGAATCTAAGCAGATCGATTACGGATATAAGAAAATTAGAGGACATCAACGAAAGTTTACAAGATTTAGAAGACAGAAAAGGAAATCCGATCCGATTTGTGATCTCTCCCGAATGATTCCGAAGACGAACTTTGCTTGCTATCGTATCCGCTTCTTAAATCCTAACGGATAGATAGCTGATGTTTAAAGAATACTTACAGTACATACTTTCCAGAGGACAGATCCGATTCATCGTACTCGTTAGATCCGTTTTATTTTTACTAGTATTTAGCGCAATTCCTGCGATACAAGCGGGAGGCGCGGTCGCTTTGGGCGGGATACTGATCGTCTTAGGGTTACTAGGAACATATGTAGTGAACGGATACGTGATCCGATCGGGAATGGACCCTGCAAGACCGGTGGAATTTTCCAAATACTTTATATTCTTGCTTACTTTAGCCTTGTTCTTGATTTTATTCTTTTTGATCGTAGCTAGATTGGTGGAACCTTTTTTAGGGACACAATTGCAAGAGTTCTTAAAAAAACAAAGTACTGAACCGGGCACTCCACTTCCCGCGGAATTTGTTCGATTTTATCTGATATTTGCATTTGTATTGGGGCTTGTTCTTCATCTGATCCTTCCGGTGCTCTTTTCAAAGCTAAGTTTGATCCAAGGAATAAAAGAATTACCAAGTTGTATCAAACGTTCCGACTATATTGTGGCGGCCTGGACACCTTTCGTGATCATGTTTGTTCCGGATCTACTGGTTTCTCTTATCTCCAATTCGGAAGAAATGATGGTTTCAATGTTTGGACAAATATTACTGATTGTTATCTTCTTCTTTATGCTTACATCGGATATTTTTTTGCAATACCCGACGTATTATTTGGTTCGCACAGAGAAGAAGATCGCAGAAGGTCCGGATAACGTTTAAGCTTTCAGGAAGCTCATCGTATCTCTTAAACTTTTAGCGATATTTAAAAGTGCCGTTGCACTTCCTGCGATCTCTTCCGAGTTTGCAGCGCTATTCTGGACCGTAACGGAGATATTCGAAACTGCGTTTGCAGTCTCGGAGATCGCCACTTTTTGTTCTTTAACTGAAGTTCGGATCTCTTCCGATTTGGTATCCACTTCGTTGACCGCTGTGATAATCGTTGCCTTTTTCTCCTGCTGGACTTGCATCGTTGAGACTATATTGTCCGAAGAAAGTTTGATAAAGGAAAGACCCTCCAGGATTTCCGCATAAACTCTCACACAACTATCCACAAAATTTTTACCCGATTCAATTTCTTGGTTACTCGTGCGGATCAGGCTTTCGATAGTTTTCGTACTTTGATCCGTTTGTTCGGCGAGTCTTGTGATCTCCGTCGCGACTACCGCGAAACCTTTTCCATGTTCTCCCGCTCTTGCAGCTTCTATAGCCGCATTCAACGCGAGAAGGTTCACTTTTTCGGAAATTTCCTGGATGATCGCAGTAATCGATCTCATCTCTCCGGAACTAGATTCAATTTTTATCATACTTTCGGAGAGGCTGCCCATATTTTTTTTACCGGCCTCCGTTTTGGTATACATATCCGAAATTTTTCCCAAAGAATCGGAAACTGAATCCCCGACTTTCGTGATCAAACTATCCAACTCTTTCATTTCTCCGGAAAACGAAAGAATAAGTTTATACTGTCCTTCCGCATTCATGGTGACCTGTTCCATACCGGCACTGATCTCTTCGACGGAAGCGGAAATTTCTTCGACGGAAGCGGATTCACTTTGCGCATTCTCCGAAAGATATTCGCTGGATTTGGAAAGTTGTTCAGCCGCTACCAAGATAGATTCCGAAAAAGTAAGGATAGAGGACAACATCTCCTTCACCTTGGACTGAAAATTACGGAACACTAATGATAGAAGGTAGAGTTCGTCTAAATTTCGTTCGTCCTCTTCCACTTCTATTGGATGACTAAAATCAGCGTCCCGGATGGAAATTCTGACTCGATTTAAACCTTGCACAAGTCGGATCGAAAATTTAATCGAAGCGTAAAGAATATAAACGAGTGTCAGCGCCGAAATAGAAAGAAAAACCGTAAGACTAAACGTATATTCCGTCTCCGCTTTTTGGTAGATCTTTTCCGAGATAAACAACTGCACAGAGATCAGCTTTTCGATATTACCCGCAACGGGGTCTATTTTCGAATACATTTTATTGTCCGCAAAATTTCCCAAACCTTCCTTATCTTTAGCGACCATAAGCGCTCGAACTTCTTCCACACTCTTGTCGGCTTCGTCAAATAAAGGTTTCAATTTTTCGATAAGGACTTTTTCTTCCTCCACTAAATGTGTTTGAAGATAGATATTCCACTGCAATTTGATCTCCTTCATCGCAGTATCTAGTTTTTCGACACCTTCTTCATACGTGAATGCACCGCTGCGAGTTTTGTGAACACAATCCACAATCGAGATCGCGTAATGATCCGAGATCGTTTTTAGCTGTTGTAACGGAATTAATCTATCGTTGCGGATCGTTTCTATATCAGCGATCCGAGAAGCTGAATTGATAAGAGATAGAGCCAGTATGATTAAAAAAGGAATTAATACTGAAGAGAATAAGATCGCTAATTTTAAATTTAAACTTAGTCGTGAATACCATTTCATGAAAACCCTCCGGGCGGGGAGTATAGCACAGAATGGAATATTAATCGAGCAAATTAGAACACTTTCACCAACTAAATCAAAGAAATGATTTTTTAGGGAAGAATTTATTTCACACGGGGCATGTCATTTTTCGAATTTAGACAAAATCCATTTTAGTATACGAAATAGAATGTACCACATAGAGACAACTTTATGTTCACTGAATTGGGATTGCTGGTGTCTCTGTAGCGCTTGCTATAGGCTTGACAGGTTCGGATTAACCACTAATATCGGAGATCAAGCCCCCTGGCTTTATATAATACGAACGTTATAAAAAGGGAGAGGCGGTAAATGAGCCTTTTGAAACAAAAAATAGAAAGAGAAAGAAAATCCGGGAAACTGCTGCTCCGTTTGCTAATCCTAGCATTTGTTATTTGCGGATCTGCTCTGTCCTTATCCGCTGCGTTTTCCTTAAAACAGATCCCGGATTCTATAGGTCCTGATGGACGTAATATCTCCAGGCAGTTCTTCCAATTTTTGAAAACTGCAATCATCAAAAATAAATATGACGGAAGAGCGGAAGGTTTTCATAAATACCTGGATCGTTCCTTGGAAAGATTCGAATTAAAAAACCTGTTTAATTCCGAATATATGACAAAGGATAATAACGGGCAACATTACGTTACTTATCGGGGACGATTCGCCAACGACGGTTATAAGGTAAGTCTAGAAAACGTAAGAATGAAGGAGGTTCCAATTCCAAATTTCGGTGATTTTACCGCCGAGTTTTCGTTAAAACATAATCCGAATCCAACGTATGGCGGGAACTCTTACTCCGGAAATTTGGACGTTCTTACGCATATGGGACCATTCACTCATAAACATGGATTGAGTGCAATGGACTCGGGATTACACTTTTTAGATTCGAATAATCTGAAATCCATCACTGCACCGGAGACAACTTCTTTCAAAAAAATTAAGGACCCGGATGCAAGAAAGGCAATTAACGATTTTACGGAATCATTTCCCGCCCTTGCAAAGTTTATGGGTTACTATTTCGGTTTGGATTCTTTGTTAAAGGTCCAACAGGATGGAAAACTCCCCGGTGTTACGGCGTTTACATTCGAGGGAAACATAGAACAGACCTTGATGAGGGATTATCCGGATCTAGGCGATTATCTGGACGATATCAAATATTTAGGTTTTATTAAATTAAGAATTACGAATGTTTCCGGAAGATCATTGGCGGAATTTGCGATAGAATCTAAAACCAGGGAGATCCGTTTCAAGTTTTTCACGTTGAACGGAAAAGTAATCCCTTACGATACTAAGGGTAATTTTTATCCCCAAGAGGCTTTCACTCTTAATTCTCTTTCCGAGTTTCCTTTTGTAGTAAAAGCAAGTTTAGAAGCTAATTTATACGGTCTGGTTTTGGAGAACAACGACGTTCAATTGCTTGGCAGATTCACCAATACGGCAACTTCCGGAGTTCTAAATTTAAAAATAACTAAAATAGAAGAATTTGACGTGAGTGGTGCTTTTGGTTACTTTGCACCTTCTTGGGCGATCAATCTATTTATTCCCGGTAATCTTCAGTCAATTATCTACGAGTTTACCGAAACTTTGGTAAAGGCGAATAATGGGAAAGGGACAAGCATCGTATTGAGATGGGATCGAGACTCTTCTAAAACAGCTATGAGGACCCATATCGAAACGGAATTTTTGGATAATTTTTTCATCCGATTCGGTTTAAAGATCTGGAATCATAAGGTTCTTCCTGATGAAGATGCTAAAGACGATATCAGAGCTGTACTTTCCAAAACAATCGATCTATTGTTAAAAGGAATTTAACAATTTAATGATCGAAACAAATCAGACCCAAATGGTCGAAATAAAATCATAAAAGATCAACTTTTTAAGGCTCACAGTTATGTGAGCTTTGGTTTTCCTGTTTTAATACAATTTCCAAACGTTTTCTTTTGCAGCTTGTCCCTTTAATCCTCCTGCCATTTCCCGGCTTAGAAGATTAACTAAATTGAAAGTGTCTTTATAGTGTTGGCTTACTTCTTCCGCTGAAATGGAAAAAGGAGGACCGGCCATTTTGGATTGGTCGTATTCAAAAGTGATCAAAAGTTGAGGCGCTTGATTGGTAATCTTTGCTAAATGAGCGGAATAACGAACCCTCGTCTCTCGGGGGAGGGCTACTAAGGCTGCTCTATCATAAACTGCATCCACAGGACCTAAGGTCTCTTTGGATAAATCGAATATGTCCCCCACGAAAATATCTATACCCTTGGCACTGTAAAGAGTGAGTTTGTCCACTTTAGAAATTTCAGGTTCCACTCCTAACTCTTGGAATAGTTGCTGGACCGCCATCTCGACGAGTTCCGCGCCGGCGATCCTATATCCGTTGGAAAGAAGCCAGGTTATATCCAATGTTTTTCCGCATAATGGAATAAAGATACGGCTATCTTTTGCCAAAGAAAGTTCTTTGAAATATTTAAGTAGAAGCGGGTTTGTCTCGGCTTCGTGGAAGGGGATATTATTCTCTTTCCATCTGCTTAACCAAAAGTCTTTTTCCATTTGTAATCCCCTCTGGTTTGAACTCCGTAAATTTGTAAGCGCTCCTATCCATAATATTCGTTCTTGAGAACCTGGCAAGACTTTCAGATGGAAAAGAAGGCGGAGAGCACGGACTGTTTAAATTGGTAGCTCCCCCCTTTTTCATTTTATAACAGTCCGTATTCTCTCTTTTTTATAAAATACCTATTATTTTATTCTAAATATTTCGCAGATCCTGGCATTCTGACCTTATCTTTCGCCAAACAGCCGATATAATCCAAAGTCATTATTAAACGAATTATGAAAATAAAATATAAATTTTCCTTGCAAGAGATCCTTTTTTGGTCTCTTTAAATGACGATGGAAATTTTTGTTTGGAAAGGCGATATTACGTCCGTTCAAACGGATGTTGTGGTAAACGCTGCCAATTCTTCCTTATCTGGGGGAGGCGGTGTGGATGGGGCCATTCATAGGGTAGGTGGGCCGAAGATTATGGAGGAATGTAGGATATTAAAGATCAAAAAATATCCGAATGGTCTTCCTACCGGTCAATGTATTCTTACTTCCGGAGGGCAACTTCCTGCTAAGTATGTGATCCATGCTGTGGGTCCTGTTTGGAAGGGAGGAGATTATCAAGAAGCTTCTCTATTAGAAACCTGTTATAGGAATATTTTGCAGTTATCGTCGGATCGTGCGTTCGAATCGATTGCGGTCCCTAGTATCAGCACAGGGATTTATGCTTATCCAAAAGAATTAGCGACTCCAATTGCGATACGGACCATTCTAGAACATAAGGATCAGTTTCCTAGAAAGTTGATATTTGTATGTTTCGATCAGGAAACAAAGGAGATATATGAGGAAATTCTAAACCAGTCCGGAGTCAATTTTAAGGAAGGAATTTCTTATTTTTAATATATTACAAGCCTATGCCTGCCGCTCCTCCGCAGGTAGTATACAAATCTTGTTTCGGATTTAACGTATAAGATTCATCGGAAGTCGCCTTTCCTAAATTTCCATTGATCGTGCTATCGAACAGATTCGTATTCACACAAGATCCGGAAGCATCATTACATTGAACATTTGCGGGTGGACTTGCTCCATTTGCCAAAGTATTCAACCAAGAGGAGAACTTAATTCCTCCGCTATTTAAAGAATACATATCGTTATACGTGGTGATCGTATGAACGTCACCGGGACCTATATAGTATCTGAAATTGGACTGGGAACTAGCGTCCTTCATTTTGGAAACTGCCTGTTTAGACCAATCACAAGTAGTATAATCGTTAGAGCTGGAAGAATTTCCGTCCGGTACTGAACTTCCGTCGCTGTCCCCGTAGATGACAGAATAAAATTTTCCCGCTTGGTAAGGGTCGGCAGTTGTCGCATTGGAATAGGTTAAACTGGTATTATTGATCTTGTTGATCTGGCCCATCACATGATAAAAGAATCTTTGGTTCCCATCGAACAAGGCGGTATATTGTCCGAGTACATCTCCCGAATATTCGGTCGCCACCTTTTTGAAAAAGTCATTGATAGAAGGTGAACCTGTAGTGGCGTAATTTGCCCCGATGCCATTCACCCAAATCGGAAGATTGGAAGAAGAAAAGCCGGTCCCATTTCCGATGCCGTTCGTTTCTACGCCCCAGGAACTTTCTAGCAGTGGAAAAAATGCAGGACCGATTGTATGAGCGGAAGTAGGCACTACGGCATTAGATGCATCGGATAACATTCTGACCTTAGCACTCGGATCAATTGTGGTTACAGTCTCTCGAATAATAGGATAATTTAAGATCGCTCCGTAACCTCCGGCGCTTTGACCGGTCACAAAAACCCGGTCCAATTGCGGATAGGAATTTTGGATAAATTTCAGAACGGAAATTACATTATCATACCCATGATGTTGGATGGTCCCGCTTGTATACGTTTTGTCCTTACTTCCGATATGAAGATCACCTGTGCAATACGGGACAAAAATGATATCATAATCTTTGAACGGGTTCGCAGCCACGGATTGATCGATGATCCCTTTGAATAAAAGGTCTAAGGCAAAATCCGGGATCACATTCAATTGATTGAAATAAGTGACCGTATTACTTCCGAAACAGTTTGCATTGTCCCAACAGGCTCCTCCACCCATGAAGTTGATCAGAAGTTTTTTGTTATTCGCAGCAACGGTCTTTCTGAAAAAATAAAAGTTTACATTCCCTTCCGTGCCGCTGCATTTCGGATCAAAAGTCGCAGTGTATGTATATGGTGTTGCGCCGTGATCCACTTGTGTAGTAAAGGTCCCAGGTTCCGGAGTGATCCTCGCGAACGGGGTTGTGACCAGATCTATAATGAATGCGGTAGCAAGAAGTTCCTGGGTATTATCTTTCTCTTTCGTGCAATAGATTTGAGTGAATAATAGTGCAATGATAAAATACCGGATTTTCATAACGAAATGTACCGCCTAAACCAATGGAAACTTTCACTACAGCGTTCCCAAACTTGCCGCATTAGGACATATAAAGATAAACGTTGCACCAATTGCCTTCCGATTATAGTTTATTCCCGGTTTATAGAATGTCAAGGACCGAAGCAGGTCTCGTACAGATCTTTATCGTTGTCAAATGAGTCCTGAGAGGTCGCCCTTCCTAAACTATTGTTCAATGAATTTGCCCCGAAATTCCTATCCGTGCAAGGATGAGAGCCGGCACCGGCTGAACAATCTACGTCCGTTGGAGTTCCCACATTCGATACGATCGACTTTAACCAGGTATTGAAGTTCACTCCGTTACTGGAAAGCCCATACATCGTATCACTCGTAGTGATTGTATGAATATCTCCGGGAGCTCGATAAAAATAATATTTAGACCCGGTCGTATTGCTCATCGCAGTATTCGCGTTAATTGCCCAGTTACAGTTAGAAGGAGTATTGGAGCCGTTGTCGGGAAGATCAGGCACATCTTTGGCATCCCCCGGTCCAAAATACGAACTGGAATCCGAATAAGAAGGAGATCCTGAATCTATGATCCCCATTACATTAAAGAACCATCTTTGCGTAGAATCGAATGCGGAAGTGTATTGTCCTACTACATCGTTCGGGTATTCAGTAGTGATCTTGCTGAGATAATCTCTTATGGAAGGAGTTCCGTCCAGATAATTGGAACCCACCACCCAATCCGGAATATTCTGAGCGCTTCCCCATTGATTTTTTACTATATTCGTAAAAAATCCGTCGATTACCGCCCCGTTAGAAGCATCCGCCACTAAGCTGATCTTATTGAAGTTTGGGAATCGAGCGCTTTCTGCGAATACTTGGCGAATATGAGGATAATTTAATATTGCTCCATACCCTCCGGCACTTTGCCCTGCGACCACTACGTCGGTCACCTGAGTGTAATTCGATTGGATATATTTTAGGACAGAAAGAACGTTATCGTGTCCTCTGTGACTATATGCGGAAGGGTCGGATGAAACGTACGGGTCATCATAAGTAGTTACATCATTGGAACCGATATGAAGATCCCCCGTGCAGTACGGAATAAAAAGAACATCATAATTCTTTAATGGATTGGATGGGTTTTCCGCATCCAGGATCCCCTGAAAAGCGACCTTGATAAAAAGATCAGGCACATCATTTAGGAAATTGAAGAATGTTGTGGTATTCTTTCCGAAACAGTTGTTATTACTCCAACAAGCTCCTCCTCCCATAAAATTGATCAGTAATTTTTTATTATTCGAGGAAACTGCCTTCCGGAAGAAATAAAAGTTGGTGTTTCCCGAGTTTCCGAAACATTTCGGGAAATATTGCCTACCGGTTTGATAATCGGAATTTGTGAGCGGGATTTGGATCGTATCTTCTGCAGGAGGGGTGATCCTTTCGTAAGGATTATAAAGAATTTCGGCTAAGACCAATCCTGTAAGGGCTTTTGTATTGTCCGGTTCGTCTTTTTGACAGCCGATAGAAAATAACATCGGAATCAAAAAGAGAAGAGATAGGTTTCTGACCTGCATTCGTTTTTCCCCGCTCTAGAAAACAGTTGAAATGTTTATATTTTTCCATTTTAGACTGACGCATATCGCTAAAGATTCAAGTTCTTTTCAACATCGAAGAAAAAGAAAGATTTGAGTAATAAGAGCGAACCCAGAAATTGGAATCGGTCCTATTATTTTTTAAACCGAAGGTGAAACGTGGATCTTTTTGATAATATGGGTGAAGCGGAAGGCAATATCGTACCGGTAGACTCCATTCTTCCTCCCGAATTATTTCTGGTTCCGATCAAGACCAGACCGGTATTTCCCGGGATCATCACCCCTCTTATTGTTCCTGGGGGAAAGTTTGCAAAGGCCGTTGACGAGGTCTTAAAAGGGAATTCTTTCATCGGACTGGTTCTTCTCAAAGATGAGGAGAATGAAAAGAAAACGGAAGAGAATATTTACGATTTCGGCGTCGTTGCCAAGATCTTGAAGAAGGTAAATCTTCCGGACGGCGCGGTGAATATTCTCATCAATACCGTGCGCAGGTTTAAGGTGGAATCTTTTTCTTCCGTGGAACCTTTGTTGATCGCGAAGGTGAATTATCCGGAAGAAGAGCCGGGCGCTTCTAAAAATACGATCAAAGCTATGATGAGAACCCTGCTTATTATGACCAGGGAACTTGCTCAGAATAATCCGCTTTTTACGGAAGAAATGAAGCTGACCATGCTGAATGTGAACGAGCCTGGTAAGATGGCGGATTTTGTATGCAGTATTTTGAATATTGAGAAGGAAGATTATCAATCCGTAATAGAGTCCGTGAACCTGAAGGATCGGATCGAAAAAGTCCTTCTGTATTTGAAAAAGGAAATCGATCTTGTAAGTCTTCAGAGGGAGATCCAGGAAAATATCCAGGATAAGATCGATAAACAACAGAGACAGTTTTTCTTAAGAGAACAATTGAAGGCCATCCAAGCGGAACTCGGTCAGAAAGAAGGGAAATACGAGAAGAAGTACGAAAAATTCCTGGAAAGACTAAAAGCCATTCCTGCAGATCCGGAAGTGGTCGAAGAAGTGGAACGAGAAATGGATAAGTTCTTCTATACCGATCAAAATACCGCGGATTATAACGTTGTGCGGAATTACTTAGATATAATGGAAAGTCTTCCTTGGGAAGCTGCCCCTTCTCGGGAAATTGATCTGGATAAAGCCAGAAAAACTTTGGATCGTGATCATTATAAGTTGGATGATGTAAAGGAGCGGATCCTGGAATTTTTGGCCGTGAAGAAACTCAAACCTACGGAAAAAGGTTCCATTATTCTTTTGGTAGGACCTCCGGGGGTGGGTAAAACTTCCATTGCCAAATCTATCGCGGAAGCCATGGGCAGAAAGTTTTTTAGATTTTCAGTAGGCGGGATGAGAGACGAGGCGGAGATCAAAGGTCATCGAAGAACTTATATCGGTGCGATGCCAGGTAAGATCATTACTGCATTAAGAATTACTAAAGAAAAAGATTCCGTTATTCTTTTGGACGAAATTGACAAGCTTGGGTTAGGAATGCAGGGAGATCCTGCCGCCGCTCTTTTGGAAGTATTGGATCCGGAACAGAATAAAACATTTAGGGATCATTATCTGGATCTTCCTTTCGATCTTTCTTCGGTCTTCTTTATCGCTACGGCAAATACGTTAGATTCCATCAGTAGGATACTTTTGGATCGTATGGAAGTGATCAATCTTTCCGGATATATTACGGATGAAAAAGTCCAGATCTTCAATAAACATTTATGGAAAAAGGTACTGGAGAAAAACGGGATCGAACCTTACGGCATACAGATAGATAAAAAAGCCGTAGTCACTCTGATAGATCATTATTCCAGAGAGTCCGGAGTGAGAGGTCTTGAAAAACAATCCGACAAACTGGCTAGAAAGCTCGCTCTTCAGATCGTGAAGGGAGAATCTTATCCGAAACATATCCTTCCTAACGATGTGGAAAAACTGTTAGGAGTTCCAAAATACGTGGATGATAGGATGACTAAGCCTACCGTTCCTGGAACCGCTTTGGGACTTGCTTGGACTTCCGTTGGAGGAGCAACATTACTCATAGAAGCGGTATTTGTAAAAGGAAAAGGCGGCATACTTCTTACGGGAATGATCGGAAAATCTATGGAAGAATCTTCCAGTATAGCTCTTAGCTATATTAAAAATTTCTTAGGTAGTGAGGAATTATTCAGCGAAAAAACCATTCACCTTCATGTCCCTGACGGTGCGACTCCAAAAGACGGTCCAAGTGCGGGGATCACGATGGCAACCGCCATTCTTTCCTTGGCATTGAACAAAAGGATCAAACTCGGGTTCGGTATGACCGGAGAATTGACCCTTACGGGAGAAGTTTTAGCCATCGGTGGCCTAAGAGAAAAGATCGTGGCAGCTAAAAGGGTGGGAGTTCATAAGATCATTTTTCCTTCGGACAATCGACCTCAGTTAGACGAAATACCTGATTATGTGAAGAAGGGGATGGAATTCTTTCCTGTCTCTAAATTCGAGGAGATTGCCAAAATTTTATTCGAACCGAAAATGATCGATGGAGTTTTGAAACCTAAGACGGAACAAGTAGTTGCTGGGAAGAAGCCGAAACCTTCTCCTAAAAAGAAGACAGTTTCTCGTAAGAAAAAATAAATCTCCAAGGTTTCGCCCAAATATGGAGGTCCTTAAGCGGCTCAAAATAATTTGCTTTTTAGGACCCTTTTCGGACGCTGTTCGGAGGAGACCATAATGGGCGTACCTTTCATAGATATCAAAAGATTCGAGCCGGGATTACTGGAAGCTTGGGAAGATAAAGTAAAAACCCTCAGCAAGAACGCCTCCTTTATCGGAGGAGAAGAAGTCGCATTATTAGAAAAAAATCTAGCAACAACCGCCGGGACTCAATACTCGATCGCATGTGCGAACGGAACGGACGCACTCCAATTGGCGTTGAGAGCCTTGGGGGTCGGAAAGGGTGATAAGGTATTAGTTCCCGATTCCACCTTCTGGGCAACATTCGAATCCGTGGTAAACGTAGGAGCTGACCCTGCTACAGTAGATACGAATCCGGACGATCTACAAATGGATTTCGAAGAATTTAAAAAAGCACTCGAAGAACTAAAACCAAAAGCTGCGATCATAGTTCACCTGTATGGTTGGGGAAGCGCTAAGTTAGAAGACTACCGCAAACTTTGTAAGGAAAAGGGAGTTTTCCTACTAGAAGACGGAGCCCAGTCTTTCGGAGTCTTGTATAAAGGAAAACCTATCTACCAAGATGCGTTGATCACCACTACTTCTTTCTATCCTGCAAAAGTTTTAGGTGGAGCAGGAGATGGTGGAGCGGTTTTCACAAACGACGAAGAGCTTGCGAATAAAGTCAGAATGCTTGGAAACCACGGAAGAACTTCTCATTACGGTTACGGGGATGTAGGTTGGAATTCCAGAATGGATACATTGCAAGCCGCATTCTTAAATTTGAATCTTCCTCATTTGGAAGCAAGACTTGTTTCTCGCAGAAAGGCCGCCGAAAAATATTATCAAGTTCTTCCTAGTTTAGGAGTGAATGTGATCCATCCTCCAAAAGACTTTCAAGAAAACGGATATTGCAACGTTACTCTTTTTGATCCTGCAGAAAGACCTAAGATCCAAGAAGTCCTAAAAACAAAGGGGATCGGTTTCGGTGTTATTTATCCCGGAGCGATGAGCGATCAACCCGGAGCAAAACCGTATATCGTAGGTAAATTCGGAAAAGAACATAGGACCGGAAGGATCTGCGATTCAGTATTAAATTTTCCTTTATTTCCATACATGACCGATTCCGAGCTGGAAGAGGTTTTTGCCGCGATCAAGGAATATAAGAGCCTGTCCTAAAGGCCGGGCTCTTGAGGTCCCTGAGCTAATGTAGATTTATATAATTTTCTAATGGTTTATCGGACTATAAATAAATACTTAAAACCTTTCTATATCCTGATTGGGAGATAGAAAGGAATATTTCGAAAGTTTTCGATAATATGATTATGATTTTTTACTTTATATAGTGCCTCGTTAATAGTGTGTTAAAATAAAGGATTAGAAACTGCAGAGGGGTTCGTCTTTATGAAAAGGATTATTAGTATATTATATCTTCTTATTGTTCTCATTACTGGTTGCAATATTATCGAATCTACCGGTTTTGTAAACGACGCGTATTCTGGCGGGGAAGCAAGAGAGAAAATCCGAAATGCCGCATTTAATGCGGATGGCATCTATTATGAAAAAAAGTTCGGCGGCTATAATGGAATGATTACTACTCGGTCTTTCGAGAACGCGCTCATTATCTCATTATTACTAGATTTGGACGACTCAAAATATTATAAAAAGAATAAAGTGAATGATTGTGTTTCTGACATGGAACAGTTTTCTTATCTAAACCGTCTTGATGCTATTACAACCTTTAAGCTGAGCGAGAATTGCCGTAACTTCGAAGAAGTTGGGTTTTTTCCTAAATAATAACAGAATTGACCTAATCCACAAACCGCGACCTGAAAACCTTCAGAAATTAAATGCAAAACCTGCGAATTGATCATTCGATCTGAATATAAATTTGTTCTTTTAACTTTCTCAGAATTTCTTTTGCTACCGATTCATTTTCTCTCTCGCCAAAATCTGCAAAAAATCATCATTATCCCGAAAGAAATTAGGTTGCCACTGTCTAAGATTTAAGTTTAGAATGATTCTAAACTAGATAAACTGAAAGGAGAAATGTATGAAACCGAATATAGGAATCCCGGAGAAGGATAGAGAGGCCATCAACCAGGGCCTGCAAAAACTTTTAGCAGACACGTATTTTTTATATTTAAAAACCCATAACTATCACTGGAACGTAACCGGTCCCTTATTTAATACATTACATTTGATGTTCATGACCCAGTATACGGAGCTTTGGAATGCTTTGGATCTTGTGGCGGAAAGAATTCGTTCTCTTGGTTACCCGGCTCCGGGGACCTATAAAGCATTCTCTTCTCTAACGTCTTTAAAAGAGGAAGACGGAGTTCCTAAAGCGGAAGACATGCTTAAAAATCTTGTGGATGGACATGAGGCCGTTATTCGTACGGCAAGAGCCATTCTTCCTTCGGCAGATTCGGGAGGAGACGAGGTGACTACGGATCTTCTTACTCAAAGATTAGAGATCCACGAAAAAACCGCTTGGATGCTTAGGAGCATGCTGGAGTAGAATTTTAGTATATTCTGAAAATCGAATATTTTGGGGTGTAATCCCATAAATAAAAACCCGGAGAGATCGACCTGGTATTCGATCTTTCTCTCCGGGTCGTAGAGAGTTAGAGAGTGAGGATATACTCCACTAGATCATCCACCTCGGTTGCAGAGGCGGAACACCATGGGTGAGGAGCTGCAGGCATCCCGATAGGCTGGGAAGTTCCCAACTCTTGAGGGCCGTACTCTCTTCTCATCTTTTGGTAATCCCAATAATACCAATCCGGATCCCAAGGAACAGTTACAAAATATTTATGTCTTTCGATGAATCTGTTTCTCTTAATACCCGTGTCATTATTAGGTGATTTGAAAACTCGGAACACGTCTGACTTTCTGTTTTGAGGAGGATAAGGTTCCGGATGGTCCGGTCCACCTAAAGCAGGAGAAACAGGCGCGTGTAAGGTATAGTACTGGTTGTATAAAGCGGACCCTTCCGTGCATCGAGCAGGATTGACCAGGTCTTCCAAATTACGAACGTGACCGTCGCTCAATAAACCTCTGTGCTGAACCCAATACATGTCCCTTAAGAATGTGGCCCGAATGGATTGTTGATGCTTATGATAGATGGTGGGTGCGAAAAATCTTCCCACTTCGTTCAGCTTGAACATCTTTTCGTTCGAGTTCAGTCCTACTTTATCATTATGACAAGATCCGCAATCTCTTTGGAAGGTAGCCTTTCCTCTGGCAACTGCCGCAGCAATACCGGGTTGGCTTTCCCATCCGGCTTGGACGAAAGCTCCTTCTCCAGGATCTGAGCCGGTCTGAGCAATCAGTTTGCCTTTGGATTTCAACCAACGATACATTCCAACTTGTCTTAGGGCCTTATCATTTTGGTCTAGCTTGGTCATGTAAGCGGTAAGAGCTTGAAGTTCTTTGGCATACATTGCACCGGTAGCTCCGTCAGGCTCTTCGGAATGGATATACGATCCTTCGAATCCAACATAGGATTCCGTGTGAGAAAGAGATCTTCTGATCCCCATATAGTTGGTAACGTTCGGAATAGCAATCGGAGAGAACTCGTAATCGTTATCAGTTTCGCTACCTTCTCCTTTTATACGGATCAAGGAATGTTCTCCGGCTCCTTGAGGCATAACGTAGACAATCATGGTTTTATCCACGTCTTTAGAGGAAGAATCGAAACTTGGTCCCGGCTCTTTCTCTTTAATTCCTTTAAATTCCCCTAATAAAGCCCATTTCATGGACCATTTTGGATTCGGAAGTCCAGGGATCACTTTGGTTACTGTGTTACCTGGAGAAGCCTCATACGAGATCTTATAACCGTGGCAGGAAGCGCAGTTGAATCCGATCCATTCTCCGTTACCGGTGTATGGATGAGATGCTTCCGCATATCTATAACCTGCCCAACCGCTATTTTTAGTATTCCCTTTAAATTTTTGTTCCCCGCCTAAAAGCCCTGGGATAGGAGTAGGCTGCGGATAACGATCGAAATACACATTGTCGATAGCTACGGAAGGGACTTGGCCCGCGACCGTTTGGTACGCTCCGAATAGAAGAAGGGGGTCAGCAGTATATCCAGTAACTGGATCTTTCGCCTGGTATGCGAAAATTTTCTTCCAATCCAGATTTCGGACGGCATGAGCCACTCCGATATTAAAGTCGTAAGACCAGAATATCTTTTCACCTAAAGCGATGATGGAAGAAAATCCGGGATTATTTACGTTTACTTGTAAAGGAACTGTTCCTTTCGCATCGCTTAAGATAGAAACAACATCACATTTATGTTTGAAATCTTCGTCGGTGACCCTTCGAGTCTGGGCATCGATCACGTTATGTGGTTGTCCCGGATGAAGTAAAGAATCGTTATATCCGACTCTTTTTTGGATCTGAACTACCAGAGGACCCGAGGTTGTGTGTTCCGGGACCTTGAATTGGATCTGATTGTCCGTCCAAGCAAGAATATACTTGCTCCAACTATCCAAAGGTTCGTCCACTTCGAAGTTCACCTGTTTGGTGATGTCCAGTCTCTGTTCGAACATTCTTAGGTCGGTTTCCAAAATCCTGGTATTCCCGATCATAATTTTAGAAAAATCGATCTCAGGTCCGGCTCCGAAACCTGTTCCTCTAAGTGTGATGGTTTGGCCAGGGCTGAAAGTAGGGGTAGGGTACGCCGGCCCATCCGTTACTTCCTGCCATACAAGATTTCCATTCACCAACACCGATTGTAGTACCGGCTCCGGGAAAGAAGATGCGGATACTGCGCGAATTCCTTCTCGGATCGGATCAAATTTACATACTTCTTCCTGGTTGGGGAATTCGGTAAAAATTCCTACGGGGCAACCCGCAGCTAACACAGCCATCCCTAACAAGGCGTACCGCAAATAACGTTTTGCGGCACGTATTCTTTGCATTTCCATTTTTCCGCTCCTTAGTCCGGAATTGGAAATCCCGGATCAAGTTCTGGCAGAGAAGAATACTCCATAAAAAAAATCGGGTCGTCCGAGACATGAAATTCGAACGTTCGAGTTTCATTATTCGAACAGTTGTGTAAAAATCGAAACTTATAAAATAAGTAAAATATAAGAGAGAGGAAGATTTGGTTTTGATAATTTAAGATAAATGCAAGTGTTCGAAATAAAAATTTTCCACTTATTTTATTGGGTCCCAAATCGTTCTATCATTCATTTCGGATGAGAACACTTGACAAGCCTAGGTATTTTCTTAATATACCGCTTATGTTAAATCCCGAAGTGGTCACTCCTCTATTCTACTTCGGAAGCGGCCTATCCTTTTTATTGGTGGTCCAAAAATTAATTCCACCTATAAAACGCAGAGAAGACAGGATTGGAGCCCTTCTGTTTCTTTCGTTGGGGATCATACTATTTACGGTTGCGAATGCAGTCTTGGAAATTGACAGGACTTATCCGCATGCGATCTTCTTATTACTCACTTCTTTTTCGGCTATCGGGCCCTTATCTTTGCTATATACACATTCTTTGATATATCCGAACCAAACTTTGTATCGGGATATCCGGCTCCACTTTCTTGTGCCTGGTCTTTTTTTATTAGGTGAAATACTTTTTTTCGGAAGGCCTTGGGATTCCATCATTTCCGACCTGGGAGATTTTAGAAATATTAGATATAGACATTATCTTTCCTGGGGATTTTTCCTAACGACAGCGCTCACTACCGCCTACTTCGGATTTAGATATAGGATGTTATTAACAGTGATCTCGGTTCCGGAGTTAAAGTCTCAGATCAGATTTATCTTCATTCTGGCAACCATCACAATGTTTGCAATGTATTCATTGGTTTTCGGATTTATGTTCGGGTTGGATGTATTGTTTAGGATCGGTGGACTTCTTGTGACCTGCATCGTTACCCTTCTGTTTTTGGCCCCTTCTAGATATCCGGACTTTTTTGCTCCATTGACCAGAGAAGTACGAAAGAAGAAATATGAAAAATCTCTTCTGATCGGTTTGGATCTGAACTTATTGGAACTTAGGATCCAAGAGTTGATGAGAGAAGATAAACTGTATCGAGATCCGGAACTTACTCTTCACTCTTTATCCGAGGATTTGGGGATAAAACCGTACCAGTTAACCGAATTTTTAAATGAACATCTGCAAACTGGATTTCATAATTATATCAACGGTTTTAGAATAGAGGAAGCCGTCAAACTTCTGGAAGATAAGCCGGATCAGGACATTCTTTCTATATGCTATTTTGTGGGATTCAATTCCAAATCATCTTTTAACGACGCATTCCGAAAGGTAACGGGCAAAACTCCTACTCAACTTCGTCAGAAAAAGTCGGAGGCTCCTGAAAAACAAAAGTACCATACCACTCGCGCGGGAATTCCTTTAGGAAAGGGACTAGGCGGTATGGTGGAATTGGGAAATTCGGATCGAATATCCGTAAAAAATCGACCGATCAAGGCTGAAAATCGGTGAATAGAAGGATCCAATCTTCTCCATTTCTATCGTACCAATCTTTTTCCGGATAATACGTCCCACCCAAGGTCTCTATTACTTTTTTCATATACGGTTCGCCTGGATCAAAGTCCTGGGCATCCAAAAAGATGGATCCTCCCCATTTTTTCTTGGCCTGGGTATGGGAGAATACACCTTTTAGGGATTCAATTCTTTGGTTATTCAAAGGGATCTGGTATTTTTGACAAAGCTCATGTACAAGTTTTGAGACTGCCGTAGTTTGAGCGGGATTTGCAAGTAACATCTCGGTATCCTTGCCAACGATCTCTATTTGGAAACAATTTCGGTTAGTGCCGGTAGCGGCAGCAGCCATATGAAGCGGAGAATCCAGTAATTGATACATTTTTCCGTCTTTATCCGCCAGGAAGGTGGCAGCCAAATTCCGTTTTTCTAATACTCTTAGAGTGCCTTCATAATCGTTGATTGCAGTGAAGTGTAATACGATACAATCGGCGGTAATTGCACCTCTATAATTGTATTTTAGTCTTCTTTCTTCCGGAAGAAGTCCGTCTGTTGTTTTTTCGATACTGTCCAGTTCCGCCCTGGGAGTAGGGGTGATACCTCTGCCTTTATCGTAACTCGGTTCTTTTATCTCTCCGTTTTGTCCGACGAAAGGTTTTTCTTTTCGGAGCACCCATTCTCCGTATCGATCCTTCCATTCCATTTCGGAAAAGTAGGAGCCCTTTAGTTCTTCCAGGAGAGCTTTTAATACATTTTCGTTTCCGCAATCGCTTCCGTTTAAGAAGCCGCCGAATTTTTTTTTGGCCTGGCTATGCGTAAATATTCCGGATCGCGAGCCCACATCGAAATTTGTAACAGGGATCCCGAATTCTTGGGCAGTTCTTGCGATCGTATAGAGCAAAGATTTTTTCTGAGCCGGGCGTTTGAGTATGTCCTCCTTATCTCCTTCCCAGGAAATATGGATCATACTTGCGTCCATTTTTGGAGCCGCTTTGATGAGCGAGGTTCCGGGATCTTCTACCCCGTAGATTTTTCCTTTTTTATCTACGATATAATGTACGAGCCATCCCGAATTTGCGCTTTTTGTAATATATTCTTCACTGGAAAGTCCCTTGGTATGGTGGAGCAATATTCCGCTCACTTTCGTTTTTTTGCGAAGTGTGGATAGAGAAATTACACTTTTGTCCTTAGGTAATAACGGAGAGAGCGGATGAATAGGAGAGGCTAACTCTGCGATGGAAAAGTTCGTTTCCGGAATAGAGGTGCAAGCGGATATTATACAGGCTGCGAA
The DNA here is from genome assembly GCF_040833995.1 of Leptospira sp. WS58.C1. Lineage (NCBI taxonomy): Bacteria > Pseudomonadati > Spirochaetota > Leptospiria > Leptospirales > Leptospiraceae > Leptospira > Leptospira cinconiae. The sequence continues at coordinate 835,872 of NZ_CP162137.1, forward strand.
TATGATAAGGACAGTTCTCAACATCCTTTCTCCGTTAGTTTTTCTTTTAATAAAGAAAGGTCGGATCTGACTCTTTCTAAAATGGATTTCGCTTTAGTATGTTTGTTTAGAAGATCCTTATATTCCGGAACTGCGCGGTTTTTTTCCTCTCCGAAGTCGGGCTCTAAAGGAAGTGTTTCCAGATCTCTAAGTGCTGATTCTGCATCCGTTCTGATCTTGGTCCAATTTGAAGTGTAAGAAGAATAGATCTCTTTAGGAAGTTTGTCCTTGGAAACCTTGATACGTTCTTCCATTTGAGGAAGGTCTATCTTTAGAAATTCGCTTAAAGCCTGGGAGTCCTGGACCAGTTCTTCTAAAATTCCGCTTAAATGTTTTTCGAGAGCCTGTCTTTGGGTGTGAATAGCCTTTTTGGCCCTTCTGAAAATCCGAAACATTGCCAAGGAGGAAAGTATGAGAACCGACAGAAAGACCCAAAAGGAAAACTTGGAAATTATCCAACGGAATCCGGGAGAATCGAACCATTCCTGTAAATAAAAGGCGGAGATCCCCAAGGCCAATAGGATTAAAAATAATACGAGAGCAAAAATTCGCCTCATCTCTTTCTCATTTAGGAAAAGGTTTTCTTTCTGTCAAGGTCAAGACGAAGCTTCTTGGAGCCGAAACTAAATAGTGATGGATGCCTCTGCGAATCGTTTCCCTTCTTCTTCCCGCAAATCCGACCCTCCTAAAGTCGTGAACCTTGGATTTTATCGGATCAAAAAAACTCTAAGGGAAGAAGGTTTCGAAGTAGTGGAAAAAGCGGACGGCAAGATCACTTTAGTGCTTAGAGTGAAAGACTGAGTCACAGAAAAGGACGCGGAGAGATATTAAGAGGCTCTGAGGTGTTTCGCACAGAGGACACGGAGATCACAGACAGCTTTTATTAATAACCATTCACTAATCTAGTAATCCCGTTTTTTAGCAATTTCTCATTAAAATTAATAAGCAATCCATATCGTAAATTCATCAATCGCAGGTATGTAAGTGTTTGTTTTGCATGAATCGGAAGGATATTTTCCACGGACTTCACTTCTACTATAATCCGATTTTCTACAAGCAAATCTACGCGAAAGGCATTCTCTAAAATAGTATCTTCATACCGAAATGTTATATTTTTCTGCCGATCGACCTGGAGATTTTGCTTTTGTAATTCTTTCTCTAAAATGAATTCATAAACAGATTCAAATAAACCTGGACCTATGTCTTTATGTATTTTTAAGGCAGAGCCGATGATAATCTCTGTGATGTCGTCGATTTTTAGACCTTGCATATGAACCTCCAAAAATGCAGGTCTTCACACGTTTATTCTGATTGTATTTTTTCTAGTATCTCCGTGATCTTTGTGGTCTCTGTGCGAAAAAAAGACTAAGAGCCGGATTCCTCTAACGTAGGCAATTCATCCGAAAATTCTTTCGGTTCCGGTTTTTTCGGGACCAAAGTATCCCCACAGCTTTTTTTGAGTAGAGAATCAATTTTAGATTTTTCAAGTGAGTGGGGAAGGATCCTAAGATAAATCCTATAATTGCGGACCGCTCCCGGACAATATCCTGTCTTTAGATATAAACTTCCCAATAATCTTCTGGCTCCCGGATGAGCAGGCTCATGTTCTATGATCTTGGTGGCGAGTCTCATAGACTTGTCCGGATTTGTTTTTGCATTCTTCTTGGCTTCGTCCCAGGTTTTGATCAACTCTTCTTCGTATAAATAATAGAGTTGGTTATTTCCCATCTCCAATACTCGGAATACGATTGCGTCTTGGGCTCCGCTCTTACAGACTCCGAACCAGATATCTTCTCCGCTATCCGTCATTTTGTTCCCGCGGACTTTGATTAGATCGCTTCCGTCCAAACATCCTGCCATCTCGTATATATCTCTCATGGCGGCAGGTGAAACTGCGAGTAATACTCTCAGTTGGTTTGCGTAAGATGCGATATCGTCTTCGGGCATTGCGTCTTCCGGGTTGATCACATTGGGAGAATCGTTGAATATTCGAAGCTTGATGGAGGATTCTAAGACCCAATCCGGTAGATCTAAACTTTTTAAAAATGCGTCTTTGGGTTTCCAAAAAGATCGGATTGTCTCACAAGAAGAAAGGGTGAAAACCTGGATTCCGACAAGGATCAGGAATATGCAGAATTTGGATTTGGAAGCTTCTTTTCCGGTTGCCACTCAGGGTAACTTGTGTTTTCTCGATATAAGAAGCAACCAGGAAACAGATGCCTCAAGAATTGAAAGCCAAGCTGGACGGAAAGGGACAAAAACATTGCATTGTTGTCTCCCGTTTTAACGAATTCATAGTCGAAAGCCTTTTGAAAGGTTCTCTAGACGGACTCCAAGCGACAGGGGTCGAAGATAAAGATATCACAGTGGTACGGATCCCGGGAGCTTACGAACTTCCGATCGTGGTCTCCAAAGCCGCTCAAAGTAAAAAATACGATTCTATCATTTGTTTAGGCGCAGTGATCCGAGGAGCTACCGCTCATTTTGATTTTGTGGCCGGAGAATCCGCCAAAGTGGGTTCCATCGGAGTGCAATATTCCGTGCCTGTAATTTTCGGGGTTTTAACTACGGATACAATTGAGCAAGCCATCGAAAGAGCCGGTACCAAGGCAGGTAATAAGGGCTACGAGGCGGCTTTAACTGCGGTGGAAATGACAAATCTACTGAAACTTCTTTAATCATGTCTTCTTCCAGAAGGAAGTCCAGAGAGATCGCGTTAATGGCATTGTACCAGTTGGAACTGGTAGATTCCGCATTGTCGGAAGTCCTGAAGTTCCGTTGGTACGACAAAAAGATCGAAACGGAAGAAAGGGATTTTGCCGTTTCTATCATAAATGGTGTTGTGAAAAACGAGGAAACAATCGATACTCTCATCAAGAAGTACTCGAGAAATTGGGATTTTGCCAGAATTTCCCCGGTGAACAAATGTATTCTACGTTTGTCCATTTATGGGTTATTGCATTCCAAGGAAATTCCGCCAAGGGTCACCATCGACGAGGCGGTCGAGTTGACTAAGGAATTTGAAAGTGAGAATTCGGTCCCTTTTATAAATGGGATCCTGGACTCCATCCTTCAGTACGAGACGAACCGACATGGAAAACCCGATCCGCAAGAACCGAATCTTCCTGGAGACGGAAGAACCTAAACCTTCTTATTATTACGGAGACGAACCGGAAGAGTTTCGTCCCAGACGACATTATAATCCGACAGCATTTGCTTGGGGGGCACTCGCAGCGTCCCTTCTTCTTTTGATCGGTCTTGCGATTTGGTATTCTTTTTTCAGAGAAGGTAAACCGGGTTTCGGAACCGGTGTTGCAGACGGTAAATCACCTCTTATGCCTAAGGGAAGTCTTGCCCAAGAATTACAAAGACCTTATCTTCCTGACGGCACAAATAATCCTCTTCTAACTAAATGTGTTACTTTATATAAACAGAATTATAGAAAGCAGTCCTTCGATTATTGCACTGAATTTTTGACGGGGCCGGCCACAAGCCAGGAGAAGTCATTGGCCTTAACGGTTCTCGGAGTGATCTATGACGAAGATGGAAGATTTCCGCAAGCAATCGATTCGTTGCAGAAAGCCATTACTCTCGACGGCAATAACGTATATGCGTATTATAATTTAACGTTAGCTTATGCTCATAGCGGTCAAAATTCCGCAGCAAGAAGCACCGCTTTAAAAGCAAGGGAGATTGCGCCTAACGATCCGCGGATCGCCCTTATGGCGGGAAATCTTTTCAACGAGATCAATGATCCCGACGCGGCGATAGATGCGTATAAACAAGGACTTTCTTCTTCTCCGGACGATCCTTATCTGACCTATAACCTTGCATTAAGTTATTTTAAGAAAGGAGAGATCCCGCAAGCGGAAGAACATTTCAAACTTGTGGTGATGAGAGCAAGAGGCGGAAAACTCGCAGCTCTTTCCAATTCTTATCTGGGAAATATTTCTTATAATCGAGGAGATTATGTTTCTGCGGAACATTATTTTAGAGAAGCGGCAACCATAACTCCGAACGATGCAAAGGCATTGTACAATCTTTCTATCGTTTTGAAAAAGAACGGTAAATTGGAAGAGTCCGTAAAATATCTGGAACTTGCCAACCAAGCCGGCTCTAACGATCCTGAATTATTTCGTTCTATTGCGGAAGGTTTCGAGCAATTGAACCAAGGTGAGCAATCCATCAATGCGCTCCAAAAAGGTCTGAAGTATAATCCGAACAATTTGGATCTTCTCTTCCAACTTGCGGAAACCTATTATAATAAGGGAGACCTTCTTTCCGCGGAGGAAACGTACCGAAGGATCGTGGACTCCACACCAGGAGATAGTTTTACAGAAACTGCATTATTAAATTTAGGCGTCGTATTAGACCAAATGGAAAGATACGGAGAAGCGATTACCTATCTGAACCGAGTCTTGGATCTAAATCCTAAAAATGCTAAGGCGTATTATAATTTAGGCCTGGTTTATAAACACACGGGCAACGGAACCCAAGCCATCGAAAATTTCCGTAAGGCATCCTATTTGGATCCGGATGATATCAAACCTAAGGAAGCCTTGGGTGATTATTATCTGGAAAACAAATTTTATAGGGAAGCGATAGAAGAATATTCCGCACTTTTTAAACAAAAAGAAGATTACTACAAGGTAGCCCTAAAACTTGCGGAAGCATACATGGGCACGGGAGAATCTTCCAGCGCGGAAAAGATCCTGTTACAAGTCTTGAATAGATCTAGGAACGCAGGTGAGCTCAAGCAGGCTCATAAAAAATTGGCACTTCTATATAACAAGTCCAAGGACCCGGATATGAAAAATAGAGCGAAGGACGAAGCATATCGTTCCGCTCATATGGATCCGGAAGATTACGAAGGGCGCTTAGTTCTTTCTAAAATCCTATTAGATTCGAATTCCGTTCTGGATCGTGAAAAGGCGATCGAAGAGTTGACCGCGATCGTAAGATCGGAAGTAAAACCTAAGACTGCATCTACTGCCTATAATTATCTGGGAGTCGCATTTTATAAGAACGGAGAATATAAAAAGGCGGTTCGTTCCTTCCAAAATGCAATAGACTTAGATCCATCAAATACGGAAGCTTACGATAATAAGCGTGCCGCAACGGCCGCGTTGGAGGATTCCTCCAAGAGGGACGGTCTTTTCTGAAAAGAATTCCATTCTTTTTTCTGGTTCTAATCTTCACTTTCAATTTCGGCGGGAATATTTTCGCCGAAGAACAAAAGGATCCGTTTAAGGAATCCGTTCTTTCCAAAGGAAGATCCCAGGCTAAAGCAATCTCCGAGATCAAATCCAAGAACCGTTTGGATTTGGTAAAAGAACTTCCTAAAATTATTTCAGAACCGGATGCAAGAGAAGATAGTATCTTCGCATCGATAGCGCTTTTTGTAGAATTGGAAGATTTGGATTCTCTAGCTCCCAGTTGGGCAAACGAACTTGACACGGTTTTTAAAACCACTCGAAACACGGAGATCCAAACTAGGATCTTAGAACTCGCAGACCGAAAAAAGGAAAAAAGACTGATCTATGCAGTAATTGCGGGACTCACTCATACTGATTTTGAAGTGAGACAATCCTCTTACAGATATGTGCAAGGGATCAAAGACGATAGGGCGATGCCTCATGTTTTGGATCTTGCAGTTTCCACTAATCCGGTATATAGGGAATATTTTTTAGAGTCCGCTATCTGGATCAAAGACGAGAGGGTCCAGAATTTGATCGGTAAATTTGCAACGGACGATATTCCGGCTCTTCGTAGAAGATTTTTTACAGTATTAAATAAAACAAATACTCCGGATAACCGCGGAAATATTCCGAGAATGGCTGCCTCCGATCCGGATGAAGATGTTCGTCTTCACGGATTGGAAATCCTCAAGAATAGAAAAAGCAGGCAGTATATTTCACTTTTTTATAAAGGGATTACAGAGCCGAACCCGGATTTGAGAAAGATCTGCACGGAAGCTTTGTTTTACCTGAACGATAAACAAGGAGCCAAATCGGTTTCGGAACAGTTAGTGAAAGAAACTGTGCCAGGACTCAAAGCTCGATTGATCGATTTACTTTTGGAACTTGGTGCTCACGGCGGCGGTCAGGGGTTACTGACTGTTTTGGACGGAGATAAGGATCCTGGTCTTCGTTCTCGGGCTGCGGAAGTGATGGGAAAATTAGGATTCAATCCTGGAACGAACGAACTCAAACGTATCTTCGAGAAAGAAAAAGTAAACGATGTAAAACTTTCCCTTCTAAAAGCATTAGGGGAACTCAAGGATAAAACTTCCGTTCCGGCTCTCATTTCATTTGCTTCAAATAATAAAAAAGAATACCTTCCTCTTCGTTTGCAAGCTGTCGATACTGTTCGGATCATCGGTGATCCGGAATGTTTGCCTGCGTTATTTGATGCGTATGTGATTGAAAAAACTCCTGAAGTGAAATCCGAAATGGAAAAAGCGATTAGAGAGATTATTTCCATTAAGGTCTCCAAATAAGAGGCGCGGAGGGGGAGTTGAGACACAAGGTGTTCTCACACCGAGACACGAAGTCACGGAGAGTTTAGGGAATGCGAGTTGTACTTCTTCTTTTATTATTAATCGCTTCCTGCAAAACTACTTTAGAGCGCAAATATATTCAGAACGATTCCTGGGAAAGGAAAGAAGGAAGAGCGGAACGTTCTGAAAGAGAAAGAGGCGCCTATGATGTTCGGGTATGGGAAGTTCGGGGCGAACTTTTAAGAAATATATTAGAAGATCCTAATAATAATACGACCCCATCTAATTCCAAAGAGAGCATTTTGGGTTCCGATTTGGGTTGGGATCCGAAAGGAATGCGGGTATTCATGATAGATATTCGTTCAAATACGATTTATCGTCCCGTCGATATTTTGGGAGAGATCGGTATTCGTTTAGGAGACTGCGACGGAAAAAATAAGATAGAATTTCCTTACACATACTATTTTTTCCCGGTAGAAAAAGGCGGAGGAAAAGACGGTAAGAATCAGATCACCAAATACAAATTCGAAAATTCTAAATCTTCTTCCTCGACTACAAAAGTGAGACCTAAAAATTCTTATGAAGAAGAAACCAAAAAGGTGTTAGCGGCATTTCCGGAGTCCTGTTTTCAAAAAGGTCCGAATCCGTTGGAAGTTCAGATCCTGGGTTATGAACTTTTTACTTTTAGATTTTTGTTCGAGTATTAGAGTGGGATGTTGGAATTCCAACGTGTGATGGCGCGCCCCCACCCTGCGTTGGGATTGGGGGGAGTGGCCTGTGGGAGAGCTCGTTCCCCTCTATCATATTTCACTAAAACTTACAACAATATTTCCTACCGCTACTCCGTGTAGGAATTCCAACAAAGTTTCTCTCTAAATATACTGCTTCAGATATTCTTTCCCTTTGAGATGGCTTGGATATAAGATAGGAAATTCCACACCTGTACGTTTTCTTTTTCTACGATACGCTTTACTGGATTCAGTATAAACTTCGTATTCTGATTCCACTCTAAACAGAAGTTTTTCCCAAAATAGGAAGTGATTGTCTATGAATTCTTGTCTGATGTCCTTTGCCCTAGAGGTTAGAGGACATTTAGTTTGGAATTCCTGCATAAAAACCAATCCCACCAGAACTCCTCTTGTGTCTAAATATGGCTCTAAGGGAAAAGTCCTACAGCTGATGGAGCGGTTTTCTCTTTCACAATGAGCCACTCCTTTACATTCACAAAACGTAATTTTCCTGTGATCATATACGGCAAAATCCTTTTTTTCTTCCCTAGTCATCGGAACATACGCTTTCCATAAGTCCGTTCTTTTGGATAACATTTCGTATTCCGCTTTATACAATGCAGGGAGTGCGTTGTCCGCCTGGCAACATACGGGAATCCCTCCGTTGGAAGGAGCACATAAACTTCCGCAGTTGTACTCGGTTACTTCTTCTTGAAGTAAGGTATAATAGTATTGTATTTCGTCTTCCGTTAATGCTTTAGGATCCGATGTCCGAGACTTCTTCATTCTGCTCTATTTCTCTTTTTTTCTCTCTTATTGTGATCACTTTTTCCAGATAGAATACTCGAAATAGCATATATGCCGTTCCCAGAAACGTGCAGGAAAATAAGAGTCCCCATCTACGATAGAAAAGGTCTGCGCTCGTGGAGAGCCAGCCGTTTTTTTGGAATACTACAAAAACGAGAGAGGAAAGCACCAATATTGCAAAACAAGCCAGTATAAAATATACCGTAGCCCTAAAGATCCAGAGTTTATCTTCTCTTTCATATTTTAGCATTAGGAATTGTTTGTATAATCTTTCGTATTCCTTAGGCGTGGAAATTTTTTGGACCTCGAAGTATCTTTCAAATTCTTCCGGCACTCCTTCCGGATCCGGAAGCACTAATTCATAATCTAAGGAAGAATCGTAACGTTTGCGCCGAGTGGGATCCGACAGATGATAGTATGCTTCCGCACCTTCTCTCAATTCCGAGTCCTTCCAGGGTACCCAGGAATGTTCCTTTAGACCTTGTACATATCGATAAAAACCTTCATCCACAGCTTGGGGAGAGGCGTCTCTGGAAAGGCCCAATAATACATAATAGTCCGTTTTGCGGCTGAGTCCTGTTCCTGATCGATTCATCTGATTCGTCTTAAGAGGATTCTGATTCTGATTATGATCCGATTCCAGCAGGAAAGGAAACTTTTTTTTAAGGTTTCGAGCGGGTTGACAGGGTCTTTACTTCTCCAAAACTGGACCTATGAGCGTTCTAGAAGTAGAAAAAAAGGCCGGTAAGGTTTATATAGAAACTTATGGCTGCCAGATGAACGAGTACGATTCGGGTATCGTGTCCAGTTTGATGCAAGGCGCTCAGTTCGAGACGGTTTCCGATCCTGAACTTTCTGACGTTATTTTTTTAAATACTTGTGCGATCCGTGAAAATGCTCATGCAAAAATTTACGGAAGGCTCCAAAGTCTCGGTTATCTGAAAAAAAGAAATCCGGACTTGGTCATCGGAGTCTTGGGATGTATGGCCCAGAATTTGGGAGACGATCTATTCCATCAGGAACTTCCTTTGGATCTGGTGGTCGGTCCGGATAATTATAGAACACTTCCCGAACTTATCCAAACAATTCGCTCTGATAAACAACCCGTTTCTCTGACCCGTCTTTCTAAGATCGAAACTTATGACGAAATAGAGCCAAGAGTTGTTAACGGCATTCAGGCATTCGTAACCATCATGAGGGGTTGTAATAATTTCTGCACATTCTGCGTGGTTCCTTATACAAGAGGAAGAGAAAGAAGCAGAGATCCTCATTCTATCGTAAGAGAGACCCGGGATCTTGTAGCCCAAGGCGTAAAACAACTTACTTTGCTTGGGCAAAATGTGAACTCTTATAAGTCGGAAGGTGTGGACTTTACAGGCCTTGTTCGTCTTCTATTAGAAGAAACTGATATAGAAAGAATCCGTTTTACTTCTCCTCACCCTAAAGATTTTCCGACTCATCTTTTAGAACTTATGGCTGAGAATCCAAGGTTCTGTCCTAATATTCACCTTCCATTACAGTCCGGAAATACGGATGTATTGGAAAATATGAAAAGAACTTATTCCAAAGAGGAATTTTTGGAAGTGGTGGATCGGATCAAAACGATCGTTCCGAACGTCGGTCTTACTACTGACATTATCGTAGGTTTTCCCGGCGAAACGGAAGAACAATTCGAAGATACATTGGATATGGTTCGCAAGGTCGGATTCGACATGGCATTTATGTTCAAGTATTCGGAGAGAGAAGGTACTATTGCCCAGAAAAGATATCCGGACGACGTACCTGAAGAAGTTAAGGGAGAACGTCTTACCAAGTTAGTCGATCTTCAAACCTCGATTTCTTTGGAACAGAACAAAGCCAGGATCGGAAAAACGTTCCCGATCTTGGTGGAAGGTGCTTCGAAAAAATCATCCAAGGAAGCTTGCGGTCGTACACCTTGCGGAAGAATGACGGTTTTTAAAATTCCGGAGAATGTTAGCGTTGAATCTCTGATCGGAAAAACCGTCTCCGTAAAAATCAATTTTGCCACTAGTGCCACTCTTAAAGGAGAGGTGATCGAGTGAAAAAGATCTCCCGTACTTCGGGAGGCGATTCCTCTCCAAAAAAAAAGAAGTCCGAGGCAGTTCATCGGACTGATACCACAGGTTTCGGAACGGAAGCTGCCGGAAAAGTAGCGGAAGGAAAAGATTTACGTTCCGTAAGGGTGCATAACGTTGCGGATCTTCCTCCCGGATTTTTTGTTCATACGGACAGGGAAAAATTCTGGAGATGGATCCCGATCTTGGACCGGTATATTCTATCCGAAATTATTCCTTCTTTCTTAGTCGCACTTTTATTTTTCACAAGCATCTATATGGCTATCGCACTTAAAAGTATGATCGGTCTTTTTGTGGGGAAGGGTGTGGATCCTTTCCGGCTTCTGGATTATTTCGGCTATCTGTTGGGGAACATTCTCCCTACAACTGCCCCATTGGCTTGTTTGATGAGCGGGGTGATGGCTGCGGGGAGGCTATCAGGTGACTCGGAAATTACCGCGATACGTTCCGCGGGGATTGGATTCTCTCGGATTTACGTGGTGTTTGTGGGGTTCGGCATATTCTTAGCTGCTATCGTTGCCTACTTGTGCTTCTATCTTTCTCCGATCAATACCCGAAAAATGACGGAGTTCAATAAATGGGTTTTGGCTTATAACCCTCTTCTTGCATTAACTCCGGGACAGTTTGCCGGTGATCAGGTGCAGAATGCAGGTTCTGAAAAAGCGATTGCGATGTATACGGAAGGTGTGAACGCGAAAACGGGAGAACTTTCCGGAGTTCAGATCCGTGAATGGACTGTTTTTATTCCGCAAAACCAAGATCCCTTTCTTCTTTCCATGGGAGCAGCTAACCGTCCTATTCAATTAGGAGAATCTTATATTACACAAATTATTTCCGCTAAAAAGGGTACCTTGGTGGAAAAAATGGGACCTGATGGCGAATTCGAAAAATCCATCCGCTTGAAGGACGCTTGGATCTTGGAATGGGATAGGGCTAAACAACAATTTTCGGTGGGAGATCTCCGCAAAGGGGAGATGGATTATAATATTCCGAAAACCGAAGAGAAAAAAAGTCTAGTCATCAATGTGGATCCGGGTTCATTCACTTTATGGACATTGATCGATATCAGAAATAATATCAAAGCGGGAAGATTGGAAAGGATCCCAGGACTTGAAATTTTACAAGAGATGGGAATTCCTTCGGATGGATCGGAAAATCTAAAAGATAGAGTATTGCGGCTTCAATTGGAATTGCCAAATATCATGAACGATCCAACGATCTCGGATGCTCAAAAATCCCAGAGTGTTACGATCGTTCTTCAGTTGACTACTTTATTAAAAGAGGCCAAAAAAAGAGTCTCTCAATTCGATGTGGAGATCCAGAGAAGATACGCAATCCCTGTTTCTTGTATTATTTTTTCCTTAGTCTCGTTACCTTTAGGCCTTGTAGTGAAACGGTCCGGAAAAGGGATGAGTTTTACAATGGCGGTGGTTTTGATCATTGTGTATTGGGCGCTTTTCACATTCGGATCGAATATTTCCGAAAATTCCAAGTTCCCGGTTTGGCTAGGACCATGGAGTGGGAATATAGCGATCGCGATCATTGGTTCTGTTGTTATGTTAAAACGAACCGATATGCGTTTTCCGCCCGCTGTAGTAAATTTCTTTCAGATCCTAGCTAAGTTCTTTTCCCCGGTTGCCCTCGTTTTCGCCCGGATGGAAGGACCCCTTTCTTTCCTAAAAACAAAATTGACAGAGGGACTCAAAAAATTATCCTTATGGAGAAATCGATAAAATCGTTACTGATTTCCGTTTTTTAGAAGGACGGGATCGGCTTTCGGCGTCTCATTTATGGCGTCGAGTAAGGGGGAGAGTCGGCTTTGAAAACCGCGAATATTTGGCACATAACTTCCGGAGCTGAATTCCCCGTACATATATGGAAACATCCGAGAATTAATATCGAACTGCGTAAGGTCCAGTTAAAGGATTATAGATCGATAGAGTTGGATGCTCAGGATATTAATGTATTCTATGTGAATACTAATTTGAAAGAATGGGCAGAAATTAAGGAAGATTTCCTAAAACGTTTTGAACTTCATCCGTTTGTAGCGCTTACCATCATCTCTTCTCCGGACGCGGAAGAAATATATAATAAACTTTCACCTAAAGGTAAAACCGAAGTTTTAGAAAATCCGGTCCAGCCTAGGTCTTTAAGGATCATCTTGGATAGAGTGATCCAAACAGAGTTTTTCAAGATGGTGGCCAACGAGATCGGGAATAGTTGCCTGGCAAACGTAGGGTTTTTCGAAGGTGTTTTTGAACTCGCCAATAAAGAATACAAAGATGCTCATAAAGCAAACGCAGCTCTTCATGCAATCCTTGAGTTCGAAGCTAAGATCAAAAAGAACAATGAAGATATCAACAAAGCGATCGAAAGGGTGAATGAACTCAAGAACCAAGAGCTTCTAACACTTCACGAAAGGCTGAAAGTTTCCGAGATCATAGACAACCTTAAAACTATGGAATTAAAACATGCGCTTGAGCTGAAAAAGGCAACCGAAAGAGCCTTGGAATATTCCAGCATTGAAGAGATCGAGATGAAAAATATCCTCGAGGCTCATACTAAATTGTTCGAGTATACAGAACAAGAAATCAAAGATCTGGTCGAGGAAAACAAACGCCTTAGAAAAGAACTAGGACTTCCTGAAAATTATTAGATCTGAGTGTCGGAACTCCTACTATACGGGCAAAGGGGCGCCCCCGCCCTGCATTGGGATTTGGGGGGAGTGGTTCGTGGGAGATCGCATACGCCTTACCACATTTTCTTAAAACGTGCAATAGAATTATCTTCTGATAAACCTTGTTGGAATTCCAACAAACGCGCTTACTTAATCTCTTGCAAATAATTCCAAAACTTTTTTGAATTCGTAGGAGTTCCTACCGTATGCTTTTTCTGCATATAATATCCCGTGTTTTTTTCTCCTATCCTTATAATATTCCATACCTTCCGGATGACCCGACTTTTTAGCGGAAAGATAGAGCCTTTCGTAGCAATGAGATAAAATACGATGAGGTTCCGCTTCGTCGTTAAACTTAGGATCTAAGGAAATATACTTCTCCAGAAATTCAGCAGACTGATTGAAGTTTTTTAAAGCATATTGGTGTTTAATGAATTCGCGATAGATGCCGGCTTGCAATTCAAGAAAAGATTCAGATTTTCTAATATTTGGGTTCGCTATTTTATCCAGGTTTTTCATAGCAAGAGATAAATTTTTGACCGAATCTAATCTTGCTCTGGTTAGTTCCCTATTCCAAAGCCTTTCCGCGTTCTCTAACCTGGTCTTTCTTTGCCAGGGAAATCTTTCCGAATCAAGGACTTTGCCTTCTTCTTTTTCTCTCTTGGATTTGATACTATCCGATACTTTTTTGAAACCGTCCAATGCAGCGGAGAAGTAACCTTCCGTTCTCTCCAAAGCCTGTTTGGAATTACCCTCAGAAAAATCTCCTAATAGATCTATATCCTTGAATTCGTTGGGATCATCGCTCCACGGGCCGTCTTTCACCGATTCAGGAATCAGGATCTCCAGCCTTTTAGGCCGATCATGCGGATCTTCTTGGGGAAATAGATAGGAAGTGGGGGCGATCAATGAGAATAAGAACAAATATCTTAAGAATGAAAGCTTGCCGAGTTTCATTAACACTAGGATCGGGAAACCACTCCGAGAGATAAACCATAAAAATGGTTTCATTAGGAAAGGCTTCCGATGAATTTGATTTAGGAGCACAATATGCAAAGCCCCGAAGTCCCGAAAACGAAACGTATCGTACTCATTGCACATGATAATAAAAAAGAGGATTTAGTGGAATGGGTACAACTTCATAAGGACATACTTTCCAAACATCATCTTTATGCGACGGGGACCACAGGAAAGATCGTTCATGAAAAAACGGATCTACCGGTTCATAGATTTTTATCCGGACCGCTCGGTGGGGATCAACAGATCGGTGCAAAGATCGTAGACGGAGAAATAGATGTGGTCATTTTCTTCTGGGATCCGTTAACCGCACAACCGCATGATCCCGACGTTAAGGCCCTTTTGAGGATCGCAGTTCTTTATAATATTCCAATTGCAAATAATAGAAGGTCCGCTGATTACTTGATCTCTTCCGACCTTCTCTCCAGTTCTTATAAAAAAACGACGATCGATTACAATACAGGTCTTCCTATCTATTAGGAATCACTTTTATTTTTCGATATGGTACGTTCAAACGGATCGAAACGGAACTAAATCGTAAAACACTTATTCCCAAGATCCGAAGGGATCCGAAAAAGTTTTCCAAAGTTTCGGTCCGCCTGCATATTCTTCCTCTGACACCAAACAGGAGTCCAAAACTCTAGTCATCTTTTCCCGATCTAAATTTTGCCCGATCAACACCAACTCTTGTCTTCTATCTCCATAAGGTTCTTCCCATACGGATTCGATTTCTTCTCTGGACTCTTTGTCTTTAGGCCATAAGGAAGAGTCCGTTGAAGACCACCATTGGCCGGCGATTTCCGTTCGGCAGGAAATCCCTGCTTGGGACCAGATCCCGGCATATTGCATCCTTGTTGCCAGCCAGAAAAATCCTTTGGATCGGATCACACCTTCCCATTCGAATTCTATAGCTTGATAGAATCTTTCCGGATGAAAAGGTTTTCTGGCGCGATAGACGAAACTGGAAATCCCGTATTCTTCGGTTTCAGGATTGTGAGTTCCCCTGAGTTCCTGTAGCCAACCGGGACTTTCCGAGGCTTTTTGAAAATCGAACAACCCCGTGTTCAGAATTCCAGAAACAGGGACACGGCCTTCCGAGATAGGAATCAATTTTGCAGTAGCGTTCAGTTTTCTTAATATAAGTAGAAGTTTTTTTAGTTCCTCGTCAGTGATTAGATCCGTTTTATTCAAAAGGACCACATCTGCGAATTCCACCTGATCAACCAAAAGATCCACGATATTTCTATCGTCCGTAGCGTCTAAGGCCAGGTTTCTATCCGCCAATCCATCGGAAGATCCGTAATCTTTCAGGAAATGATATGCATCCACTACTGTGACCATAGTATCCAATTTGGCGAAATCTGAAAGGCTAGCTCCTCCTTCATCGCTAAATGTGAAAGTTTCTGCAATAGGTAACGGTTCCGAGATACCTGTCGATTCGATGAGTAAATAGTCGAATCTTTTCTCTAAAGCCAAGCGACGGATCTCGAGCAGAAGGTCCTCTCGCAAGGTGCAACAAATACATCCGTTAGACATCTCTACCAGTTTTTCTTCGGTCCTGACCAGATCGGCTCCACCGTTCTTAATCAAAGAGGAATCGATGTTGATTTCGCTCATATCGTTTACGATCACCGCTACTTTCAACCCTTCTCGGTTTTTTAGTATGTGATTTAAAACGGTAGTTTTTCCTGCTCCTAAAAAGCCGGACAATACGGTAGTAGGGAGTTTTTTCTCCAATTTCATATGAATAGTCCTATCAATGTCCCGGAGCTTTTCCTCCGGAACTAATTCAATTTTAAAAGGTTGGATTCGATAAGCTTGGGGAGCTTATTATTTACCTTCTTCTGTAAACGCTGCCCTATACGCTTCCGGAGGGCAGGTCAGATAACTGCAAGAATAAGAATCGGAAGATACCTGAGTCCAAGTCCCTAATTCCACCAACTCGTCGCAAGAGATCTTATAAGAATTAGATTTACCTTTGCCGGAAGGAATACCTGCACAGGAAAAGACGGGGATCTGTTTATAGCAGGAACAATTTCCTTCGAAGGCTCTAGTGTCTGAACAGTAGACACAATCGGACCTTTGGTCTCCGTTTAATGCAGCCGAGATCAAAGACTGATTTTGATAATCTTCCTTCTCCTTTTGTGTTTGTGGATCGGAGGTGCAGTAGGAAAATAATAATATTATAAAGATAGAAAGTGTAAATGATCTAAAATCCATAAAAATTCCTCATTCTGAGATCAGAGTAAACGGGATCGTTGTCTTGAAGGTAACGTTAGTCCCGGGGTTTAGAGCGTATTCTTTGTAACGGCTTAGATGGTTCACGTATTCCTTATCGAAAACGTTCAGAACTGCCACATCGAAAGTTGCAGATTCGGTTCCGTTCGTTAAGCCGGGAATCTCTCCACCGAAGCCGAGATCGTATAAATTATAACCTTGGGTGGGAGTTTCCCTGTTATCGACTTTATATTGGGACTGAACGAAAGTGCCGTTTACAGAGAAGTAAGGTTTGGAGATCCCGAAAAGTTTGTCGGTTGTAAATCGTAAACCTAAACGGGCCCTGTTCGGTGTCATCCTCGGAAGATACTTATTGTTAACGTCCGTATATACCGAATTAGGATCGGTGCCCGCAGGATTCAGAATGATTTCAGGTGGAATATTCTTCTGTATGGTAGCTCTTAGGATATCGATACCTCCCGTTAGTACTAACCAAGAAGTTGCCTGGGCTTGAAAACTGAATTCTCCACCTTCTAATTTAGCGGCGTCTTGTCGGTATCTATAAACCGGTAAACCGGAATCCAAGTCGGTGGCTCCTGCACTTACCGAATAAATGTAATTATCGATCTTGTTCCTAAAAACACTAAGCTCAGCTTGGAATTTATCGTTCGCAAAACGGACGGACGCATCGTAGTTCAAGGATGTTTCCGGTCTTAAAGTTTCTTTACCTATCTCGAATCTGCCGCTTCCTTCGTGAACTCCATTAGCGAATAACTCAAAAGGAGTGGGAGCCCTAAAACCTCTACCTGCATTTAAGGCCAAAGAGAAATCTTTTGCAAATCTCCAAACAGTCCCGAGAGTTCCTGTGCTCGCGGAAAAATTTCTGGTTTGCTCCAAATTCCCTAAATCCGCATTCGCACGAACGTCCATACTTCTTTTATCAGTTCGAGCCCCTGCGGAAAAACTGAAATCCCCGAGCTTCCACTCTTCGAATAAGAAAAATCCAATATTACTCAGGCCGTAACCCGGGATCAAAGGTTCCGTCCCGATAGTATTACTTCTTTGCTGCATTCCGGAAATACCGACAGTACCTTTCAAACCCTTCCATTCTTTATGATGGACTTTCGCATCCGCCGTTGTGGTGTCTAAGGAGAGATTTAAACCCTGCTTATAATCGTATTTATTCACTTGATACGCGGAAGCTACCTTTGTGAACGAATCGATAGACGGATCCAACAAAGTATCCTTGATCGGCATATATCTATTCTTATCTTCAATCTCTCTTCGATTGTTTCGTTGATAAGCCGCATCCAATTCGACGTTCACAAAGGGAAGGATGAAGAATGCATGCATATGAGTTTTCTGATGAAAGACTGTTTGGTATGCACTTGCCCCGGGAGACTCGTTCGGGTTATCATATAAATCTTGTTCTTGGTATCTCTGGAATGAATCCACATAAAAATTCCCCCAGGAACCATCCGTTCCCAAAGACGCGTTTACGTTTCTTTCATTAAAGCCGGTATTAGGAAGAGTTCCCCTTGGTGTGGTTATCCTGCCCGCCTTTCTTGTATCCGTTTGTACTCGGTAGCCGAAGTTGGTCTCTTTATGATAACCGAATAGGGAAATGGCACCTGCGTCTTGTTTATTATTCGAAAAACTATTCGTGGATATAGTTCCTCCCAAACGAGGAGCGCCGTCTTTTGCAGTCGGTGCCTTGGAACGGATAACGTTAATCACACCTCCTAACGCATCCGAACCATAAAGAACGGAAGCCGGACCTCTAACGACCTCCATCTTATCAATGTTAAATGCATCTAGATCGACAGTATGGTCGTCTCCAAATTGTTGTTCTTCTTGTCGGACACCGTCGGTCATAACAAGAACTCTCTGGCCGGTCAAACCTCGGATTACCGGCTTAGAAGTCCCAGCTCCCGTAGTTAAAGTCGAAGCACCTGGAGTATTTTCCAGAGCAGACATAACATTCTGTCCGCGTAACCTTTCTAATTGTCTTCCTTCAAGAACCGTGGTGGGTTGTGGGGTGGATAAAAAATCCGAAGCTAAAGTTTTGGCAGTGATGTTGATTGCCACACCTTCCAAGAGAGAAGGTTTTAGAACGATATCCAAAACCTTGTCCAAATCCTTTATTTCGAATCTTTCCGTTTTTAATTCATAGTTCGGTGCGGAAACAACTAACGTGTAATTACCCGGCGAAACGTGTTGGAATTCGAAACTTCCGTCCTTTCCGGACCTGGATATGAACTTGTTCTCCGTAAGGAGCAATTTTGCGCCGGAAATTGGACGACCCTCCGGGTCTTTAAGAAACCCTTTGACGTTCACATCCAGGGAAAAAACTTCCGAGAAAGGTAAAATCAAGGCGATAAAAACGGTTAATATATTAAATTTATATAAAGTACTTTTCATTCTTCCTAAACTCCGGACCTATTAAGGTCGGGTTTTCAACATACAAAGTAAATTTCGAAACGGATGGCGAACGCCAAAACCGCCGAAAGCGATAGATGCGCGTTGATTAGGAGAAAAAAGGAGGAGCTCGGCCTTTCAAGATCCCCGGTATGGAGATTTGAACGGGAATAGAAGCGAGAATTATAAATTTCTTATATTCCCGAATAGGTTGTTCAGTTGCAGATCCTTGGATAAGGTTTGCACCCGAATTGATTTGGATATGAATACAAAGAAAACAGGATTCCGAGGAAATTTTCGGTGAATGTTTGGAAAATATTCCCTTTTCGGAAATATCAGCGTGGGAATGCACGCTTGTAAGCAGAAGTCCGCCGCAAAAAGCGAATAACGCAAAGAAGGACCTAAGTCCGTTTTTTCGTTTTTTTACGAAGAATCCCATTTTTTTCAATAATGATAAATCGTTATTAATAAGCAAGCAATTTTTTGCTCACCTCCGCTGTCAATGGACCTGGCTGTTTCTGAGGAATAGGGAATTCTCAACCTTGAGGCGGCCGCTTTACCTTTCCGCAGAACTGGTTCCTGAAATTACAACCGATCTCTTTGGCTGTAATTTTATGCCGAATGTGGAATTCATTCTTCATCATTCTTTCAAGGAGGAACTCAAACAAGAAGTGATTTGAATACCAAGGTGGAGTGCAGGTGATCCTATCCTCTAACACCGAAGAGTTTTCACCGGTTTGGATAAAAATATGTTCATGTTTAAATTTTGCAAATGGCCCCGATTCTTGGATATCGACAAAACGTTTGCCAGGATCTAATTCGGTATGCAAAGCAACCCAGCGGAAAGAAATTCCGGGAAAAACTTTTACTCTTACGACTGCTTTTGAGCCGGGTTCCAAAGACGAAGGCGGTAGAATCACTTTTGCTTTTTTGGAAGAACCTACCAAGGCGGAAAAACCGTCCGGTCCGGCATGAAATCCGAATAATTCGGAAACCTTACAATCGAATTCAGAACGGCAAACGAATATCAAGAGAAAACCATAACATTAAGAAAACTAAATATATTTAATTCATACGGGAATTTTCCGTTTTTTTCCAATAAGCTTTGTTTCCTACCGCGATATTCCTTAAAACGACATCCTGATTTTTTGGGACCACTTTTGCCGTATAAAGATCGGCTTCCGTTACCGTTCCCTCTCCAAGTAGATTTGCCGAATTAAAGAAGTAAACGGTGGTCCCTTTTTTAAGTCCGTCTATAATACCTGCATTTACGATAAGTGAGTCTTCTTTTACCCTATGTACTTTTCCGCTGGCAGGAATTAAAGCTAAGATCTTGTCTCGTGCTCTTAAGGTCGCTTCTGCGAGAGCATCTCTTCCTTTCGCATATATCCTAAATTTACCTAAAATTTTCTCTTCCTTATGATCTCGAAGGCTCCATTCCAGACGTAAATTATTTTCTTGGAAGGAAATTTTTCCGCTCACAACGAATCTGATATTTTCACCTTTGGAATTCTTAATAGAAGAATAGTTTTTTTCCGTTTTATGAATTGCGCCGGAATACGGCTCGGATTCTAAACTTTCCGATTTTCTAATATTATCTAGATCGATATTTCGGACCCTTGGGTCCGAATTCAAAAAATGTCGAAGAACTTTACCTGATAAGGCAGGAAGATCGGTATGTTTGGCTAGGAAATCCTCTCCATCCGGATCGAAAACAAGGACCTCGGGAGGAGTTCTGCCATAGTCTTCCTGAATACCGAACTCTCCGATCTTGACTAAACCTTCTCGATAGCTTAAGGAAGTTTTAAAACCTTCCAGATTATTCTCCACGGAATATCCGTATTTTTTATTATCCGGAAATTTATTTCTCAAAAGCAGGAGTAGGTTGAAGTAACTAGGAAAAAATCCCCTTCTTTTATATTCTTCTAACGTTAGTACTAGGATTTCCGGACGGTTCGGAAGGAGTTCTTTCGCTCTGATCAAATGATACCAGGCTAGATCATATAAGAAAGCATTCTTATTCGCTCTATATCGCTGAAGCCTATATTCTCCTAAGGTCCTTCTTAATGAATTTCCTTCGGGTAGATTCTCCAATACGTACAACTCCGAACGGTTTCTCGCAATCGGATCCAGATCATCCAAAGAGATCAATTTTTCTAGATCCGCCTTTGCGTCCTTGGAAGCAGGGTCCTTTCTCAGTCTTGCATAAGAACGTAAGTATAAATACTCGGTGGAATTCGGGAATAAGCTTAATAAGCGGTTTAGATATTCCTCAGCTTCTTGGTATCTTCCGAAATATATTCTTGCCTTAGTTAAAAGTTTGAGGGCTTCTTCTTCGTTCGGATGTAGGGAAATGGACCTTTCGAATTTTTCAGCGGCTTCCGCAATTTTGGAATCCCGTTTGTTTCCTTGGGATTTTTCAGCCCAGATAAGTAAAAACTTACCGGATTCTAAAAAGATGGATGGATCGTCGGATGCTTCGGCTTCCAATTGATTTCTGAGAGAGGCCGCTTTCGTAAAGTTACCGTCAAAAGCCTCTACTTTCGCTTCCAAAGCTCTGACTTCTTTGTTTTTTGGAATTCTGGAATAAGCAGAATGAAATTCGAAACTTGCTCTTTGGGTCTTTCCGGAGGCAAGTTGTACTTCTATATAGATCGGAAATAGATCGGAATCGTACTTATCTTCTTCCAAAAACGGCTTAAGGATCGAAAAAGCTTCTTCATAACGTCTTAATTTCGCTAAAGTGACTGCTTTTTCTCGGACAGCTTTTTTGTTTTTCGGTTCTAACTCGAGGACCTTATCCAAAGATTGTAACGCTTCTTTTTCTTTATGAAGTTTTAATGCGGCATCCGCAAGCCCCAATCTCGAGCGAACGGAGAGCGGGTTTAGGTTTACAGCTTCCCTAAACGAATCGTAAGCAGCCGGATAATTTCTGGAAGCTAATGCGCCTTCTCCCTCTTTGATCCAGTCTATTGTTTGTTTAGACGAAAGGGGATAAGAGAAGGATGAAACGAAAAGAACCGTAAAACTCCCGAAAAGAAATTTTAAGACTCGCAGCTTATATGGGGTTTTTAATCCGAATATCATGGCGTAAAAAATCCGGTCTCCGCTTTTCCATTCGAATTTCTGAATATAGCTTCTACGACCACCGGGACGTAGACATCCATTCCTTCGTGGTTGATCCTACTTTTAAAAGAAAGAAGATATCTTCTATCCTTTTTAGAATCTATCCAACTTCTTAGATTTTTCTCCGTTCCACCGGACGGGATCGTTAAGAATTTCCCTCCCGTTTTTTCAGCGATCTCTTTATATACGGAAACCGATTCTCCGCTTTCTCCTAAACATAAGAAGTAGATAGGAATATCGTGGGCCATCGCAAAACGGATGATCTTTGTCGGTGAGAATTGAGTGAATGCAGCTTTGGAATCTTTTCCGGATACGATTGCGATGATGGCTCGTGGTCCTAAACTATCTAATAGGTCCGTGATCCCTTTTTGGAGCGATTTCCCGATTTGAGATTCTTCTTCCGGTGTGAAAGAGCGTAACGCTTTCAGGATATCGTACATACTTTTTCCGAAAGGGTAGGCGGTTTGGGTATCTTTGCCGGAACGTAACAGTTGGA
The DNA here is from genome assembly GCF_040833995.1 of Leptospira sp. WS58.C1. NCBI lineage: Bacteria > Pseudomonadati > Spirochaetota > Leptospiria > Leptospirales > Leptospiraceae > Leptospira > Leptospira cinconiae. The sequence continues at coordinate 857,992 of NZ_CP162137.1, forward strand.
TTTTATCTTCTACTCTGATCTCGGACAAAAATGGGCGGATTGCCTTCTCGATTGTCGCATACGAATCGGATACTATCTGAGAATTTTCCGCGACGATGGAAACACTAACTCTATTATTATATTTTTTCATATCGGTCAGACCGATCAAAGGCGAAAGATTATCCATCTCGTAGATTCGGAAAGAGTTTCGGGGAATAGCCTTCACCGGAACCCCGTGTCTATCTTTCGCATGAAGAACTAAGGAAATATCTGGATAATCCGAACTGATCGTTCTTTCTACGATCAGATCTAAGTTGGAAGAAAGTTGGCCTTTGGGAGAAAAGGATTCGATCCTATGTCTGTTAAAATCCGCAACAAACATGGAACCGGTGTAATCGAAAGTTACCGAGTATGCCTGGTCGAAATTTCGAACAGTATTTTTGGAATCCTTAAAGTTATCGAAACTTGACCAAGTTTTAGATACGGAATCGTAGATAAAAAGACCTGCGGTCTCGTCGGCCACGACAACCTTATTATCTTTGATCGCAAGATTTCTGGGTCTTTTAAAAGAAGGATTGTTTATTTCTTTTAGAAAATTTCCCTCATGATCGAAAACGACTAGTCTTTTGTTTCCCCGATCCGCTACAAAAATTTCTCCACGGTTATTGACCTTAATCCCGGCAGGTTGTTTTAAGATACCGACTCCGATCTCTTGGAGTGGCTCCCCCGTTCTGGAAAGTTTTTGGATCCGATTATTACCCATATCGGAAACATACAAAAAACCTTCTTTCGTAAAATAAAGACCTGCCGGTCCATGAAAACTTCCGGGATCTTTTCCTGTGGAACCGAAACGATTCACGTAAGATCCTCTGGTATCGAATTCGTAAATTTTATCTCCTGCATAATCTGCAACGAAGATGGATTTGCCTCGAATACTAATTCCGACGGGGCCTTCTAAATTTCGGCCGAAGGAACCTTTAAAATTCTCGACAGCAAAACCGTTGGCATCGAATTTAACCACGTTAGCAGTATCGAAACTTACTACGTAAAGATATCCTTCATCGTCGACTCCGAGATCGGCCGGGTTCCTAAAACGGAATCTTCTTAGATCATCCCCGAAAATCGATTTATAATATTCTAAATTATCTTTTCTATTCCCGCCACCGAGCCTATATCTTAGTGCGTCTAAACGGTTCTTACTGATCAGATCGAGTTTATTGGAAGATTCCAATTGTTCCAATTCGGAAAGACTTTCCTGCCAATCTCCGCTTAGATAATAAGCTTCGGAAAGAAAGAATTTTGGATGAACGAAATCCGGTTTTATAGAAAGGGAGCGAATAAAATTCTCTCTAGCTGCCGAGAATTCTCCCTTGTTATAGTAAGCAAGACCTCGTTTGAAGAATGTCTTGGCTTCTTTTTCTTTTAATCCGAAATTGGGTAGGGGTTCGGACCATCCTGATTGGCTGAGAATTCCTAAGAGTAGAATTAAAACGAAAAGTTTTGTTTGCGTACGTCTCCCCATTCTAATCCTCTTAGTCGATAGAACATCTTAAGAGACATAATTTCAACCTATTTTTCAGGGCTTCTACATGGGTTTTCTCATCTAAGCAAGTATTATTGAGAGGCGCTTTTGTTGGAGCTCCTACAAACCGAGCGGTGATAAATTGTTTGTCGAAACGGGCTTTTTGTGAAAATATCCTTTTTTCTCCACCGCTACGCTCCGGCCCCCACCCGAATCGGGCGGGGCCGATTCCCACGCAAGTTGGAGTTCCCACATGGGAAAAATCTACTCTTTAAGGTTCTCACGGCAGGGATTAATGGAGGGCGTCTTCGGGCAAATCCCGGTCGGAGCGAAGCGAGGAGCCGCCCAGAAAATTATCCGAGTCTTCTTTTGACTGAAAATCTTTCCTTAAGATGGGAGGAGTGGGAGTTTCCTGTGGGGGAGAGCCATACGTTTTTCCAGTTGGAATGCCATTCGGACCATTCGTTTCGAACGGATTGGTTCTGTTGGAGTTCCTCTTCGACCTCTCTCATCAGTCGGTCCAATAGGATCACGTAGTTTCTGAATCGCAGGGCTAGGTCGGTATTTGAGGAAAATTCCTGCATGGTTTACATATCGGTTCAAGCCGGTGGGAAGAGGCATTTTTTCCCGGAATTTTCGGCGGGAATCGACAAGAAATCGGGGCATAATTACCCTGCGAGGACTGCTATATGCGCCTCCACACTTTCAGCCAAGGCGTCTAGGTCGTAACCTCCTTCTAGGAAGGATACCGTTTTAGCCCCGATCTGTTTTGTTGCAGATAATACCAATCGTGTGAATTCTGCAAATGCGTTGGTGCTAAGGTTCATGCCTGCTAACGGATCTCTTTTATGTCCGTCAAATCCTGCGGAAATCAATACATACTCCGGTTGGAATTCCAATAGGGAAGGTATCACTGTTTCTTGAAAATAATGCAGGTATTCTTTATCTCCTGATCCCATAGGCAAAGGGATGTTTAATGTAAAGTTTTGCCCTCTTCCTTTCCCTCTTTCTTGGGCTGAACCTGTTCCGGGGTAGTACGGATATTGGTGGAGCGACGTGAAGTATACTTTATCCGATTCGTAAAATATTTCCTGGGTCCCGTTCCCATGATGTACATCCCAATCCAGTATATAAACTTTTTCTACTCCTTGGGCGAGTAGATGGGTCGCGGTAATCGCTATATTATTTAATAAACAAAAGCCCATGGATCTTCCGGTTTCCGCATGATGTCCTGGCGGTCTTACGAGTGCGATCCCTGATTCGATTTCATCGGATCTGATCTTATTCACTAAGTCCACTCCGCTTCCTGCCGCCAAGATCGCCGCATCAAAACTGGATTCGGAATAAGGAGTGTCTCCGTCGAAACTTCCTCTTTTGCCTTGGATATGGGAGAATCGCTCCCTATGTCGCTGATTATGTACGGACTCGATTAGTTCGAATGGAAGTTTGTTGGGCTTGATCCATTGCATGTCCTTAAAATAGGATGTCTTATGCAGGCGATCGAGTATGGCCTCCAGTCTTTGTGGGGATTCCGGGTGGAATGTCCCGGTATCATGCAATAAGAATGTATCGTCATAGGCGTAACCTAGTTTCATTTTCCGCTCCCGTTTTTTATCGGAACTCCAACAAAGAGGACAAGTACCGAGGTTTTCGGTTCGATATTATAATGTAGATCCGGAGTAAATTTGTGCGCAAACCGTTTTCCCTTTTTCCTATCTTAGTTCTTACCGCTTTTCCGGTCTGTGCAGAGTTCACTATCCCTTATCCTGAGAATTCCAATAAGAAAGAGATCCCTGTTTTAGAATCGTCCGGGGACATTAAAACCAAACCACAGTCTTTATCCAAAGAAAAGGAGAAGAAAGGTGAGATACGACTTTCTTCCAGGAACACTCCGATGGAAAGCGAAAAGGAAGCTCCTAAAGATAAGATTAAAAAGTTTTTTACAAGATCTGCGGACAAGGTTACTTATGCCGATCGTCCTACATTCTATCGCGGTCTTTATGTGAATAATGCTTTGATATCGGATAAATCTCGAAGGAACGAATGGGAGTCTTTATTAAAAGACGCTTCTGATTATGGGATAAACGTTTTGGTGATCGATCTTCAACCTAAAACTCCTCCTCCGGAAGAGATCTCTCGTATTAAAGAAATGGGTTTTTATCCGGTCGCAAGACTTGTGAATTTTGACGGAGGACTTAAAACCAAATTTCCTAGCCCGGAAAGATTGAATTCTATTTTAGGTTATGTGAGAAAGGCATGTATTTCCGGATTTCCGGAAGTTCAGTTGGACTATATACGTTATGCGGATGTTACCGATATACCTCTTTCTTTAAAGGAAAAGTATAACAATATCAACCAGATCGTGAATCGGATCCGCGGAGAAGCCAATCAATGCGAGAAACTTCCCTATTTGAGCGCGGATATATTCGGTAGGATCCCTTTTAATAAAGACGACCAGATCGGTCAGAAGGTGGAGAACTTCGCACAACTTGTGGATGTGATCTATCCAATGTTGTATCCTTCTCATTTTTACGGTCAACCCGGTCGTATCGCAAATCCGTACCAAACCGTTTATGATGGTTTAAAGAACACCAGGAAAAGATCCTTATCCACCACTAGAGTGGTCGGTTGGATCCAAGGTTTCGGGATGAGCCTTGGACCTTCCGGTAAGTCCTTGAAAGATTATATCAAGGCCCAGATCGAAGCAAGTGTGGATAGCGAGAGTGACGGTTTTATTGTCTGGAATATATTGGGAAAATACGGAGATACTTTTAGAGCCATCGAGGAAAGTATTCGGAGCGGGAAGTTAAAAATAGAAGATTGAGGTTTTGTAATATGACCCCGATGTTGGAGTTCCAACACGAATTTTACGTAAAAACCTGTTGCAATAATTAGGATTTTATGATATAGGGACGTGGCGCTCCCACGGGCCACTCCCCACCACCCAAAAAATTCGGGCGGGGGCCGCCTTCTGACATGTAGGAACTCCTACATGACTATTAGAGTCCAAGATCTTTTTCTAATATTAGAAGATCCTTATCTCCCGGAACATTCTTCGGTCTATGAAGCTTATACGCTTGAATGGATTCGATTGCCTTCGTTCTTAAGAAGTTCGCTTCTTCACTGATCGTAGTGGATTTTATCCCACCTGAAAGTTCCAAATGTCTCTTCCCGTAGAGAAGTGAAGTCAGTCTATGAAGCCTATAGTCGGTGATATTATCCAGTCCCGCTTCTTTTAGGAGTTTTTGGGCGATTTCCCAGGATTTTTCCTGACGATTTCTGAGTTTAGGCTCCTCTTCCGGTAAAACACTTCCTTTAGGTCGTTTTCCTGAAGAATAGGAAAGATATAATTTATAATAGGTCTCGGCGCTTCTGATCAAAAGTTCGTAATCCGTTTTAGAAAGTCGGAATCCTTCTCTGGCAACTTCCTGCGCTCTTTCTAATTCTTCCGGGATAAAACTGTTCTTGGAAAAACTGGGAGCCTGGTCCGCCTTACAATTTAAAAAGGAAACATATTCTCTGGAGAATCGGATTAAGTCCTGGTCGGAATCGAATCTGGATCTCTTCTTCCATGCCGACGAAAACTCTGCTCCCGCACTCATCGGTAGGATCCCGGAACAAATCGGTTCTTTGGAATCCACTCCCGCCTCGTTTAAATACAATATTCCTAATCTGTAATGTGGTACCGGAGACATCGGATCAAGACGAATTGCCTTGCGGTAGGATTGGATCGCTTCCGGGACCTCGTCTCTTGTAAAATGATAATCACCGGTTTTACGCTCTACTAATGCAGGTCCGCTGAGTTCGGAAGAGACCGGATAGGCTACGGTTAATACCTTCTCTTTTGCCATCCCTAAATATCCGACACCTCTTAATTGTTTTCCGGTAAACGCGGTCTGGAAGATGGATTTCACTTCTATTTGGCCCACGATACTTCCGTCTTTGAATGTTACGTGGTCGAAATCTTTTTCGATCAAATAGAGTATCTGTCCCGGACGAATACCCGGATCGTAATGTACTTTGACTGTGACTATATCCGGTCTAGTATCGTATCCTAATTCGAAGTTTTTGTATTTTCCTTCGTATTCGATCGGTTTAACCTTATCGAACATAATGGTCTCCCCGACTAAGACCATTTTTTCCTTTCTAGGCATTCCGTCTTTTCCGCCGTTTTTAGGCATTCCCACATCTCGGAACGCATACACGAATTCTCTGGAGAATAAGGAGGAGGAAAAAGCGCAAAGGAATAGTATGATTACAGGTCGGGTTAGGGCCATACTTTTATATTCGGCCGGATTGAGGCTTTGCCAATAGAAATTTTAGAACTTTGGGCGACTCCTCGCAAACGACCCGTAGGGAGTGAGCGAGCCCGAGATAGCCGGAGGCGCGATCGAGGGCACTCCAAACTAACTGCGATCGCTCGGACCGCGCTGCTACGACTTCGCGCATTCGCGCTCATCCGGGCAGAGCCCGGACTAAAGGTCTACGCATCGCTGTCGCATTGTATTTGCAAAACCCTCTGCGATCTCAGTGGTCTCTGTACGAGCCAACCTAGACCAAGATCTTGTTAAAGTTCTCGATCACCTGGTACTTATGTTCCGCTTGGGGATGGTTGCCAGGACGGGAGAGTAAAATCGGCCGGATCCCTGCTTCGGAAGCGGCGTCTGCTTCTTCTTTTATGTCCGTGAAGAATACGATAGAGTTCGGAGATAAAGAAAGTTTCTCGGCGATCTTGGTATAACTTGAAGATTCTTTTTTTCCGCCTACTGCGGTATCGAAATAACTTTCAAAATATACAGTAAGATCTCCTGCCTCACAATATCTATAGATCAGGATTTGGGCTTCCACACTCCCGGAAGAATATACTGCGGCACGTTTGCCTGAGTTTTTGATCCTTTCCAAAAAGGGAGGAACATCCGAAAAGATCGTACTTTTCAATTCTCCCGACTCATATCCTTTTTTCCAGATTCTTCCTTGGATTTCTTTCAAAATTCCTAATTTACGATCTTTGGATACAAGGTATTTGCAGAATCCGGTAAGTGATTCGGGAGAATCGGTAACTTCTTCCGCGTAATCGGTTTCGTTTTTGGCGGCAAGGATGAGTTCCTCGGCGAAGCCGGTTTCCGCCGAGGTCTCGGAGAAGAATGTCTGAAAGTTTTGGACCGAGTAAGGGAATAAGACTTTGTGCACGAATTCTATCGGCGTAGTTGTCCCTTCTATATCGAATAAATATAACTCGGTGTTTTGTTCTTCCAATTAAGCTGTCCTTTTGATCCTGCCTGCTTCGGCTGCCAATTCTTCATGCATCTTTTGTTCGTCATGTTTGAAATTTTTCAAGATATAGAACCAAGCAAGTCCGCAAGGTATCCAGAAAAGGATCGCGATTGTGAAAGCCTGAGTCCTGTCCGGCAATACTGTGAGGATCAATGCAGCCATTGCAGGTCCAAGTCCGTTCCCAAGATTGTCCGTCAGATTGTATAAAGCGAACATAGAAGATCTACTTTTAGGCGGGTTGACGTTTATGATCAACGCTCTTACATTCGGGCCTGTTACGGAAATAATAATACCTGCAAGAATATTAATAAAAATGAATAATGGGCTACCTGCAATATTCTTTGCGTATAATAGATATAGCGTAGGGATGATCCCTAATAATATGGAACTTCCGCAGAATATAGGAAGGAACTTTTTATTGGTATCGTATAGTTTCTGCCCGATGACCCCACCGAAAAACGTACCTGCGAAGATCCCTAAGGCTGCGAAGATGACCAAAGCGGAGGCTTGGTCTTTAGGTAGACCGTAACTGAATTCGTAATAGTCGTTCAAAAACACGAAGAACACACCCCAAGGCACGCAGCCTGGAATTCCTTGCATAAAGATCCCTACGTTTGTTTTGCTCTGGAAGATATTTTTGATATCCTTCCAGGTTAAACGAACTGCTTCCGAGTTTACATCCAGAGAATCCGGAGATAGGCTTGCCAATTCCTTCTCACTTCCGCCTCGCACCGGCTCCTTACAGAATAATCCGTAAACAAGCATGAATAGGAAAGAAGGGGTAGCCATATAAATAAAACTTTGTCTCCATCCATTGATCGGGTCCTCGGTGCCTAAGGTCCCTCCGACCAATTGCCCGACTCCGACTCCGAGCCCGATGGCTAGAGAAAGATAACCTGCTGCTGTGGAGCGGGACTTGTCCGAGAAATAATCCCCGACTAGAGAGAATAGAAGAGGGAAACTTCCTCCCAAACCGAAACCTGTAAGGGTTCTGAGGATCAAAAATTCTTCGTAGTTTCTTGCGAATCCGGAAAGAAGACAAGGGATCTCTCCTAATAATACCGTTCCGATGACCAAAGGTTTTCTGGGAAATCTTTGCGTAAGGTAACCCATGTAAACCGAGACTAACCCTCCCAAAACGAAGAAACAAATCGGGATCAGTCCCCCCAATTTCCAATCGATCTCTTTTTGGTCTGTGATCCCGAAAGAGCCCGCGATATTTCTAAGGTTGGGGGCGATCAGGTTTTGGTCCGCGAATAGAAAGAAAGCCATTCCCATGATCATCCAGAAGGCGAGGATCGCGTTTCCTCCGTGGCTTGCGAGTTCACCTAATCCGAAATATCGAAGCAGGCTTTTTTCCGAGGTCGGTTGAGACATCCAATTCTCTCCAAATTGTTTCTGTTTGATGTCGGCTTCTTTAAGAAGCACGTAAAGCGACAGATTGGTGAAGGGAAAAGGAATCGGCAACGAAAATCCGTTTTGGAATAAATACTTGACCCGACGTTTACTTATCTATAGCTTCGGTCCGACTACAAGGGATACCGCCCAAACCTAACTGGAGCCAAACAGCATGGCCTACCAACATAAAGAGTTCTTCTTTCAATCTTCCAGAGACAATACCAAATTATACGGTCAAGCTTGGACCAAGTCGGGTGCCAATCGTGTAATTGTTTTTTGTCATGGATTCGGAGAACATAGTGGTAGGTATTCCAACCTCATCCAATATTTTAAGGATAGTGATGTCAGTTTTTACGGATTGGATCTAAGGGGGCACGGCAAATCGGAAGGTAAAAGAGGGCATGCTTCCGGTTTCGAAGCGTTTGTGGATGATCTGGCGGACTTCGTACATGAGGTTCGCAAAAAAGAACAGAAAGACAAGATCTTACTTTTAGGACATTCTATGGGAGGAGTGGTGGTCATTCGCTACGCTTTGGAAGGAATCAATCAGGATTATATCTACGGACTTGTAGCTTGTTCTTCCGCATTAAAGATCCCTACCACTGCATTCCAAAGATTTCAGATCTCTGTAGCGGGTTTCTTGCGTAAGATCGCACCTTCCACCACTTTGGACGCGAACCTGGATACAAGTTTGGTCAGTAGGGACCCCGAAGTGGTGAAGAGTTATATCGAAGATCCTTTGGTTCACGGCAAAATTTCATTCTCCATGGGTTACGAATTATTCCAACAAGGAGCCTTAGCGAATAGAAAGGCGGGTATCTTAAGGACTCCTATCCTGATCTTGCACGGTTTGGCAGACGGGATTGCGGACCCTGCGGGGAGTTTAGAATTTTATAATCATTTAGTTTATAAGAACAAAAGAATGAAGACCTATAAAGGATTCTATCACGAACTTATGAACGAACCGGTAGGAGAGAGAGATAAGGTCTTAAAAGATATCAAAGAATTTATGGATTCTTTGGTCCCGGAAAGGGCAAAGTCTTCCGCCAAGAAGCGGAGTGTTAAGAAAGTTACAAAGTCAAAACCTTCTCCTAAAAAGAAAACTTTAGCAAAGAAGAAGTAAGTCCTTATTAAAATCCGGAAATAGTAAAATTGGTCGGACAAATCGGACGCTGGAGTCCCAAAATCCGTTGGAGCTGTGCCTAAGAGGTCCAGCTCCTCAAGCCCGGAAACCAAATAGTTATTTATAATTTTGATTTTCGGAACGAACTATAAGTAATCGTAAAGGAAAGAAAGAATAAGAAAGAAAGTATTCCGATCACTCCATAGATCGTCTTTTCGGTAGATACGAATATACTTCCGTTATTGATCTCTCGCTCTTGGTTTGCAGATTCGTTGATCGGTTCTCCTCCGATCACGGAAAGAGTGATCTCATACTGAGGTCCCGCATAACTGACTATATTCGAATTCACATCAGGAGGAGCGTCCACAGAAACGGGACGTGTACCCTTCTGCCCGATAAAAGAAACCTGCATATCCTTGGGCTTGGAAAAGATCACCTTCTCTCCTTCTTGACTCTCGAATAATAATCTGTCCTTGAATTGGGTAGGGGACAGATTGGTCGAAGGGATCACGTAACTTACAAATAACTGAGAAGTCCCCGGAAGGATTGCCCTATCGATGACCCAACCGTTTTTCCCTTTGGTCAATTGGATCGGGATCGCCATCTTATTCGTACTTTGGGTCAATTGGGCGCTGACTTCCAAAGCTTCCTCGGGCACATACACTTCCAAAGGATCGTTCGGGTTCTGAAAACTTTTAGGCGGAATCGTATTATTTGTAAGGATCGATACTTTAGAAATTACTAATGCGTCTTTTTCTCTCACTACCTGGAGTAAGGATTTGGTTTTAACTACGGAACGATCTAGAGTCTTATCGTAAACTGTTACCTCTTGCGGCCGAGACCTCATCATAGGCACCGGAGGGATCATCTTATTATAATTTACTCCATTATAAGTCACTTGCAACAGAATAGGAAGCCCATCCGGAGCATTGATCTTAGGAAGTTTAAAACTTCCTCGTACAGGCCCTTGGTCAGGAAGAGGTAAGGGCATCATCTGTCTTTCCAATGCGAATAAACGAATACTTTCCGCGGAACCCGGGCCGCCCGTGCTTCCGTTTTTGAGGACTATCTGAAGTTCCAGTTCCTCCCCGAACAAGGGAGATAGGCTAAAACATATAAAAAGAGAAAAGAATAGGATTAGGAATTTATTCTGCATGGGATCGATTCCAATGTTTCTTATCCCCTGAAAAAGGGAAAGTCTTTCCGTTCTGATTCTTGTAATCGAAATCTCTAAAATTGTGGACGAATGTGGGGAATTTCGTTAGAAAGGATGCCCAAGAATCGATACAAATAGAAAGAGGTCGCCTTGAAATTATTCAAAAGAATCCTTATCGTTTTGCTGAGTGTTTTCACTATATTACTTCTGCTGGTTTATTTTTCCACATTCCATCCTTCGGACTTGGAATCGGTACAAGTAAAATGTGAAGAAGGTGCGCCGAGCCTAGAATCTTCCGAACCGATCAAAGTATTATCTTGGAACGTGCAATATTTCGCAGGAAGGAATAGAGTATTTTGGTACGATGTTCCGGACGAGACCGGACCGGATACAGGACCTTCTAAAGAAGAGATTAAATCTACTCTTAAAAAAGTGGCGAGTGTGATCTTAGAAAGAGATCCGGATTTCGTTTTATTCCAAGAGGTGGATGACGGAGCTAAAAAAACGTACTCGGAAAATCAATCCGAAAGAATTATGCCCTTACTCTCCGATCGATATCCATGCCAAACGGAAGCGTTCTATTGGAAGGCGGGTTTTGTTCCTCATCCAAAGATCATGGGCTCTGTGGGGATGAAGCTGACTATATTCAGTAAATATAAAATACTTTCCGCGACTCGGCACCAGCTTCCGACACCTCCCGCCGATCCTATTACCAAACAGCTGCAATTAAAACGTGCGATCTTGGAAGCTTCGATAGACGTAAAAGATAAAAAACCTCTGATCCTTTTAAACACACATCTGGATGCGTTCTCCATGGGAACCGATACGATGCAAAGGCAGGTTGCATTTATTGAGAACTTACTGGATAAATTGGATTCCGAAAAATTAGAATGGATATTAGCGGGGGATTTCAATCTTCTTCCTCCCGGTTTTTCCAGAAAACAATTACATCCTAATGGAGCATTCTTTTACAGTGACGATGAGGAAATTGCACCCTTATTCAAAAAATGGGATTCGACCGCAAGTGTGGAAGAATTGAACGGACCAAATCGGGAAAAATTCTATACTCATGTGCCGAATGATCCTCAGATCGCAAAGCCGGATAGAACGATCGATTATATCTTCTATTCAAAGGGAATAACTAAAAAAGAATACTTAGTGTTACGGGAAGGAGAAGCCTCCGAATCCAGTGATCATCTTCCCTTAGAGGCGGTATTCTCCTTGGAATCTCGTTAATTTTTGATCGGACAAATCCTTGCTCTTTTCTTAGAGGACAAGAATTTGGAAAAAAACGAAAGATAGGGCATTATGAGACCGTTTAAAATTCTGGGCGTACAACAAATCGCAGTCGGCGGAGACAGTAAGGATAAGCTCAAAAAATTTTGGGTGGATACTCTCGGATTGCAGAACATTGGTTCTTTTAGAAGTGAAAAAGAGAACGTAGACGAAGATATCCTACAGATGGGCAAAGGCCCCTATGCTGTAGAAGTCGATATCATGGAACCAGTGGATCCGAACAAAAGTCCAAGAGTCAACGATCCGAAGTTAAATCATATCGGACTTTGGGTGGACGATATCCATAAGGCAGTGGAATGGCTGACTGCACAAGGAGTTCGTTTTACCCCCGGCGGTATTCGCAAAGGAGCCGGAGGTCACGAAGTGACTTTTATCCATCCTAAAGGGAATGAGGAATTTCCGATCTGCGGAGAAGGGGTTCTTGTAGAACTTGTCCAGGCACCCAAAGAAGTGATCGAAGCTTTAGGTTAATAAGAATTAAAAAAGGATCTTTTCGGAGATCCTTTTTTGTATATTAGGATTATTTAACGCCTTGCAGAAAGTAAGTGTGCATCGGGCCTTTTCCTTTAACCTCGATCACACTCCTATCTTCGAAATTATATTTATCTTTTAAGGCAAGAAAAACGGACTCTGAAACATGGATCCTTCCCGTTGCGCCGTGCGATTCCATCCTAGATGCCGTGTTTACCGAATCACCCCATAGATCGTATACGAATTTATTCTTACCGATCACTCCGGCTACAACCTCGCCGGTATGAAGGCCAATCCTGACATTAAACTCGAATTCAAGCTCGGGTTTTAATTCATCCAAACGATGTAACATATCTAATGCCGCTTGGGCTGCCTTATGAGCGTGATCTTCCGTCGGGACTGGAATACCGCCTGCGAGCATATAACAATCGCCGATCGTTTTAATTTTTTCTAATTTATATTTGTCGGCAATCACGTCGAATTCCGTAAAAATACGATTTAAGATCTCTACAAGCCTGGTTGGAGTTTGTATCTTAGTCGTAAGCTTGGAAAAACCTACAATATCTGCAAAAAGTACGGTAGAAGAAGGGAAATAATCCGCGATCACTCCTTCTCCTCCTTTTAAACGGTCCGCAATACTTCTTGGTAAAATGTTCAAAAGTAAATTTTCGGACTTTTGTCTTTCTTCTTCTATACTTTTGTTCAGAACCTCGATCTTTTCCAAAGAATCCTTTAATTCTTTGTTTCTTTTGGAAAGTGTCCTATAAGCATCCGCATTATCCACACCGATCGCTACATAGTTTGCCAATGTTCTGAGAATATTCAGCTGGTTGGGCTGGAATGCGTTTTTGGAATAACTGTGAACGGTGAGTATTCCGATTAGACGTTCTTCCACATGTAGTGGGAAGTATAATGCCGACTGTGAATTTTCTCCGAAATGTTTTCGGATGTCCGCCAAATAATTCGGAAAATCCTTTTCGATATCCAGAGTGATCAGTTCTTTTTGTTGTTTAACACAATAAGAAGAAGGGTTATCCTCTTCCAAAGAATCCACGGACGGAGCGGGAACATACCTACCGTCTATTACGCAAAACTTATATTTGATCTCTTTTTTCTCTTCGTCGTAAATACCGAAGGCGAGAACGTCCATAGGAACGATGGACTTGGTATTCTCGTAAACGGATTGTATGATAATTTTAGGTTCGAGGGAAGAAGTAATGATCTTTCCGATCTCAGTCACGAGTTTGAGGTCCATATAGGCGGCCTCTAACATTATATTAGAATCGGTTAATGCTTCTTGGGTTTTAAGAAGCCTATGCTGAGTGGAGTCCCCGATCTTCATGATCTTTGAAGATTGTTTGAGAAGGGACTCGTAGGATCCTACTAGGGTTTTTAATTTTTGTTTCGGATCCTCTTTGGTATTCGGATCTTCTAAAAAAGACTGAACGTCCGAGAGAAGTTTAAATTCCTGCTCGAAAAAAGTATTCTGCTCTTTTGAATTCGAAGTTTCGCTCTTTTCCACTTTTCCGCACGAAAGAAATCTTATTTATAAGATTTCATTTTGAAAGGTAGGGACAAATCGGAAGAGAATTCCTCTCCGGTTTCCTGCATGTCTTCGTCGTCTTCTTTATAGAGCCACTCGACTTCCACCTTTCCGCCTTTGTCATGATACTTCTGGAGATTGTCCAAAATATCCATGATCACTTTGGAAGAGCTGGTGTTAAAATAATCCATTTGAAAACGGAACTGGATCTGTTTGCCTGTCGTCTGGATTGCGGTCAACCAGTCAAAGACAGGTTTGTAAAACGCCATTGCGTTTTCCGGATAGGATTCTCCGATAATTTCCGCGAGCCCCTTGTCCGATTCTAAGATGATTTCCGGTGAAGTTTTAGTCTGTTGTATATGTAAGGATTCCATGATTAGTTTTCCTTCGTAAAGAATGCGGAGATTGTAAAAAAGGATAGTTTGCCATCCAATTTGTCGAAACGAAATACCAGAGGCCCGTCCGACTTCCTGGCAATATCGATTAATCCCACACCTGCTCCTTTGCTATCTTCCGGCCTCTCCGATCTAAGTTGCTGTTGGTAGAAGGACTTTAATTCGTCCTTACTCATGGAGTTGATTTTTTGTATCCTTTCGGTCAAAAACTCGATCTTCTCGTTTAGTACCAAATTTCCCGAAGCAACATGGTAGCCAACCGAATTTTCCCTAACTATGAGGATCCCTACGCCTGCATCTTTCTGCTCTTCATTAATTTTTCGCTCGGCGGAGTAGTGCAGCATATTTTGCGCTAGTTCAATAAAAACGGCGAAAATTTTCTTAATTTTAGATTCCGTGCTTAAAGAAGTCCGGATCATTGATCCCAACTCGGTCAGAACTTCCTGGGACAGTCTGCCCTTAAAGGATACGAGCAGGTTGTATTCGCTGGTTTCCTGATAAGTCTTAAATAGATTTATGACTTCATTTTCCATCATCAGCATCTTCCTTTTTCAGAAACATCTCCTTATCTTCCCCCCAATATTACACCGACTAGTGTTATGTCGTCCCGCTGTGCCTCTCCGTTTTGATGGGCTAACAGGAAGGATTCTAAACGTTCTTTTTGTTCTTCGCCGGAAAGATGTTCGATTCCGCTTAAGAAGTTTAGTAACCCTTTGGTACCGATTTTTTGTCGGTCCGGATTCGGCTGATCCATAAAGCCGTCCGTGGTTAAGTAAACACTCGTACGTATTCCTTTTTCCAAGGGAATGGAGTGTGTTGTAAATTTTCGCGTTTCTTCTTTTTGCCTTCCGCCGATCGAGAATCTATCACCTTTAATTTCGGTCAAGACTCCGCCTTTTCCAATAAAAATAGGCCGTTTTGCTCCCGCAAAGTATAAATTGTTTCCTTCAATCTTTAATAAACAAAGATCCATTCCGTCCCTAGAATTCGTTTGGTCCATGTCCTGTTTGAGAGCCTGCCTGACTTTTTTATGTAAATGTTCTAAAATAGATCCCGGATCGGTAATACCGATTTCGTTTACGATCTGATTAAGCAAAGTATTTCCGATCATGGACATAAGAGCTCCCGGCACTCCGTGGCCGGTACAATCGACGGATGCGATATATATTGCATCTTCCTGTTTTGAAAACCAGTAAAAATCTCCTGATACAATATCTTTCGGGCGGAATACCACAAAATAATCGGAAAGTGCACCTCCCAATACTTCAGAAGAAGGTAAAATTGCCTGCTGGATATTCAAGGAATATGTAATACTGTCCGTAATATGCTGGTTTTTTAATGCCAGATCATCGTTGGCCTGAGCTAATTCTTTGGTTCTTTCGGCGACCTTACTTTCCAAATTCGCGTAAAGTAACGCGTTATCGATGGATATCGCGGCCTGCGAGGATAGAATGGAGATAGTCTGGAGCCTATCCGAAGTGAATGCAGCCTCGGAAAGATTATTCTCCAAATATAATATACCGATCAGTTCTCCTTGTTTGATGATCGGAGAACATAGAACGGATTTTGTTTTCCTTTCTCTAATATACGGATCCTTGTTGAACTTCTCATCTGCGAAAGCGTTTCTGAGCACCAGATCCTCTTTGGTCCTTTCCACATAGTAGATAACGCTGATAGGTAAATTTTTACTTTCTTGGATCGGAATTCCTTGGAGGACTCTGATCTCATCGTCCGTCGTACTTCCTTCCGCTTCTACGAATAGTTTTCCGTCCCTTCGTAGGATCATGACCCCTTTTTCCGCACCCACGTTCTCTATGGAAATCTGCATTAAAGTATCCAATAAGGACTCTAGTTTGATCTCTCCGGAGATCGCAGTGGAACTTTTCAGGATGGATTGGAAGTCCAGGGTCTGACCGGAATATACTTCCGTAGCGGAAGCGGTCCTGGTGCTTAAGGTCCCCATGGTGCGGGTAGTGCGGAAAGTATCTCTTCCTTTTTCTCGGATGAATTCCGGGAACTTGGTTTTGAGGAGTTCCTGCTTTTTAGTCGCTCCCCATCTTCCGTATTTTTGGTAAGCTTCCGCGATATATTGGGATCCGATTTTGGCGCTTCCTTTGGAGAACCAGAATTTGGATGCCAGTTCCGCGGCTAAAGCCTCATCGTTGTAATATTCGTTTTTACCCGCGAGTTGAACCGCTTGCTCGTAGGTTTTCGCTGCTTTCCAGTTTTTGTATTCTAGTCTTGCAAGTTCCGCTTCTACCAATAGATATTTATGTTCGAAATTTTCAGGGGCGCTTTCGGAAAGGACTTTTAGTTTCTGTTGATTCTTCTTGATCCTTTCCAAGAATTTTACTTTTTGTTCTTGGGTAGAAAGTTTATAATTCGCAGCCATTGCGAGAGAATGCAGATACCCGTGCTCTTCCACCGCTATTTGACCTGAAATGAATCCGAGCATACTTTCGGATTCTTCCAATTCTTTTAACGCGCTTTCTGCTTCTCCATAGCTAAGTAACGTTCTCGCCTTCATAATCTTGAAAAGACAGACCGGGAAAGGACTTTGGTGAGAATTACATAATTCTATATAATCTTTCTCATCCATTTCCTCGATGGAAAATTCCAAATGAGAAGGAGTTTTTCCTCTCAGGTTGGAAACCACCAGTGCGGATGCGAGAACCGTATCTATCGCTAAGTTGTTCTTTACCTTACGAGTGAATTTTAATAGTCCATCTATTTTAGGTTTTACTAATTCTAGATTTTTGGACTGAAGGACAACATTGACTGCGTCGTTCATGGCGCAATAACCGCCATGCAGGAATTCCCCGGATTCTAAGCTGGCTTGGATCCCTCTATGGTTGATCTCTTCCGAGTATTTTAAATGTCTTACGAACGGAGTCGTGTAGTTTGCGAGAATATTCGCTGCCTTCGTGATCCCGCTCGGGTTCTTGTATTTTTCACTCACCTTGACCGCGAGTTCCGCAAATTCGTAACCTTTTCTATATTGTTGGAAACCCGAAGTGAGAAGGATCGCATACATGGAATATCCGTACGGATCGGAAAGGTTCCCGTACTTCAAGAATAGGTTCACCATTTTTAAGGAAACAATCGGGAAAAGGGACAATGCAAAATTGTAAACGGTTGGGATGGCGCTAATCAAAAGGTTCACTGCCATGATCTGTTCCTGTTTTTGGATCAGTGGGAGGTCCAACAAAGAATCTACCGTCTTTCCTTCCAAGGCTTTGTTTACGATCTCTATCTCTTCCCCCGTTACTTTTTCATGATCCTTTTCAGGAATATCCACACCTAATGGTTGGAGCGCCTTTATGATCATCGGAAGAGCGAGGTCGAATTTTCCAAGGGCGGAATATTGGATAATGAGCAGGTTACAAGCATCCGCCTTTTCGATCGGAGATCTTGCATATTTTAAAAGTGTATCTATCGTCTTTTGGGAATCCTCGAAGTTCCCGGTCAGATATTGGGTTTCGCCTAACTCTCTGAAGATGGAGTAACAAAGATCGTACTTGGCGTTCCAAAGAGCGTCATCCCCTTTGGAAGCCTCCGGAAGAAGGAAGAGCAATTCCCTGGCTTTTGCGATATAGGAAAGAGCCGGTTTGTAAGCCGTGGAGTTTTTGGCCTTCTTTCCTGCGATCAGATCCAATTGGGCCAGTTTTAGTTTTTCCGCCGGTTCGGTAATTAGCCCGGAGCCGATATTCATGTGATTTGCAATATCGAAAATATTGTCTTCGATATGTTTAGGGTCCGCTCCTTCCAATAGGAATCTTCCCAATTGTAAGCGGATCTTTTTTTTCTTTTCTTCTTCTATAATTTCATACGCCGCTTGTTGGACCCTATCGTGTTGGAATCGGAAGGTGACCGTTTTTGCGGTCTGGTAATTTTTTTCCTTATTCGCTTCCGTTTCCTCGAACGATTCCGCAAGGCGATAGTTTTCCCCGATCGGCACAATCAATTCTTCCGCGATGGTCTCCTGTAAGGAACGAAGCGCGGTTTTATAATCCGTTTCTAAAATCCTAGTCAAAAGAGCCAAATCAAAACTGCTCCCTATACATGCCGCCAATTCCAAGGTTTCTTGGATCTTAGGTGAAAGTTTCCGGATCCTATTCACTAAAAGTTCTACTACGTTATCCGAAATCTTAGTATTCCGGATCTTGGTGATATCCCATTTCCAGATTCCTTCGCCCGGTTTTCCGGAACCATGATCGAAATAGACCGAGTCTTCCTTGGCGAGTTGTTTCAGAAGTTCCCCGATAAAGAATGGGTTTCCTCCGGTTTTGGAATGTACGATTTCCGCAAATTCGGAGGTTTTATCTTCCGAAGTATAAAGGCTGTCCGAGAGTAATTGTCTTACGTCCTTTAATGCCAAAGGTTGGAGTACGATCTTATAAGGATCCAATCCTTCCTTTTCCAGCGTATCCAGCAATACTTGGAAAGGATGGGAAGAATCCACTTCGTTGTCCCTGTATGCTAATATGATGAAAAGGTAATTTACGGTTACGTCTTCCATCAGATTTTTGAGAAGTTCTAAGGAAGCGGTATCCGCCCATTGCATATCGTCCAGGAAAATTGCAAGAGGATGGTCGGGACTTGCAAAAACCTTAATGAAGTTTTGGAATACTATGTAAAAACGGTTTGCGTTCTCTTGAGGTCCAAGTTCCGGAACAGGATCCTGTTTACCTATAATGATCTCCAATTCCGGGATCACGTCCGTGACCACTTTTCCGTTGGCGCCTACCGCTTTTTTGATCTTACTCTTCCATGCCTCGATCCTTTCCGGAGATTCGGTCAGGATCAATTCCACCAAACTGGAGAACACTTGGATGATGGCGGAGAAGGGGAGGTTCCGATTGTACTGGTCGAACTTACCCGAGATGAAATAACCTTTGGATTCGGTGAGAGGTTTATTGATTTCCTTAACAAGTGAGGATTTTCCCACACCGGAGTAACCTCCGATCAAAACCATTCTGGATCTTCCGTTTGTGGCAACGGATTTGAATTCTTCCAAAAGAGTTTTAATATACTCATCCCTTCCGTATAGTTTCTGAGGGATCTTGAATTCCGTGGAGAAATCCGTTTGGGCGAGAGGGAAAGGAGGGAAGTCTGTTTTTTCTTTCCAGAGAGCGTATGCTTTTTCCAGATCTCCCTGGAGTCCCCTTGCCGTCTGGTATCTATCTTCCGCATTTTTTGCTAGAAGTTTCATTACGATCTCTGAAAGTACGGTAGGGATTTCGGATCTTACTTCTTTCGGAGAAGCGGGGATTTTTGCCAAATGGGAATGTACTAATTGTAGAAGATCGTCTCCGTCGAACGGTAACTTTCCAAGAAGCATCTCGTAGTAAGTGATCCCCAAAGAATAAAAATCACTTCTGTAATCTACCGAACGGTTCATTCTTCCGGTTTGCTCCGGAGAAACATAGTGGATGGAACCTTCTAGGATATTCGGAGCGGACCAAGAAGTTTCCTCCTTATTCAGTCTGGTGGAAATTCCGAAATCTATGATCCGGATCTGTTTTTCATCCTTATTGAATATTATATTCTCAGGTTTTAAGTCCTTGTGTATGATCTTTTTGGAATGTATCTCGCTTAATCTTTCCGCGAGTTGGATGGCGATCGGGAAAAAATCCGAAAGAGTCATCGGCTTTTTGGAGATAAAATCCTTTAAAGAACCTCCAGGCACGAAGTCCATAAAAAGTGCGAATCCGTCTTGGAGTTTTTCGAACTTGATAGGTTTAACAAAATAACCGGAGGAAAGTAAATTCAGGATCTCGAATTCGTTCCTAAGATTGACCACCGATGGATGTAATTCATCCAATACCGGAAGAAATTTGATGATAACGGACTTACTGTCCTCTTTGCGGACAGCTTTATAAACTTCGGACGCAGATTCGGCATTCAGTCTTTCTTTTAGTTCGAACCCAGTTACGATCATCCTTCTACTTCACCTTTATTTTTATAGTCCATTCCGAAGACCAAGGCATTCGATAAAATTCGGTCTTGTTCTTCGGGAGCCTGGACCTTTCGGGACAGACCCTAATATATTATTCTAAATATCGAATTTTCAGAGACGATACAAAAGTCCGCCCCAATAAAATCCGGCTCCAACTGCAGGGGAAAGGATTAAATCACCTTTTTTGACGATCCCTTTATAATAAAATTCGGATAATGCGATCGGAATGGATGCAGCCGAAGTATTTCCCACTCTTTCAAAATTCAGAAGTATTTTTTCTCTTGGGAATTTTGTTCTGTTCAGTACATCCTGCACGACTACGTCCGTTCCCGGATGAGGGATGACCCAGTCTATATCTTCCAAGGTTATACCGTTCTTTTTTAATAGATCATCCATGGATGAAAGTGTAAGATCCGCAGCATTGGTTACAAGTTCCGGATAACTTTTTATATAAAAATTCGGTCCTGGTCCGATCTCAATGATATTGGAAAGATCTCCGTCATCCTTTAAGAAGGAATCTATGATCCCGAATTCTGTATTTCCGGTGTATTCCAAAAGAACTCCGGCCGCCGCATCACCTGCTGTGAATTCTCCATAACCGTTCATTTTGGTTCTGACAGAAAATCTTTCACTGCCGATGACGAGTGCGTTCTTAAATTTACCGCTGCTTAAGAAAGCGGATGCCATTTGTACTCCGTGCACAAAGCCGGTACAGGCCGTACATATATCGAATGCCAATGAGTTGGAAGTTCCCGCAAGTTTAGAAGCCTGGGGAGCTAGGTCGGGAAGATAGAGGCGGTCCGTCCAGTTTGCTAGAATGAATAAGTCCACATCCTCCGCTTTTTTGCCGGCATCTTTCAGGATCATTTTGGAGGTTTCCGCGGCCATGAACTGGGCGGTCTCTTTTTCATTCGCCCTTCTTCTTTCCGTTACACCTATATTTCCGATGACCGCTTTTTCGGCAGGATGCATTTCAGGATATTTTAATCTAGGACGAATTTCTTCGTTGGTAACGATCCTTTCCGGGAGATAATGCCCGATCCCGGTAATTCGAACTCCGTTCGAAACTAGGTTTTTAGAATTCGCCATGGATCAATACTCCTTTGGTCCATAATAAATTTCCAGTCATAATTCCAATCTTTTGCTTCATCTTTATCATACTTAAGGCAAACGGGTATACACCATAAACTGTTCCGTATAAATTCTTTCCGGATCCAATTCTCTGAGTGCCGTCAATTCATCCGAATTGATTGCCGGTTCTTGGGCAATGGGAAGGTCCTCGTCAGGAGGAAGCCAAAGTGTATATCTTAGAACAGCTTCTTCCGGTTCCATCTCGTCGTCGGAGGCGGGAGCAAGCCAGGAGCTCAATTCGAAAGGGTGATCCGAAAAAGGAGACCTTTGGAATCTACCGTATTGACATACTGCTTCTATCACCCTGTCTCCGGGAGAAGTGATATGTTTTACTTTTCGTACGAAACGGAAACGGTTTGCCTTCGCTACAACGATGGTATCCGCTGTGGAAACAATATCGTTTGCTCCTCCGGACCCTACTAAAAAGTTCCCCTTTCCATCTAGGACGGAGTTGATATTTCCGAACCAGTCCACTTCGGCAGCCCCGATCACTCCCAAACAATCGTCAGGTACGATGGTTCCCAATATACTTACTATATCCGAGAGCATAGAACATTGGTGTGTATGAAGTTGGCTGAAAAGAAACACATCACCCGCAAAAGGTTTCATTCCATAAAATCCGAGCTCTGCGACGATTTTGATATGGATCCCTTCTTTTTCCAGAAGTTTGGCCGCTGTCCAGGCGGCGATATGTGCGGCTCCAATTCCTGCGAGAATTGTTTTGTATCCTTTTGTTTTGACCTTCTCTATGATTGCCCTTGCGGCAAGAATGATCATCTGTTCCGAATCATTTACCGTTTTCGGATCTTCCGGAGAGGATAAAGAATGTTCCGGAGGAGTCATTTTTAAACGTCTAAGCCTGACTTCTCCCATTAGTTCCAGGTATTCCTCATGACCTCCTACTAGCATTACGTTTTCTTTATACCATTTTTCGGCCTTAGCGGGAATGCCTGCCGCTTTATTGGCCTCCATTTGGAATTCGTAATCGTCCAGATAGGATTCCACACCTTCGAATGCCGGGATCTCAGGAAAACCTTGGACTCGCAAGGATTGAGGATGAGCCCCGAATCTTGCGGGAGCGATCCCTAAAACTTTCGTGCCGGGTATATGCACTAGTTCGGGAGGCAAGGTTCCTCTTGGTACGATCTTTTCCACTGTAGCGATCACACCTTTTGTGGCGGCAAGCGCACCCCATGCTCCTTCTCCCCCAGGTTGTGAGAGAACGATATTTCCGTCTTCATCCGCAACTATGCCGTGGACCAATGTGATTTCGGGGTAGAGCGGAAGAAGGACCACCATGTCCTTTTCTTTTGTTCCTCTACTTTCGGAATCTAGATGAGGGCTTGCAGCTTCTCCGAAAGGATTTCCGTCGGTTGGTTTATGGTATAAGAATGCAGTCTTTCCTAACTTGTCCGTAATTAGGTCAGACCCTACTAAAGAGTTCGAAACAAAGCCCGGAAGTTTCATGGCCCCTGCCATCAATCTTTGCACCAAGCTAAGAAGGGACCAAAGTTCCAACTCGAATGGTTTTCCTCTCATTAAGTCCTTATATAATCCGTTCGGACTTGGCTTAGGATAATTATCTCCGGCAAAACCGGTGATCATCTTTTTTACAATGCCGGAAAGAGCGAGACAATGAGCGCTAGAATGAATACCGGCCACGCTTACGGTAAACTCGGGATTTGTTCCGTCAAAAACTCTGGAGAGAGAATAGATAAGTGCATTCGGCCTAGACATGGTAGTGGCCAAATGTATGTACATGCCAGGTTTGACGAATTCCCGTACAAGGGAGTCAGGATCGGAAAGAATCTGAGTAGTCTGATGTTTCGATTCTTGTGGCATTCGTTTATTTTGCAAAAAAGCCCGGACAAAGAGCTTTTTCACCAAAGGTTAAATTTTTGACGGAAAAAAGGCCGAATTCATACGAAATATGTGTGAAAATACTGTCAAATCGTGAGCTTAAATCCACTGATATTTCGCAAAGAAAGACTAACATCGTTTAATGCGAGTGTTTACTAAATAAGAGGGATTAGGCCTCTCTTTTTTACCAGACTTCGGTATAAAAAATTTCAGAACATCCCTCCAATCCATTCTGATCCAGGTTCCCAGGCTTTAAGATCGGATTTCCAGACTCCGATACTAAGATAGAACCCTTCGAGAAAAAAAATCAGATGTCTCAATCCACGAATCAAGAGTCTTCTACTTTTAAGACAGAACTTGTTGTCCGCAGATCCGATACCAGGAGCGCCACAGTAGTAGGCGGACTTTTTGTTTCTCACCTAACCTACGAAACCTTTATCCCGCTTGTGAACGAAGTGTTCGATACTTTCTTAGAAGCGTACTCCTGGTCTAAGGCAAATATTGCAGGGGCCAATATCATCATCCCAAAAATGGAAGTGGAATATAAGTCCGAAGCGAAAGCAGGGGACGTCCTGGAATTTTCCGCAGGAGTTTTTAATTTAGGGAAGAAGTCCTGCGAGTTACATATCTCCGCTTCTCAAAAAGTTTCCAAAGAAGAAGTGGGACTTGCGAAAATTTCTCTAGTCTTTTACGACTATGTTTCTAAAAAAACCTTGGAGATCCCGTCCGCATTTAGGGCGAAATTCGAAGTATGAATTCCAAGGTCCAAACTTCTCAGACGGAAGCCGAGTTTCCTACGGAATATTATTTTTCGACGGAGATACCGATCCGTAAGATCGATCTGAGTTTGGACATACACGTTTCTTTCGCAAGCGTTTTGGATCTTGTAATGGAAGCTCACCTTCAATTCTTCCAATACCTGGGTTATTCCGTAACCGATATACATGGAAATAGTATCATATTCGCGAATGCTTCCATACAATACCAAGGAGAATTATTATATAAGGATAAAGTGATTATAGACGTTTCCTTGGATAATTTCGGGGAGAAGTCTTTCGATCTATACTTCCGGCTTTCCAAAAGGAATCGAGCGGAGAAGGTATCCCTCGTAAAGATCAGAGTTTTATTCTTCGATTATAAACAAAGAAAAGTAGTTCCTGTCCCTTCCGAATTCAAAAAGAAATTCGATACAGGCAAATACATCAAGATGCAAAGTCCAGAGATCGGAAAAGAGATCTCGAGTGCCGTAGGACCCGACGGATTTGTTTTCGGATTTCGTAAATTGGAAGTTTGGAATTTGGCACATGTGTTCCTTCTTCATTTATACGAACTTTGTGAAACCTGGAAAGGTAAAGTGGAACCTAGCCTTTTGGAACATATCAGATCCATTTCTTCCTTATTGCCTGTCAGGATCGCAGGAGCCTGGGGAACCCGGATCCGCGCCGAAAAAGTAAAAAATATCCTAAGAGCGAAAGTACATTTGGAAGAGCTGAGATATCTTCTGATCTTAGTTGCGGATCTTGGAAAAGTGGATCCTTCTCAAGAACTGGATGATCTTCAGACGATCAATTCTCATCTTAAAAAATATCTGAACAAAGTCAGGACCGGAGAAACTAGAAAGATCCGATGAAAGATAAGGTCGCATTAGTCACAGGCGGGAACGCAGGGATCGGAAAAGCAATCGTACACGAATTCGTTTCCAGAGGTGCGAAAGTTCTATTCTGCGGAAGAAGAGAAGAAGAAGGAAAAAAAACGGAAGAAGAAATTTCCAAACTGGGTGGAAAGGTAAAATTCTTTCGATGCGATGTGTCGGACGATTCTCAAGTAAAAGAATTGGTACAAAAAGTCGAGTCCGAATTCGGAGGCCTGGACTACGCAGTGAATAACGCCGCAGTGGGAGGACTCGCTAGCGATCTTCACCAATATCCCGAGAAAGTTTGGGACAAAGTGATCGCAGTGGATTTAAAAGGCACCTGGCTTTGTATGAAACATGAAATAGAACTTCTTTTAAAAAGAGGGGGAGGTTCTATCGTTAACGTATCTTCTATCGCGGGGTTAGTCGGTGCAGATTGGAAAGTGGCTCCTTATTCCGCGGCAAAACACGGAGTAGTCGGACTTACAAAATCAGCTGCATTAGAATACGCGGAAAAAAAGATCAGAGTGAACGCAGTATGTCCCGGATTTATCCGAACGGAAATGTTGGAGGGATTATTTCAGTCTTCTTCCGATCCGAAAGAAGCGGAGAAAAAAATCACCAGATTACATCCGGTCAATCGGCTTTCCGAACCGGGAGAAGTCGCTAAAGCGGCGGTTTGGTTATGTTCCGACGAGGCTTCCTTTATTACCGGTGTGGCGCTTCCGGTGGATGGCGGCTATACTGCAAAGTAAAAAGGAAAGATTTTTCACAGGAATCCATCAAAATTTCGTTATTTTCTCATCTAGAAAACGTAATCTTTTTTCTTGTAGGAAAGTTTGGATGAGTCAACATTGCGTAATTCCGTTTCGAAAATTATATGAAACTCCGGTATTACGCAATTACGGATAAAGGAAACTTTCGTTCTCATAACGAGGATTCTTTTTTAACCGTAGATAGTTTGGTATGCGGCCAAACTCACGGAGAATCGGAAACAGTCCGAACATTAGACACGGAAGAATCTTCCGGACTTTTTGCATTGGCGGATGGCCTCGGCGGACACGAGGCTGGGGAGATCGCAAGTCGAGTTGCATTAGAAAAACTTGCATGGATGGAAAAAGCGATCCGTCCTATCGAAGAATTACCTTCCTCCGGCTGGAAAAACCTGATCCGAAAAATTAATAACGAAGTAAACGCCTACGGTGAATCCATTGGAAAACCGAAGATGGGGACCACTCTAGTCGGTTGTCTTTTGGGAAGAAGAAAGTCCTGGATCTTCAACGTAGGCGACAGTCGCCTTTATCATTTTACGAAGAACGGACTTAGCAAGGTAACGGTAGATCATAATATCGGAGAAGAGTTGGGAACCAGTTACGGAAGAAATCTTTTAACTAGTTGTATCGGCGGCGGAACTAAAAGTATAGAAGTGGATACATTCGACTATTCGGGAAAATTATCTCCGGGAGATTTTATATTGATCTGCACCGATGGTCTCACGGAAGTCCTGAATATAGACCAGATAGAAAAGATCCTGAGAGAACACGAGGATCTTAGAGAAACCTGCAGGATACTGTCGGAAGAAGCCAACCTCAGACTGACCAGGGACAATCACACGATTGTGATCATCAAGATCGATTCAGTTTGATTACATAAATTTAAAAGCTTATTCCAAGAAATCTTATAAAACAATTTCTTAGAGTGGATTTTTTGCCTGAGAGCGAAGCCAGGATGGCGAAGCGCCCCGGAGGTTTGCACAGGAAGTGCAGGCGAAGGGGAAGGCAAAAATTCACTCTAAGAAAAATTAAAATGTTTTTACGATACGCTCTTAGATTTATGTAATTCTATGTCGGTAATGGCGGCTTCTCAACTTTTAAAGATTGGAAGAATAGGCGCCTTCTAACAGAAATCGGGCGGTCAATCGGAAGAATAGGTCCCCGTTGTCCGCCTCCTCGAATTGGTATACCAAGGGCATATCCGATTTTCTTGCGATCTCAAAAAATCCTAAACCTGCGCCCTTACTTTTTTCGGGCCTATCGGAACGGATCTGTTCGTTGTATCTTTGTTTGAGTTCTTCTTGAGAAAGTTTTTTAGTCTCTTCCAATTTACTTTTTAAGAACTCGGCCTGCTCTCGGGATATCGCATTCCCACAATTGAGTTCCCAATTATGCGCCTTTCTTCTTAATACTAAGATCCCGATCCCGCTTTTTTCGTCCCTTTCTATGGAATAATGAGCAACGTTCTGGGCCATTTCCACGAACACGGTGAGGATACGATTCTTCTTCTTTTCCCCTTCTAACTTTTCCTTTAGAAGATCGTTTAAGGAAGAAATGGTGGTCTCCGAAAAAGGTCCCTTATAAAGGAGAGCGACTCCGGTCCTTTTAAGAACATTATATTGTTTTGATAATTGCATATACCCCTCAAAATTCCGGCGCCGCCAAACTTACGAATGAAGATTGGCTTCCGATTGCAAACGCCATGGAAATCGCATATCTGATTTTCGCCTTTCTGGCTCCTTCTGCGATATGATCGTGATCGCATTCGGGATCCGGATTTTCCAGGTTGATGGTTGGACAGAGTATCTGATTTTTCAACATAAGAGAAGTTGCAGCTACATTGATAATTCCCGCCGCTCCGAATGTATGACCGAATATAGGTTTAATTGAACCGACGGGAGCCCAATGAAATTTGGGCCGACCCTCATAGAGATGACCGATCGCTCGACTCTCCGCTAAATCGTTATTATGCGTGGCGGTTCCATGCCCGCAAAAATAATCGATATCTCCCAAACGAAGTCCGCTGATCTTCATGAGATGTCTAAGACCGGTTGTGGCCTTTTTACCGGTTAAGTCCATTCTCATCGCGTGGTCCGCTTCATTATAACTGTAAGTTCCTAAAACTTCCGAATAGATTTTGGCGCCTCTTTGTAATGCTCTGTCCAATCTTTCCATGACAAGAACGACTGCACCTTCCCCCAATAAGAACCCGTCTCTGTTCTTATCATAAGGCCGTATCCCTTTTTTGGGATTATCCTTTTCCAAAGACATGACCCGACTCATTGGGTCGGAATACATCATCATTAAAGGTTTGAGAAGAGGAAATTCGTGACCGCCTGCATACATTACTTCCGCTCTACCTTTACGGATCGCCTGGTAACATAAACTGATCGCATGATGCCCGCCCACACAAGCTGCGGAAACCGTTGTCACGAAACCTTGGATATTCGCGTTAATTGCGGTTAAGTTCGTAGGATTGGAAGCCATGGAAGTAAGAACGGAATAACGATCGAACACGTTATCATCCTTTTCTTCCAAATATTTTCTCCAAGCAAAATCCCACCAAGCCATAGAAGCTCTGGATGAAGAATCTATAAAACCGACTCTACTTGGATGCAAGTCTCCTTTAGCTATACCAGCATCCTTATTGGCTTCTTCCATAGCTGCCATGAGTGCGAGAGTTTCCGTATTATAATTTTTGGAATATTTATCGCTCAAGTCCGGCAGATGTTTTTTCCAGTCGAAAGTATTCATTTCTCCTGCGACCTTGATCGGGAAATCTTCGGTAGGAAAACGAGTGATAAAATCCAGTTGGGATCTTCCCTCCGAAAGATTTGTCCAGAAGTCCTGCACCGAAAAAGTGTTCGGAAGAATGACTCCGATACCGGTGATGACTACTCGGGAGTTTTTTCCGTTTTTAGATTTATCCATAGAATAGCGGGTTTAGAAATTACCTAGGTGGATTAGATTTGGAAATAAAAAAATCATTCCGAAACATATAGGACGCAAAAAAGGGAGAAAATTCCCATAAAACCGGAAATACACGGGCAAAATGGGTAGAAGTTCCGCTTGTTTGTGAAATTCCGTCCGAAATTCTCCCAAACCAGGATTAGGCTTTCGGCGAGCGGTTTTTGAAAAACGGTTTTCGGATCTGCCAGGGATCCTAATATTGATAAAAAATTTCCAGAGGTCATCGTATGAAATATATAAAAAATATAATGTTATTATCGATTGCAGTTTTTGCTTTAGTGAATTGTTCCAAATCTCCCGAACAGAAAATTATGGAATTAGGACCTAGGTTCCAATTAGCATTTTGTTCTAAGGTAATCGAATGTGGAAAAGAAGAGATAGAAAAGATCCCTCCTAAATACAGGAACACTCTTCCCGCATTTCTACAATCTCAAGAGGCTTGTGTTACTTTTTTTAAGGAAAATTTCGATCAGGCACGAGAACAAAGAAAAGCCAAAAGAGAAGAAGCCACTCCCGAAATGGCCCAAGAATTCGAGAACTGCGTATCGGCTTTAGAAAAATCCACTTGCGATATGTTCCAAAGAGAAAAATCAAAACAATTAGGTGTGCCTGGCTGCGAAGGACTTCGTAAGATCGCCCAACCGGAAATTCCTTAATTAACGGCGACCTTTTCCTTTTCGGTAAAAGACCAGTACACATAAAGTATAGTCGTCAAAATTCCAAGTGCGACCATTTGTCCTAGGTGAACGGTGGTTGCATATACCAATCCTTCCGAACTTTCCCTTCCTAATAAAACGAATCCCGATGTGATGGAAGCATGATACACTCCGGCTCCGGATGGTGCGGAAGGTACCATTACACCCACGGCACCGCAGAACATGATAAATACGGTCTCTAAGGGACTTAAATGGATCCCGACCAAGTATTGCAAAAGAGTATAATGGATCGCATAACCGAAAAGCCATGTGCCGGCTGTTAAGACTCCATAACTGGAAACATTACGAAAAGTTAAAAAACTTCCGAGTTCAGCGACCTGTGGCGCTAATTTTTCCGAGAAAAATTCCTTCTTCCTGATTCTGGAAAATAAAAATTCTCCCAAGGAAATCAGTTGTTTATGGAATAAACGGACGATAACAAGCGCGGAAAATATTCCGAAGATTCCTAATAAAGGAAATAGGATCTTTGTTTCGGACCCGTTCACTCCTAAAATAAAAAGGGCGCCAAGGCCAGCGCAAAATATGAAGGAGAAGTCCAACACCTTTTCTAAAAAAATACCGCTAACCAAACTTCCGTAACCGATATTTTCTCCTTTTTTGCAAAGATAGAGACGAAATATATCCCCACCTCTTGCAGGCAAAAATTGGTTGGCTCCGACTCCTATGTATGCGGAAAGAAGTGCAGTCTTAAACGGGACTTTTCTGTTTAAAAGTAAATACCATCTCCAGGAGAACAGAAGTAATCCCCAAAGAATGGCGACAAAGAACGGAAATAAGTAGATTGGCTGCCATCTTTCTAAAATGGAAGCAAAACCGGAAAGATCCAGGTTCCAAAATAAAAAACCCAGAGATAAAGCGCTAATCCCGAACCCGACTAATAATTTTTTCAAAATAGATCCTCGCTACAGATCAACCTGGAGGCCATTTCATTTGTCTTCCACCCAGTATATGGAAATGTAGATGGAAAACCGTTTGACCGCCAAGTAAGCCCATATTGTTTACGATCCGGAAACCTTCCTTATTAAGCCCTAAGGATCTTGCGATCTCGGTGGCTCTAAATAAAATTTCTCCCAGAAGCGCTTTGTCTTCCGCTCCGGTTTTGTCGATGTCCACGATATGTTTTTTAGGAATGACCAGGATATGGACGGGCGCCTGAGGAGCAATATCATGAAAAGCTAATAAATTCTCGTCCTCAAAAACGATCTTAGCAGGGATCTCTTTGTTGATCAGTCTACAAAATATGCACGAATCCGTCATGACCTATTATCCAAACATAAACTTGCGGCTCCCAGAGCACCGGTGACCGATTTTCCCGGAAGAATCTTTACGTATTCTTTGAATATGGGAAATATGATTTCTTTCACCCTGTTTTCAAGTCGTTTTCCGAAAAAGGGATAGGACTTGGCTATCCCTCCGGATAATACGATATGTTCGGGATTGAACAAATGGATCAGATTACGCATGAGTTGCGCCAAACATTCTAATCCTTCTTCCAAGATCTCATTCGCTTCCTTATGATTTTTGGAAGCCAGGTCGAAAAGAGTTTCGATATCGGGAAGTTTGGATCCTGTTTTTTCTAAAAATCTGGAAGAGAATCCGCTCGCACTAAAATAAGCTTCCGCACATCCTCTTTGCCCGCACCCACAAAGCGCTCCACCCGGATGGATGGTAGTATGACCTACTTCCATGGAATTTCCAAGATATCCGTCGAACAATTTTCCTTCGAAGACCCATCCTCCGCCGAGCCCCGTTCCAAGGGTAAGAACGATTAGATTCGGTGAGGCTTTACCTTCTCCGAACCAATACTCTCCGAGCGCCGCACAGTTTGCGTCATTATCGTAATATACGGGAATGTTGAACTTCTTCCTTAAAAAATCGACTAATGGAACATTTTTTAATAAGGGAAGATTAGCGGAAGAGATCAATATTCCGTTTTCTTTATCTATAGGCCCGGGACTCCCGAGTCCGATCCCTGTCACCGGATCTTTGGATTCGGAGATCAGTTCGGAGATCTGTTCTTCTAAAGTAGATAAAAATAGTTTAGAATCCGTTTCCGGTCCGGTCTTTCGATCGGAATGGGAAATTATTTTGCCCAATTCGTTGGTAAGGCATGCCTTGATACTTTGGGCGCCGATATCTACGCCTATGATGGAACTCATTTAACGACTCTGGTAAAACTTCCTTCTCTCATTTCGTAGATCGTTTTAGCGTCGAATGCCAGATTCATATCATGGGTCACGAGTAGGATCGTGAGTCCTCTCGAATTAAAATCTGAGAGAAGTTTACGTACTAATTCGCTGTTTTCCGGATCCAAGTCGCCGGATGGTTCGTCCGCAAGAAGTATTTCAGGCTCATTGATAAGTGCTCTCGCTATCGCCGTCATCTGGATCTGACCGCCGGAAAGACTACTTGGAAGTTGATTGCGTATCGTATGAAGATTCAAACTGGAGATCAGATACTCACATTTTTCTCTATATTCCTGTTCTTCGAATTTTCCTACGAGTAATGCAGGTAGAAGGATATTCTCTTCCACACTTAGATGAGAGACCAGTTCCGAAAATTGGAAGATCAATCCTATGTTTTTCGCTCTGAATCGAGCAAGTTCCCCTTTGGTCATGGAGGAAAGTTTTAATGTATCAAAATAGATCTCTCCGGAACTACTGGTCAACATTCCTGTGATCATGGAAAGTAGTGTGGTCTTTCCGGAACCGGAAGGTCCTACGATCGCGACATAGTCGGATTGGTTGATATCGAAGGAGATCCCATTGACCGCCTTAGTGGAACCGTATTGCCTGGAGAGATTATTAATCCTAAGGATCATTTTCCCCTCCGGATCGATCTGTATGGATCAACCAAGGTGTATAAATAGGCTACAAGTGCGCTGACTCCGCCGATTAGAATGGCTTCCGAACCAAAACTTGTGATATAGTCCAAAGGAGAGATTAATTCGGACTTTCCGATAGGGATAAAAACGCTTAAAATGAACGAAAGTAAGAACCCGATCCCATGAATGATCCAGAGTTCCACGGTTTGAAGGAGGATAACCCCTTGGCGGTTTCCCCCCACAGCCATCATAATTCCGTTATCCCCGGAACGAGTCATCACCCGAACTATGCTCATAAAAATTAAAGCAAGGCCACAAAGAGATAAAACCAAGTACGGAGAATTCAGAAATAGATCGATACTAGAAACGTCCGTGGGTCTTTTTTCCGTACGAAGGGAGAAAATTCCGAACAAAAATCCGTAGGCAAAAAACGTCGAGAATACGACGTGCAAAAAGCTGGTGATCGAGTCCCGGAGGAAGAGGGAAAATGCAAACCTCAGGTAAGTGATTCTTCCCATCGGGAGCAGGATATTGAAAACGTTTGATTTTATCCAACATTTATTTAGTTAATAGCAGAAATTCCGAAAAATGATCTTTGTAATTCTCGTAGCAGCTGGAATCATCCTGATCGTCGCGGCAGGTTCGTTTCTCATTCAGTCCAAAAAGGATTCGTTTGAGAAAGCTCTGGCTTTGGCGGCTATGGGAAATTACGTCGACTCTCGGATCCTCATCCGAGACATTCTTGATTCCAATCCATCTAACACCAGGGCCCATTTTATCATGGCGAAAATTTACGCCATGGAGGGCGATTATAATAACGAAGCGAAACATCTCGATAAGATCAAAAAGATCGGGAACTTCGATAAGGAAATTTCGGAGGTAGCGGTTTCCAATCGGATCGCTGATATATATTACCAACAAGATCTATTTGAAGAGGCCGTATTCCATTATTCGGATACTCTTTCCGTAGACCCGGATAATTTAGAAGCTTGTATCCGGATCGGCTTTATGGCGATCGGCCAAAAAGAATTCGGGATCGCAGATAAATTTCTTTCCAGGATCCCGGATGAGAAGATCAAAATGCCTGCCTTACTCTTAGCAAAGGGAGTGGTTGCAGGGATCTTACGAAAAGGAGATCCAAGGACGTATTTCCAAAAAGCATACGAAGAGGATCCAACGTCTTCCGTAGGGGGATTTTTATACGCTATCTCTCTGTCCAGAGCGGGAGAACATGACGAGGCAATCCGTGTAGCAAACTCTGTAGTTGATGTTGTCACAGACGAGTATGTTCGTTACACATTATTCCAATTTATCATGTTGGAATTCATACTAAAAGAGAATTGGAACGAGGCATTAAAGCACGCCCGACTTTGTATGGAAATCGCAAGGAATAACGGATGGAAACAGGAGATGATAGACTCCGATTTCCATTTCTCCCTTGTGGCTGTTAAGATGGGGAGATTGGAAGACGCTAGCGAGTATCTGATCGAAGCGGAATCCGAAAGAGTGGACGACGATCGGATCATAGAGCTCGCAAATTATAAGTACCAAGTAGAAACCAAAAGATTGGAACTTGGTAAGGTTTCCAAGAGCGGATTCAGTCCGGATCAAGAGCTTGGAAAATTATTCACGGAACTATTTCCAGTGGAACGTTATTATGAGATCTCGGGTTTAAAATCTTCCAAGTCCTTCCATATCAAAGGGATCATAGACGAAGAAGGAAATAAGATCGTAATCGACGTAAACAAGATCGGGATCAGCGCCATGGATCATTACAGATCCTTAAAGGGTGTGGATTTCAAAAATCTATGCGTAAAAGTTGTGCTCGCATTGAATTACACCGTGAGTCGGGAGATCCCAAACAAAGAAGGGGATGGGGTTAATTTCCAAGGCCTAAATAAAACGGATAAGGAAACGAGAGCTCTTTTTAAATTCAGGAAATGGAAGGACGCTAAAATTTCGGATATATTCTTAAGGGATACTTTAGGCCAGGTAAAAGATCTCGGCCTGGACAAGGCCTTTGTTGTCGGTGATGCGGATTTTACGGAAGGTGCCCGCAGGTTTTTAGCCGATAATCCGTCCAGACTCTCCGTACTCTACGGAAAAGACTTAGAAGAACTTTTAAAAAAGGCGCTTAAATCCCAAGGTTAACGGAACCTTCGGTCTTATTACGGGTCTCAATAATGTTCCATCCATCTTTCAACGGATCCGTTTTGTTCAGAGGACTATTACTTCTAATCTTATTACAAATTTCTTGCGCGACAGGAGGGGAATTTGCTCTTTCTGCTAAGCGAAGTCCGGAAATCCCTCCCAATATCGTCAAAGGAAAAGTTTTTTTAGCAGGACATACCGGAGAACATTCCAAGGATACGGAAGAGATCCTGAAATTGATAAAACGTCTTGTTTCAGGAACGATCGCAAGAGACTTGGATTTTTTACCGGAGATCGTATCGGGAAAAGAAGGGATCTTTCTGGACATAAAAGGGAATCGGACCAGAGAACAACTTATCCAAGAGCTTTCTACTCCAGATAATTATTTTCGCATATACTTCTTCGATAGAGAACTATTAGAAAAACAGAAGAACTCGAAAGAAGTAAGAACAGTTAGGGATCTGTTACTTTCTTCCGAAGGAATAGAGGTCGATTTTTATTACGAGAGCAAGAGTGCTTGCGAGTTGAAACTCAAGTTTAAAGAGAACCAAAAATTAGAAAGAGAGCTCATCAATCCGTATTTTATAAAGCAGGACGGAAAATGGTATTTATTCCGGCTTTTTTAAAATGAAATCTTCTAAAAAGGCAAACGGACTTGCGGTACCAGGGCGTGATATTGAAATAGCCATAAGGAAAGAGGATGCGAGACTTCCAATCGGAACACGAACAAGATATACTCGATAAAACTTCCGATAAAAAAAACAGAAGTTGGATCCTTCTTTCTATTTTTGCAGCGTCCGCGTTCTTATTCCCCTTCGGGACCCTGGTCTTTCCGGAAACGATCCCTTTTGAAACGACTAGCGAAGATAAAAAGGGAAGTTCAATCTATAAATCCAACCAAACTACCGATACGGCCAGCACCTCGACAAGTGCGGCCCCGAATTCCGGAAAGGTCATAGATTGGGATGTGGATCGTTTGACTGAATATGCGATTTCCAATAACCCTCTGTATTTATCCGAAAAACAAAATATGGGGATCGAAAGAGGACGGGTGATCACCGCTTCCTTATATCGAAATCCGGTCATTCAATTCCAGCAACAGTTCATCGGAGGAACTCCTAACTCCCAGGGGGGAAGTCCTGAGACCGCACCCGGAATGTACCAAGAAGTGGACGTGTATGGGGTCGTACCTCTTAGGACCAGAGTGGCCAAAAAATCATTCGAAGCATCCATCCAGGATTTCAGGAATTTCGACCGTATTTTCCGAATGAGACTCCGCCAAAATTATTGGGCATTCGTATTTCTCACCCTTTTAGTGGACACCAACAAGGAATTCTACGAAAATTACAGCGATCTTTTGGAACTCACAAAGTTTAGAGTACAGAAAGGGGATATCTCTCCTTTGGAATTCGAACGTTTGGAGTTGGAAAGGATACAGGTAGAAAAATTCTACCGTGATGCGATCGTTCGCAGACAAGTTATCGAAAAAGACTTACGCATTCTCACCGGTTTATCGGAAGAAGAAGGTGTATTCGCATTCAAAGTGGATTCCATGAAATTCAGACCATTGGAAGAAATGGGACTTCATTTAAAAGAGGACTTTCCTTCCATAGAACGCCCTGACGTAAGCGCCTTGGAACAAAGACTCCAAGAGAAGAAGATGAATATAGAATTGCAAAGAAGGGAGTCCTTCGGCTGGTTGCAATTAGGCGGAGAATGGAGAGTCAAAGGTGGGGAAAATTATGGAGGAGTATTCGCTTCCATACCTATTCCCTTAAATGATAGAGGTCAAGGAAAAGTATATTCCGCAAAAGAAGAATATAGAAAATTCGAATTGGCCCTGGACGCAAAAAAAAGGGAAGTAATCGCCGAGATAGAAGCCGCAAAAAAAGAACTCTTGGCGAGAGAGGAACTTTTAACCAAATACGAAAGGATCAACTTGCTCCAAAAGAACAAACAATTGGAAGAGAAGTCCAGAATAGCATATGTCCGCGGCGCCTCCGATCAAGTAACCTTCCTCCAAGCGGAAAAAAATTACCTCACTATCCTTAGGGAATATTACGATTTATTGTATTTATATTTTAACGCGGTGGAAAACTACAAGGCCGCAACCGGAAAAATCGCGGAAATTTCTTCTGCAAACAAGGCGAAGGGAGAATGAAAATGAAACTATTATTCCAAAAATATAAAGTTCTGATCGTTTTAGCCTTGGGGATCACGATCGTATTTTTCGGGTTCAAATACTTTACCAAAAAGAAACCCGAAAAAAAGATCACGGAAGAGAACAAAAGTATATTCACGGTCCCGGAAGACGTATTACGAAGACATCCTCTCACTTACGTCGGTTTAAAAGAAGTCTCTCAATTCGAAGAACTGGCATTGCCCGGTAGGATTACTTACGATCCGGAAAGTATGGCAAAGGTTGGCTCTCAGGTCGAAGCCAGGATCAAAAAAGTTTTAGTCAAAGAAGGAGATCGAGTGAGCCAAGGATCACCTTTGGCGATTCTTTCCTCCATCCAATTGGGAGAAGTGGAAGCCGCTTACGTTAAAGCAAGGGCTTCCTTGGATGCATTAAAAATGCAAGCGGATCGTGCTAAGGAACTTTTTGAAATGAAAGTTACTTCTGCAAAAGAATACGAGTTCGCCACCATGCAATATAAAACCGCAAAAACGGAAGTGGAGACCACTCGTATAAAACTGGACAATTACGGTCTGACCCCTTCCGAAATAGAAGGAATCGAAAGAGGGATCTATGTTTCTTCCAACTTGATCCTGAGAAGTCCTATCAACGGAGAAGTTACGGAAAGAAAAGCCATCCTAGGGCAACAGGTGACTCGTAACGAAGAACTATTTACGATCGCAAACTTAAGTCATCTTTGGGTCTTACTGGACGTGTATGAAAAGGATCTAGGCGGGGTGAAAGAAGGCGCTCAGGCTACCATCTTCCCTCTAGGAGACGAACACAGCAGTGTTCAGATACTAGGGAAAGTGGCTTACGTAGGAACGGTTTTGGATAGCGTAAAACGTACTGCGAAACTCAGGATCATGGTCTCCAATAAAGGAAATAAATTAAAGCCTGGTCAAACGGTTACCGCAAAAGTAGCCGGCCTTGTGGTAAGCACCGGAGGCGGAAAACGTAAGATGATCCCTCTAGAAGCTGTCCATGAGATAGAAGGAAAATTTTTCGTATTCATTCCTCGTGGAGAAGGTAATTTCGAAGCGGTTAGCGTAGTTGTAGGGGACACGATAGAAGACGATATTATCATCTTAGGTGGACTTCCGGACGGCGCCGAAGTCGTTTCGAAAGGTTCATTCGTGCTCAAAAGCGAATTTATGAAGTTTTAGATCTGTTACCAAAAAAGTACTTGCACAACATTTATTCACTAATAACTTGTTAAGCATGAAAGATCTAACGGAAAAGCAACTCGCAGTTTTACATTTTATTACCAATGTGATCAAAGAAAGGGGCTTTCCACCGACGATCCGAGAGATTGGAGATGAGTTTGGGATCACTGCAAAAGGCGCTTACGATCACCTGAAAGCCATCGAGAAAAAAGGATACCTCAAGACCTCCAAAAATCAATCCAGAGCTATAGAGCTTACCCGCCAAAGTCCATTCGAAAGTTTACCGGTTCCTACCCCAAGTATCCCGCTCTTAGGTAGAGTAGCCGCCGGACTCCCCATCCTGGCCGAAGAAAATATCGAAGCGTATATCCCAGTTCCGGAAGAGATGGCCTCCAAAGGGATTACGTTCGCTTTGAAAGTACAAGGGGATTCCATGATAGAAGCCGGGATCAACGACGGAGACGTGGCAATTATCCAGAAAAAGGATATAGCCAGAAATGGGGAGATCGTAGTGGCGCTGATCGAGGACGAGGCGACTTTAAAAGTTTATTTTAAAGAAGCGGATCATATTCGTCTGGAAGCTAGAAATCCAAAATACAAACCCATTCGTAGTAAGAAAGTAACCATCGTAGGAAAGTTGATCGGTCTTTATCGTACCTATTGACCAACACTTCGGATTTCGGAGTTGACATTAGCCCTTGAGAGAGGAAAGATTTTGAAAGAGTGAACTATCTTTCCTTTTTCCGCGTATTCGCGGCCTTCTTCCTTTTATTTCTATTATTCGATTGTGCCTCCCGAAAAAAAGAGATCGGTGACAGGGACTTAAAACTTGTACTTGAATATCTGACCGAGGCCCGCCTTGCGGAAAGATTGAATTACACCTCCGAACAATCCATTCGAAAGGATCCCGAAATTTTGGAAGCTGCCTGCGAGAGATATCAACTAGATAAGGATTCCGTAATGGAACAAATTCGAATCAAATATCCGAAGACATACTTCGCATTGGTCGGCAAAAATGAAGAATAAGGAAAGATTCGCCTGGGCCGGTTTGGTTCTGATCCTATTTACCACACTCGTATTCCGACCGGTACAAGCAAAAGCGGTTTCCGAAACCGCCGAAAAATACCTGCAATTATTCCATGAAGTTTTCGGACTCATGCAAAACGGTTATGTGGAAACCGTAGATGAGGAAAAAGCGTTCTTAGGTGCGATCAAAGGAATGTTGGGATCTTTGGGAGATCCTCATTCTACTTTTTTGGAAGAAGAAGAATACAGACAGATGCGGGAAGAAACTCGCGGATCTTTCGGTGGAGTCGGAATGGAAGTGGCTTATACCGACGGAGCTATTGTAGTAGTCTCTCCTATCGAAGACACTCCTGCAATGAAAGCAGGGATCTTGCCTCAAGATAGGATCATCGAGATAGACGGAAAAAGTACGGCAAATTTGGGCTATGCAGAAGGGATCAGACTCATGCGTGGAAAGCCGGGAAGTTCCGTAAGTATCAAGGTGGAAAGGAAAAATATCAAAGAACCTTTACAATTCACTTTAGTACGCGAAAATATTAAAATACGTTATGTTCGTTCTTTCTTTTTTGAAAAGGAAAAAGTGGGTTATCTCCGTTTGAACCAATTTATGGGAGAAAACACATTAGAAGAATTTAAAAAACATCTAAAGTCTCTCGCGGATAAAAAATCGGAAGGACTGATCGTCGACCTGAGAATGAACCCTGGGGGTTTATTGCCCTTATCTGTTGCATTGTCCGATATTTTTCTTCCGGAAGGATTGGATATAGTTTCCGTGAAAGGAAGAGGAGGGGAACTTGCCGACGTTTCCAAGTCCACAAACAAGGGAGACAAATATACTTCCATACCTTTGGTCGTTTTAATCAACGAAGGTTCCGCTTCCGCATCCGAAATTTTTGCGGGAGCCATCCAGGACCATAAAAGAGGAAAAATTGTAGGGGTTACGTCTTTTGGAAAAGGTTCCGTTCAGATCGTGTATCCGCTTTCTTTCGGAATGGCCGTAAAGCTCACTGTCCAAAAATATTATACTCCTTCCGGTAAATCTCTTCATGGAAAAGGAATACAGCCCGATGTGACTGTAAAAGGAATAGAACCGAACGAAGACGATCGTTTTTATCTCAGAAAAATGAGCGAGAAAAAGTTACTCGATCAACTTGTTTCCAAATATCCGGATTATAGTGAGCAGAATTTCGTAAATTTCGAAAAGGCACTGAAAGAGCATGGGATCAAACTCAGTTCAGATGTCGCAAAAGCGGTTTATAAAAATAAAACCCAAGCGGAAAAAGACAGAACTATGACCGATTTGGAATTGGATCCACAATTGAAAAAAGCGGTGGATCTACTTTCTTCCAAATCTTAAAACTATGATCGGTCTTGGAATAGAGACTAGCTGCGATGAAACTAGTCTTGCTATCGTAAAAAACGGGAAAGAATTACTTTCCCTTAAAATTTTCAGTCAGATAGATCTGCATAAACCTTTTCGAGGTATTGTTCCGGAGATCGCGTCTCGCGCTCATCTGGAAAAGATCAATCCTTTACTTTCGGAAGTTTTGGAAGAATCCGGACTGAAACTTTCCGATCTGGACTACGTTGCCGTGACTAGATCTCCCGGTTTGACAGGTTCCCTTATGATCGGGGCACAATTAGCTAGGTCCATCCACGCGGTGTACGGAACGCCTATCGTTCCCCTTTGTCATTTGCAGGCTCACTTCGCGGTATTACATTTAGAAGGAGTGGAGCCCGTCTTTCCGGTGTTAGGTTTACTTCTTTCCGGCGGGAATTCCGCAATCTTTAAGATCCCACATTTCGGCAAAATGGAAGTGGTGGGAGATACGATGGACGACGCTTTGGGAGAGGCATTCGATAAGGTGGCCGGCCTATTGTCTTTGCCTTATCCGGGCGGACCTCCGATCGAAAAAGAAGCATCTAAGTATGTCCCTAGTCCTAAGGAAAAAGATCTTTTGCCTCCTTTGCTTAGGAACCTAGAGCAGGATCGAGTGGCGTTTTCTTTTTCCGGCTTAAAAACTGCGGTCTCTCATTTAATCGCGAAACAACCGGAACTTTCCACTCAGGCGGTATGTTATCATTTCCAAAAGACGGCATTCGAGCTTGTGGAAAGAAATTTAAAACGTGCAGTCTCCATTACCGGGATCAAAAGGATCCTGGCAGGAGGAGGGGTCTTGGCGAATTCCACACTTCGTAACAGATTATCCCAATTCGCGGAAAAAAATTCCCTGGAATTTTTTTCTCCCCAAAAAAAGATCTACTGCACGGATAATGGCGCCATGGTTGCCGCCCTCGGTTATTATCTGTTTCAGCAGGGATATTCTAAGAGTTTGGACTTTACCGTAAGTCCGGTAAGGCAGGAGACCTATATATGAATCGCAGGCTACATTGGATTCCAAATATGATCACTCTCGGAAACTTAAGTATGGGATTCGTTTCCATATTGATCGCTTCCGAGGCCACAGGGAACGGACCTCAATCCTATATACTCTCCGGATTTTTTATCTTACTCGCAGCGATCTGCGACGGATTGGATGGAATGGTGGCAAGAGCATTGGATGCAACGAGTGAACTCGGCGCCGATCTGGACAGCCTTGCGGATCTCACCGCTTTCGGTATCGCACCCGGATTCCTTTTTTATAATATGGTTTTGGGAGAATACAAAGTGGACGTATTCGGAAAAGAGGATCTTTTCCCGATCGGAATGTTGATCGCGGCGATTTTCCCTGCTTGCGCCGCATATAGATTAGCTAGATTTAATGTGGCTCATGATCCTTCTTCTTTTACCGGATTACCTTCTCCGATCGCAGGAATTACGATCGGATTTCTTCCGATCTTTTTAGGGAAGGATCATACTCTTCCTCATTGGCTCGGAATCCCTTTGTTTATACTGATCGCTTTTTTGATGGTTTCTAATATTCGTTATGGAAAACCTCAGGTGGCAATTCGTTCCAAACTGTCTCCGTTACGCGCCGGTTTGATGCTTGGCGCCGCTTTGATCGCCTTGTTCTTCGTGGGTTTTGCTCGTTGGCCTTGGCTTGTGTATGGATTGATCTGTCTATATATCTTCTCCGGGATTTTGACTTTCCTCATCCATATTCTGCAAGAGTTGAGAGTCAAACTGGACTAAAAATTTTTATTAAACATTAAGTTTTTATAAAGGAGAAGCAATCGAATGGGCGCTTCTCCTTTATATTTGTAATATGCCGTTGGTGCTTAATCGAAGAGCGGAATATACACCTGAAATCTCATACTTAAACCGTCTCCTTTGCCTTCCTTCTCTCGAGTGTGGCGGATATGGATCGCAAAGTAAGGATGAAAGATCCTCAAGAAAGAATAAAAAGATTTATCCGTTACGACTAGTCCGGTTTCCTCCGGGGTGATGGATTCTTCTGCGAATGCTGGGAGTAAATTTTTTTCTTCCGCGTAGATCAGGCTAGAATAGATCTTCCAATTTTTACTGATAGAGATTTGTAATCCTGCTTCGGTCAGTCTATCTCCGTTTTTTCTCCACTCCTGTCCGATCTCCCATCTCCAAAATTTTCTCTGATAGGATAGATATAAACCCTTTCCCCAAACCCAGGAAGAATGATCCGAAAAGGAATAGACTCTTGCCTGGGCTAGGATCGCAACCCAAGGAAATTCTATTATTTCCATCCTGCCTAAAGCGGATTGTGCGGAAT
This sequence comes from Leptospira sp. WS58.C1, assembly GCF_040833995.1. Taxonomy (NCBI): domain Bacteria; kingdom Pseudomonadati; phylum Spirochaetota; class Leptospiria; order Leptospirales; family Leptospiraceae; genus Leptospira; species Leptospira cinconiae. The sequence continues at coordinate 900,223 of NZ_CP162137.1, forward strand.
AGATCTCTTTGCCGTCCGAAGAATATCGACTGGATTCCGCAAATTGTAATCTTCTATAAGGAGCCGGTTCCCAGACGAATCTGAAAAGTTCCGCTTTTTCTTCCGGGTCTGTTCTTTCCGAAAGTTGGAATAATTGTCCCGCTCTTCCTCTAAATCCTGAGGCAAATATTCTTTTATCCTTCTCCTTATCCGACCAAGAGGCGGATACGATCCCTTGCAGATCCGTTTTGGTCCCGAAAATTTCAGTTCGAAACCAGTAAGTTTTCTTTTCCGATTTTCTTTCTTCGGAAGAAGGAAATTCTAAAAGCATAAATCCTTCCTTCGTTTGGGGAGAATACGCGAGTTCCAGATAATTTTTATACGGTTTGAAGAAGAAGCCCGGCTGTTTGCCCGCGGAATTTTCCGCATAATACATTCCTAATATACTTTCCTTAAATTTTAGACCTAAAAATCCTGTTCTTACAGTCGGTTGTTCTAAAAACCAGAAGGATGAAAAATCGAATTTTTCCCTTAAAAAGAAAAAATGATTGAGAGGCCTAAACCGATTTCCGTAAGAAAGATATATATTATTATTTTCGAATTGATAAGAACCTAAGTAAGTTTCCCCTCTTTTTTCTAAAAATACCTTATGTTTTGGACAATCCGCATTCGGAAAGATAAAGAAAAAATCTTTTAAACAGACTTCTCCCCTAAACCAGACAGTCTCTTGTCTTTTTGTATAATACCTGGAATCGTATCCGGAAAAGGAAACTCCTGTGGAAAAAGGAGAAGGATTACTTTCCGCAAATAGAATATTCGAAAAAAGAAATAATAGAAAAAGGGATCTTTTCATTCAAAAACCCCTTTTGGTGCGGATCAGTTTTTTGATTTTATTTCTTTTCGATTCCGGAGTTGAATCCAGATAGGCCTTGAATTTTTCAGCAGGTCCCTTGGAAAGTGAAGAAATGAAAATGGATTCTTGTAAGGAAAATCCAAATCTTAAAAGTTCTTCCGTTTCGAGAGAAGGGTATATATTCGTTCTTTCGACAGGAATTTGCGATATAGTTGCCGATTCGGGACCTTCTTCTTTTTTATAAAATGGAGAATATCCGAGTCCAACAATTCCGAGCGGACCTTTCTGGGATTCAAATCCTTCTATTTGCCCTAGAAATCCTTCCCAGTTCCCGTAAACCCCGATAGAGATCCTATCTTCCGGATCTGAAGAGCTGCTTTGGATCCTTTCGAGTCCTAAACCGATCCTAAATTCCGTGTCTCGAGAAGAGTTGAGTAATACTCCTAAGGAATTTTCTTCCCGGTCCTTTCTTCCGAAAAGATCCCAACTCAGTTTGGAGTTATAGATCCCTAGTGATGTAAAATAAGAAGAAGGCTCAAAACCTCCCGTTCCGAACCTGACTCTAAAGCCGAAATTTTTATTTAGCTCTACTTGATAAGCTAAGGAAACTGTTTCGAAAAATTTCCCTTCTTTGTTCCGGCCTGTGCGAACATAGGAGAGCCTATATTCTTCTTTGGATTCGAATGAGAACGGGAACTGGAGTGAAATTCCGGAAAGCGGAACTTCTTCTTTTCCATATATTCCAAAAAAGGATATTTCCCCTCCGTTCCACCAAGGTCGGAACCAGATTTCTGCCGGTATATTTCGATCGGACCCGAAAACAAACGTACTGGGGAGAAGAAGGATGGCTAAATAGGGGAACCTCATTCCCGAGACGGGTCAAATATTGTCAGTGACGAGTGCGATTTTTACGGGACCGGTCTATTTTTTCCCAAAGAAAATCCGGTTCGAGGTCCGGATTTGTCCGGGTCAGAAGTAGAATGGATCTTGTGATGGAGAGAGTTCCGGGCAGAAGTTTGGAAATTTCTCTAAAAAAATACAGTAAACGCTTGACGGTTGCTATAAATGCGTATAGTATATTAATAACCGTTTAGTAGATTATTGGTGGTAAAATTTCAATTTATGTCGTCTAACTAGGCGAGGGAGAGAAAGTTATGATGATTCGATCTCTACAAGATTCAGGTGCTTACGAGAGAAACCGTAAAGGTCTCGCTGGAGCAGGGTTCGATTGGAGGGAAAAAGTTCGTTCTTCTGAACCGAACTCTAAGACCTTCGCGGATTATTTGGAAGAATCCTTCCAAGGGGACTTGGTCCAGGACGGAAATTGGTTCTCTGAAACTCTTTCCGAGCTGAGCAAGAAGAACCTGAGAAAAATTTAAACTTGGCTGAGCGCTGGGGCTCAGGCCCTGATCCTAGGTCTCGTATCTTTCACGATGCGGAAAGTCTAGAGGATTGGGAGCTGATTGCCGTTCTTTTGGGCAAAGGAAGCAGAGGCCTTCCTGTCGAAGATCTCAGCCGAGATATTCTAAAAACATCCCGAGGATTGGGAGGACTTCTCTCATCCAATATTCCCAGAAATTTCCGCATCAACGGATTGGGTAGGGCAAAAATTTCTACCTTACTCGCCGCTTTAGAGCTTGCTAAAAGACTCAAATACAAATCGATCCGAATGACGGGTTATAACCCGGCCACACTTTCTTCTTATTTGCAGGGCTTATTCTCCCCTTTAAAAAGAGAATGTTTTGTTCTAGCTACCATTTCTCCTGCAGGTGATCTTTTAAGAGTTGAGATCGTTTCCAAAGGGAGTTTGGAAGAAGTGGGAGTTCTTCCCAGGGATTTAGTCCGGATCGTACTGAACGACGAAGCTTCTCAAGCGATACTGGCCCATAACCATCCAGGTATGATCTGTTATCCCAGCCAAGAGGATTGGGAAGTTTACTTTCACCTAAAGGATCTGCTGGGTAATTTGGATGTAGAGCTCTTGGACCATTGGATTTTTGGAATTGACGGGATCTTTTCCTGCAAACAATCTACTCGACTAGAAGGGAACTGATCTATTTCTCCTCTTAAATTCCAATCCTAGGTTATAGATGACCTCTTTCGTTTTTTTGCGTAATCTCAGAATTTTATCGGTTCTCGTAAGAAGGGATTATGCTTTGCAGTATGCAGGTTCCGCATTGGGCCTGACATGGATGTTCCTACAGAACGTAAGTCTTATTCTAATTTATACGGTCGTATTCTATTTTATAGGCATCAGATCTCAGGGCGAAAATTCCATAGAATATTTTTCTAATGTACTTAGCGGGCTTCTGTTTTGGATCCCTTTGCAGGAATATTTGATCCGAGGTACAGGAATTCTCACGGACAATAGACAGTTGATCAAAAGATCTCCGTTGGGTCCCGAAATTTTTCTTTGGATTCCTTTTGTTCAGTTTTTACTGCATTGGATTGTGACTTCTATCCCGATCTTTCTATTTTTGGCATGGGCAGGTAAACTTGGGATATGGAGTTTACCTCTTTCTTTTCTTTCTATGTTTTGCACAGGATTATTTTTGGCCTGTCTCCAAAGTTACTTGGCAAGAGTGAATATTATTCTAAGAGATATTTCTCCTTTAGTGAGATTATTGACCCAGTTTCTATTTTGGGGATTACCTATTCTCTATGAGTCCAAAGGTATTTTAGGGAAATTGAATGTGTTTAATCCGTTTTTCTTTCCTCTGGAAGTTTTTCGTTCCGCTTTACTTGTCGGATACGAGCCGAAAGTAGGGACCTTGGACTTTCTTCCTTTTTTTGTGATTTTTTTGGGGATCTTTTTTTTGAGCCGTACTAAATTAAATCAGATAGTGTTGGATCACCTTTGATCAGGATTGAGAATATTTCCAAAACTTACCAAGGTTATAGTAAACCTTGGAATCGACTCTTGAGCGCGATAACCTTCGGTTATTTCGGATTGGACGTAAAATATAAGGCGCTGGATGGGATCTCTTTTTCTGCGGAGAAGGGAGAAGTGATCGGAATTATCGGTCGGAACGGTGCGGGTAAATCCACCTTATTGAAACTACTGACCGGAGTATCCAAACCGGATACCGGAAAATTGGAAAAGAAGGGAACTGTTCGTTCCATCCTGGAACTGGGAGTGGGTTTTAATCCGGAACTTTCCGGGGAAGAAAACTTATACTATAACGGTTTGGTCTGGGGCTTAGATCCTGAGGAACTGATACGATCCTCCGAGGAAATTTTTCTTTTTTCCGGTTTGTCCGAATTTCGCAAAAGCCCTTTAAAAAATTATTCTTCCGGAATGACAATGAGATTAGGTTTTGCGCTCGCGACTGCAAAACGTCCTGACATCCTGATAGTGGACGAAGCTTTAGCGGTTGGTGATGCAAGCTTCCAACAGAAAAGTTTAAACCGATTCCGTAAGTTCTCCGAAGAAGGAACTCTGACTTTGATCGTAAGTCATGATCTGGAACTTTTAAAATCAGTTTGTACGCGGCTTCTCGTATTAGAAAGAGGAAAACTAGTATTCGATGGAGATCCGATAGACGGCTTTAGGGAGTATATGCAGATCATCGCATCTTCGTCTTTAGAAGGAAACACTAAGATCCAGGATAAGGATTCTTTGGTCGAGTCTCTGGATGTGGAGATCCAATACGCCGGCAAATCCAATCCCTCTATCCTGCCTGTAGGTGCGGAAGTTCTCTTGAGAGTAGGAGCGACATTCCGTTCTTCTATTGAGGATCTAACGGTCGGTTTTCATATCGATGATCATAGAGGGATCCGTGTTTTCGGAACGAATACATTCCATATAGGCGGACGACAAAAAAATCTAAAACCTAAGGAACCGGTTCGGATCGATTTCCGTTTTCCGATGAATCTTTCTCCAGGCAAATACTCCTTAGGGATCGCATTACATTCGGGGGAAAGTCATGCGGAAGGTTCCTATCTTTGGAAGGATGGGGTTTTACAATTCGAGCTGGAAAGATTGGACGTCCCTAAATTTGAAGGTGCAGCTTGGATCCCGGTCAAAGTGGAGGCGAAAAAAGGGGATTTTTCCGGATAAATTCCTTCCCAGCCTCCCCTTTGAAAGGATTCTGGTTTCCGTATGAAAGTTTGCGTAATTGGAAGCGGCTATGTGGGCCTTGTGGCCGGGGCCTGCTTTGCGGAATATGGAAATCATGTAATCTGCGTGGATAAGGACTCTAAAAAAATAGAGGACTTGAAAAAAGGAATCATACCTATATATGAACCTGGTTTGTCCGAATTGGTTTTGAACAACCATAAGGAAAATCGATTGGGTTTCAGCACTTCCATCCAAGAAGGTGTGGAAGGCTCCGAAATCATTTTTATCGCGGTTGGAACTCCAACATCCGAGGATGGCTCCGCGGATCTAAGCGCTGTATTCGCAGTGGCTGAACAGATCGGAAAATCCATCAACGGTTATAAGGTAATTGTGGATAAATCCACTGTTCCTGTGGGAACCGCCGCCAAAGTAAAAGAAATTATTTCTAAAAACACCAAACATGAATTCGATGTCGTGTCCAACCCTGAATTCCTGAAAGAAGGCGCTGCAATCGACGACTTCATGAAACCTGAAAGGGTTGTGATCGGTGCAGACAGCGAAAGAGCTGGAGAGCTTGTCGCGCAACTTTATGCTCCATTTGTACTGAATGGAAATCCTATCATCAAAATGGGAACCGTTTCTGCGGAGCTTACTAAATATGCATGTAACGCATTCTTAGCCACTAAGATCTCTTTTGCGAACGAGATCGCGAACCTATGCGAAACCGTGGGCGCTGATTACGAAGATGTGCGGAAAGGAATGGGAACCGATTCCAGGATCGGCCGCCAATTCTTATATGCAGGTATCGGTTACGGGGGATCTTGTTTTCCTAAAGACGTTCGTGCATTGATCCGAACTTCGGAAAATTTCTCTTCTCCTTTGAGAATTATTAGAGAAGTAGAAAGAGTGAACGAGGATCAGAAGGTCCGTTTATTCACCAAAATTGAGAACTTCTTCGGGAAAGGCCAGATCAAAGGAAAAACTTTCGCAGTCTGGGGACTTGCGTTCAAGCCTGGCACAGACGACATGAGAGAAGCTCCTTCCATACCTCTATTATTAAAATTGTATGAAGAAGGTGCAAAGATCAAAGCATTCGATCCGGTCGCGAAAGAAACTTCCGAGTATTATTTCAAAGATAAGATAGAATATGCGAAAGATGCGTATGACGCGTTAGAAGGAGCAGATGCGCTCCTTCTTCTTACCGAATGGAGAGAGTTCAGAGAACCTGATTTTTCCAGAATAAAAAAATTAATGAAAGGCCATGTGATCTTTGACGGTAGAAACCAATATCGTCCGGATCATATGAAAAAAGAAGGATTCAAATACTTCTCCATAGGTAAACAAGCGGTCTAAAGTCTCTTCCGAAACTGAAGTTATCGGTAAATGTATAATCCCGGACTTCAGGAGCAAAGCGACTATAGTCGATTTAATAAGTCCTGGATCTCTTTTTTTTCCTCCGGATCAGAGCTGAGTTCCAGGGCTTTTTTCAGATCTTCTTTCGCTTCCGGTTTTTTGCCGAGAGAAGAGTAAGCCCCCCCTCGATAAAACAATGCTGCCTTGGAATGTCCCGTCGGAAACTTGTCCAAATATAAAGAAAACGTTTTGATCGCTTTTTCCCAGTTTTTCAATTCCGAAAAGCTGAGACCTAAATTAAACAGTGCCTTGTGTTTGTTTTCGGGCATTCTTGGATCTTCGGATGCGAATGATCTATAAAAATAATCCGCTGCCTTTTTGAATTCTTTGGCTTCGAAATAATATTCGCCTGCTTTCAAAAGAAGAAGATTGTTTTCGGGGTCTTTTTCCAAGTCGGCAAGAAGGCTAACTTCTTTATCACGTTTTGAATATGCGGATCGTAAAGTTCTGATCACCATTTTATGATCCGGCATTCCTGCGATCTTTTCCGTAAGACTTCCGTTCTTATCCAAAAATAAGAGTGTGGGATATCCGGTGACACCGTACTTTTTCTTTAAGTTAGGGAATCTATCCCCGTCCAAAGAAAGAAGTACAAACTTGGACATTTCCTGTTTCACCTCTTTTTTAGGGTAAATTTCCTTCTTAAGGGTTTTGCAGTATCCGCACCAATCCGCGTATACATCTATAAAAATGGGCCTTCCTTCCTTCTTTGCCTTATTAAAGGCGGTCTCCACGGAAGTCTCCCAAACCTCAGCAGTCATTTCGGATGTGAATATTAGGAGAAGTAGTGCAAGGAAGTATCGGATCTTTGAAAAAGGGACCATGATTCTTATCTCTTCGACCTTTTTTTCTCCGTTTCGTTTTTAAGGAAACGCGGAAATACGGAATTTTTTGTTTACCGTCAAGAATAGGCCTTAATATTCGAAGTATCTCCGGTGGTAATAATGGACTTCCTGCTTCAGTTAGAGCAAATCCTTAAAAAAAGAAAAGAAGAACTTCCCGAAAAATCCTATACAGCAGACCTCTTCCGAGGCGGCGTAGATCGTATCCTTAAAAAAGTAGGGGAAGAAGCTGGAGAAGTGATTATCGCCGCAAAAAACGCGGATAAAAAAGAACTCACTCACGAATCCGCGGATTTACTTTTTCATTTGCAAGTCCTTCTTGTGGAAAGAGGTCTTTCTCTTTCCGACATAGTGGAAGAACTTAAAAAAAGACATTCCTAATCGATCTTTAAACCTGTAGTTTTGTCCCACATTCAGGACAAAATTTTGCTCCGAAAATTTCTATTTTAAATCCACAGTTATGACAGAACTTTCCGCCGAGTTGAGGTTTGGCGGATATTTCCGTTTTAGAGGAAACATTGGCGCCTTGGCTGATCATTTTGTCCTGCTCTTCCAATTCTTTTACTAAACCGGAAGAGATGGATCTGAATTCAGTCTCAGTCAATTTTCCGGTATCGAATTCTATTTTTAGATCTTTCAGGTTATCCAGAAGAACGTCCCTTCTGTCGAATAACTCCGAACTTTTAGGATCCGTCTCGTACGGAATATGTTTTGCGAACATACTCACGTAAACGAACGGAGCTGCGATGATGGCGACTAAAAGTATATAAAAGAAAACTAATAAAAAATCCATTATTTCTGTTTCTCCTCTATTTCGGAGATGTACTTATCGAAAGAGGAATGATTTTCCGATTCCGTTGCGATTGCCGCCTTAGGAGCCGTTCTTCTTTTTAAATATAGATAGATGAGAAGTATCCCGAATGCAGCAGCGGCAGCTATACTGAAATCGATCCAGGAAGAATCGGGTTTTGCCAGGATATCGGGACCGAAACCCATGATAACTCCTTGCGCCATTCCCTGATTGCCAGTTTCGATAAACTTTGCAATGATCGGATCGGAAATCACATCTTGACCGAATCCGTGGATCATTTTGTCCACGATCACATCCGCAGATTCTCCCGCTCGGATCCTGTTCTCAATGAACAGTTTCAGTTTTGCGGAAACTGTACAATTATTGAAAGAACAACTTTTGATCGCGATAGAAGGGATACAAATACATCGGATCCTTTCCGTCACATTATGGAATGTGCGTATCTGTTCCTGATCCGTTAGATTCGTAAAAGTGGAATCCGCATGGACCGCGCCGGCCCAAACGGATAATCCGAAAAAAAGAATTATAATTTTCTTATATAGATTAGGAGTGACTAAAAGTTTCATTTTTTATCCTCTCCTATCGGCAATAGGATCAGTAGTCCGGATAAGAAGAACATCAAAGATCCCGCCCAGATGAATTTTACCATCGGATTGATCCAAACTTCCAAGTTTGCTACGATCTGGTTCGGGAATTTCAGATATTTTGCGGCCTTAATCGCAGGATCTCTCGTAAAAAAGAAGTCCAAGAACATTCCGGGTAGATCCGGATTCTCATCCGAAAGATCCGCATGTTCGATCGCTCCTAATTGGATATAAAGATCTTCTTTCGGAGTAGAGGAAATGGACGGTTCGCTTGTAGGGATATGAGTCTCGAAGTCCCCGCTCAAATGAGAGATCTGGGGATAATATCTTCTTTCAGTGACCATGGTATCGAAATCTTTTAATTGTTTTTTGACTTCGAAGGTTGCTTCGTGAGAAACGATCACATTCCTATGATTGACGCCCGCTTCCGGATCTCCGTTTATGATCGGTTTAATCTTAAGAGTGTTCGCGCTTATCGTATAATCTCCTAAAATTGCAGTATCATCGCTCGTATAGATGAGTTCATTCGTAGGGGAAAATCTCAAGAAATAGAAAAACTTAACGGAGGTGTTCTGTTTGAATGCGTTTCCGGCAAGACCTATAAACAGGATTACCATGGACAAGTGAACTAAATATCCGCCGTATCTTCTTTTGTTTTTGAGAAGCATTCGGAATCCCGCTTGGAAGTAATTTTCTCCCTGGATAGCGGACCTTCTCGCTTGGATACCGTTATGATATTCTTGTGCGATCCCGGCTATCGTGAATATTCCGAGCCCAACAGTGAGAACGCTATAAACTTCTCCAAGAACGTCGCCTAGGCTATAATCGCTGATCGAAAAATTACTTCTGTAGTATAGGATATAGATCCCTGCACCAATCACTCCTGCAATCAGAGGTTTTAATAATGTGGTAAAAAATATCTGGTCTGCGCCTTTTCTCCATGCGAGTAGAGGAGCCGCTCCCATTAATAGAATGAGTAGAATTCCCGCAGGAACTCCCCATGAGTTGAACCAAGGTGCCTTGTATTCTACTCCGGACAATAAAGGAGAGAATACTCCTAATAAAATGGACAGTGTTGCGATCACCAAAAGGAAATTGTTCAATAAGAAACTTCCTTCTTTGGAAGTGATCGCCTCTAAGTTCCTTTCCGGTTTAAGTCTATCTTTCCTATATATTAAAATTCCGAGATAGAATAGGAAGCTTGCTCCGATAAAAACTATAAACGGGGTTCCGATGCTGGATTTGGAAAACGAATGTGGTCCTTCTAAAACTCCGCTTCGAGTGATCCAGGTGCCGAGTAAGCAGAAATGGAATGCCAGAATGATCAGAAGCATATTCCAAAATTTTAACATTCCTCTTCGTTCCTGGATAATCATGGAATGAAGGAATGCTGTGGATAAAAGCCAAGGCATCAAACTTGCGTTCTCTACCGGGTCCCAGGCCCAATAACCGCCCCATCCTAATTCTTCGTAAGCCCATTTGGAACCCAAGAGGATTCCCGTTCCTAAGAAAAACCAAGAGAAGATACTCCATCTTCTTACGAATCTGAACCAGTTCTCGGATAATTGTCCGGTAATTAATGCGGAAGAAGCGATCGCGAACGGAATCGCAAAACTCACATATCCTATATACAAGATAGGAGGATGAATGATCATCGCCCAGTGTTGTAGTAGTGGATTTAATCCTCTACCTGCGACCGCAGTGGGTTGGAATTCACGGAACGGTTGTGCATCGGGAAAAAAGATCGCCAGGAACGAAAAAAAACATGCGATTACCGCTAAAGAAAGATGCATTACCGGGATTCTTTCGTTTAATAGATCCTTTGTTTGCCAAAGAACGATGAATGTAAATCCGGAGAGAAGTAAATTCCAGAAGAGAAGTGAACCGGAAGATCCGGACCAAACGGAAGTGATCTTATAGAATAAAGGAAGATGTTCGCTGGAATGCATCGCAACGTAATAGTTGGATAGATCCGTTCTCATTAGTTGGACGACCAACACAATAAAAGCCAAAAGAATGACCGCAAAATTGGCCATCAAAGTATAACGGCCTAATTCTAATGCTCTGGAATCGTTCTTAAAAATTCCGTAGCCGGTTTGGATAATGGAAAATAATAGGATAGAGAAGGAGGAGATGAGACAAACTGCGCCTAAATCGTTCATTGTTCTTCTTCTTTATAACCTGCTTCGTATTTGGAGGCACATTTTGCTTCTACCTTATCTGCGACTAGGACTCCGTTTTTCCAGACTCCGTCCACTCGAGCTCTTGTACCTTCTTTAAATGCGTCCGGCAATAATGTAGCTCCCGTAAAAAAAACAGGCACTTCTTTTTCGTTTAGTTGGAGAACAAACTTGGCAGTTTTTCCTTCACGGATCACTGAACCCAATTTTACGAATCCTCTTACTCTTAAGAGATCATCCGGCTCGTATTTGGCTGGATTCGCCGCAAGATCGGATGCATCCAATAGAGTATAAGAAGTTTCTTTAGAGGAGAAGAAGGCGATTGTCCCTAAGGAAAGTGCGATGATACTCGCAAGTACGGTAAATTTCACGTTCATATCTATGTTTAATTCCAGTCCTTAGACCAAGGATATCGGATACGGAGGGGAAGAAAAGTGGAAATACTCTCTCTGAAACCGTAAACAAATAACCCGATTCTTTCTTTCCAGGCAATACTTGTATTCTCCAAACTTTGGGAAGAAGGTATAAAATCGTCTATGGTCAGTATTTTTACCCGGGACCTATAATCTGTCGGCCAAGGATGGATTTTGATCCCTGTGTTTGCAAATACCGATAAGGATCTTTCCATATGAAATGCAGAAGTGATCAGGATTGCGGACTTCCATTTGTATTTGCGAAAGAGTTCCGCGGTTTTTTCCGCATTCTCCTTAGTGTTTCTGCTTTCGTTCTCCAAAAAAACAGCTTTTGTAGGAATTCCTAAAGATTCGAAAAATTGAAGTGCAAAGTCGGATTCTTTTCGAGTTTGGAAGAATAAATTCCCGGAACCCCCGGTGAAAACGATCCGAGGCGCTTTTCTTTTTTGGAATAATAATACAGCATCAGTCATTCGTTCCGCAGCGGAAGTCAACTGCACCTGTTGTTCGTATAATGCAAGATTGTCCACGGCTCCGCCCAAAACTAGAATGGCATCTGCATTTTCTAAGGTTTCCAAACGAACCGGAGGATGTTTTTCTTCGAGGCCTTTGACTAACCATTGCGAAAAACTATCAGTGGACGCGACCCAGATAATCAATGTAGGAAATAAAACCCAAATCTTATGCTTAAATTTAGGAAGTCTGAGACCGAAAAATACTAACAGAAGTAGGGAGGCAGGTAGGGGAAATATAAAAGCTCCCGCAAGTTTGGAGGCCGCAAAAAAGATCGTATCCATTTTTTATTCTAAGAGTTTTCCACCTACAGCCCAGTTTTCTCTGGAAACTTCGTCGATCACGATATAGGTGGATTCAGGAGGTTTTGCGGCAACTTTTGTAAGAGTTTCGGTGAATTCTTTCGTTATCTGCTGTTTTTGCTCTTTTGTAAGAGGTCCGGCTACTTTTAAATTAATGTAAGGCATAAATCTCCGGTTGGAACGGGTTTTCGGAACGACTCAATAGTTTTTTTCGAACGGGTATTACGCAACGGATTTTTTTTTCTAAAAATGGCAGGTTCGTTCAAGCCGGAACTATGACTTCCGGTATATACTGGATCTGAAATTGTGAGGAGTTTTATCCATGAAATTCGCTAAGGAAATGGCCTTCTATTCCGCGTACCACCAAGAAAAAAGAAATGTTTGGATCCACGTATTAGGAGTTCCTACCATCACCTTCACCTTGTTTTTAGTGCTGAATAGATTAGAGTTGATCAATGTTTTAGGTTACACAGTAACCGCTGCTACCGTATTCGGGATCGTAGTACTTGCCTACTATTTCACCTTGGATTTTATTTTTGCTTTGGCAACCACCGTTGTATTCGGCTCTTTAATGTTTTTGGCGCAGTATATTACTCTGTCTTTAACGGCTACTACTGCATGGAGTATTTTCGCAGTTGCTCAGTTAGTAGGTTGGGGAGCCCAATTCTACGGACATTTCATTTTTGAAAAAAGCCGTCCTGCATTGTTCGACAATTTATTCCAAGCGATCGTATCCGCTCCGATTTTCGTAATTGCGGATGTGTTCTTCGAATTGGGATTTAGAAAAGATGTGCAAGAAGCTGTTCGTAAAGAATTAGCGGCACAAGGTAAACTCAAAAACTTCAGCACTGCTCATTAACTTTCTCTCTTGCTTCAGGCACACGCCCGCGGTCTTAAGCGGGCGCTTTTCTTTTTTAGATTATTTTCTAGCTTTAAACACAAAAATGAACCGTGACGTTCGTGTTCGATCCTAAAAATTTGGAAGGTTGCACACCGAACATTCTTTTGAATGTGCGACTTAAGTGAGCTTGGTCCGCAAAACCTGCGGCATGGGAAGCTTCCGTTAGATTTCCCCCTTCTTTCAAAAGTTTTGCCGCTTCATGAAGTCTCAACCAAAGTTGATATTGTCTGACAGGTAGACCCATCTGTAATTTGAAAACATGCATAAACCTTGTTTCTGAAAATCCCGCTTCCTTTGCAAGTTCCGGAACGGAGATAGAACCTGGAAGAGCGGATTTCATACGATTTGTCGCGGATAAAACTCTTGGATCCAAAGAAACTCTGGAAGGTTTTTCCGTCCCAACGCAGGCAAGAATATCTTCGAATAGTTCCTTCGCGGCTTGGCAATTTACTTTTTCATGAAATAGATTTTTACATCTGGAAAGAACCGGATCCAAATTTTCGAACGGGATCTCCGAGATTCCCTTTCTCCCGAATCTAGAAGCGATGGAAGCATAGTCGATACCGTATGGATCGATCTGTAAAACGATCAGATCCGAATTTTCGGCGGAAAGAGTATGATACGTATTGGGAGCCAAAACTACAGCTTGGAATTCCAATATGGTACCCGATTCCTCGATCACTTTAAACTTAGAAGTTAAGGAGATCAAAATGGAAACCGCATAATGAGAGTGAGGATCTGTAGTAAGTCCTTTCTGGGCGAGGAATACCCTCGCTCCGAAATAAAATAAGGTTCCGATCTGAGACTCTTCCATTTCCCGCATACCGGATTATAATTTTTGAATGATTCTTTCCAGGGTTTTTTCGGGACGCTCAAACGGAAAAAAATGGGAAATGTTATCCCATAACTCTAAGCTTGAATTCGAATTTCCTCTAATAATCCTTTTGGCCGCAGATGGGGAGCATACCTCGTATTTTCGAGGGAGAGTGATATGAGTTTCCGTTTTGATCCTTCCATATTGGAACAAGCTTAAAAAACTGACCGAGTTGAAAATTTTGGCCTCCAATTCAGGCGGACAACATAAGATCCATTTCTCTCCTTCTTTTCTAAAACAAGAATTCAAATAATCTTCGAAAACCTCGTCGGACCAATTCACAAAAGTAGGAGTCTTTCTATATGCTTTTTTGACGAGAGCTAAGTCTTTAAATTCCCTTCTTCTTTTGAGAGCTCCTTTTGCTAAAGGAGTATCGAAGGCTAAGGCAAGAAGAAGATACGCAAAATTTAAGATCACCGGGTCCATTGCGAAAATTTTACGAAAGAGATCCGGTCTTTTATAAGAAGAAAGAATAAGACTTGCTCCTCCTAGAGAATGTCCAACACCCACAACATTTTTCAAATTTTCCGTTTCAATCAGAGCTAAAATTTGGTCTCGAAAGAAAAACCAATCCTTCCAATCCATGTTCGCTTCCGATTCTCCATGACCGCAAAAATCTAAGGCAAGAACTCTATAAGTTTCGGAAAGTTTTTGGATGAAGAAGGAATAACAACCTGCGGAAAATCCGTTAGCATGAGCGATCAAAATCGGATCCAAGGATTTGTTGCCTGAATCTATATAAGAAAGTTTGATCCCTCGGAAGTTAAATGTTTTTCTATCCATTCAAGATTTGCCCTTGCTATTTCATTCCCTTTGCTTTCGATGGACAGGAATTCGGAGTTTCGACCGATTCCCAAAAGAGGGATAATACACTCTTCCTAAGGGGAGATTACAAGAAAACAATAATCGAATTCTTGAGAGAGATAGATGAAATTAACGGTGATAATCATTTTCGTAGTCGCATTATTCTTCAATGCCCTGGCAAACATTCTGATCAAGGCAAGTTCTTTAGGAGATAAAACGGATACGGCTTCCGGAATCGAAGGATTGATCAAAGCATTTTTACATCCTGTATTTTTTGCAGGACTTGTTTCTTTTGGGATCGCGTTATTGGGTTATAGATGGGTATTGGGTAACGGATTAAAATTATCGTTAGCTTATCCGCTTTTCACATCCGCGGGATTTATCATAGTGCTCGTAGCCTCCGCAATATTTTTCAAAGAAGAACTGAACTGGACTCAATGGACTGGGATCGGTTTGATACTCGCAGGAGTATGGTTGACTTCTGCGGAAATGTTTGCCTAAGAGCCTACCTTAAATGGTCCCGGTTCTATCGGCCAGAAATTGACTTTGACATAGAACCAAGCCCAAAGAAGGACCATATATTATAAAGTTATATAATAATAACCCGAAGAGAGTAGTAGTCTCGAATTGAAATGACGACTAAGATCGTTACTCCTAGAGTCTAATTAATGGAGGATAGTCGCTTCGCTCCTGAAGCCCGTAGCCGGACAATAAGCTAAAAATTCAAACCGATCCAAGCTTAAAGTTTTTTAACTTTATAGGATGGTATGAGTTTTATGAAGACCACCATATCCTTATCCGTACTGCTTCTAACCTACTGCTCCAGTTTCGAACCTGCTACAATTAGCCGGGCCGATCATAAAGGTCCCATCGGATATTACGCAGGAGATCCTCTTCCACCCAAGACGGCATTCTTAACGTTCGATGATGGTCCATCCGACTGGACTTCCGACGTATTGGATGTACTTAAAAAAGAAAACATAAAGGCTACATTCTTCGTATGCGGAGCCTGGTTACCTAAGGCCAGCACAAAAGGAAATAGTTTCCGGAAATACAAAACAGTACTCGTCCGAATGAAAGAAGAAGGCCATACGATCGGAAATCACACGCTTGGGCACCAAAACTTCGCGTACATGTCTCCCAAAAAAATAGAAAGCCAATTGGAAGAGAATCAGAGATTATACCAAAACGAACTCGGAGAATATTCCGGAAAACTAATATGGATTCGTCCGCCTTTCGGCTCTCCTTATATCAAAACAAAGAACGAAACAGTCCGCAGAAGGGTCAGCTCAGCACTACAAGGTAAAGGATTTATATTCATGTGGACCAAAGAGTTTGACTCGACAGATTCCAAAGAATGGGTCAAAGGAGAATGGTACGAAAAAGGAGCAAAGATCAATCCAGATCATGAAAAGTTTAAAAGGAAAATGGATCGTATCTATAACTCCTTAGCATCCAAGGCGGAAGGACAAGGAGTAGTGATCTTATTCCATGATACACATCCTACTACTAAGGAAGTTCTACCTTTTATCATTGAAAAATTGAGATCGGAAGGATACACTTTCGCTACCGCGGAAGATTATACCCGATGGCGTTGGGGAAAAACTAGCGAAGAGTTAAGCGAAGAGGACTCGGATTGAACGCCGTTTTTTAAAAAACAAAAAACACTTTTCTTTCCACATTCCGGATCTAAACAGGTCCGAAGTTTAATATTCAGGAACATAAAAATGAACAAAGGTCCACTTTCTGGAGTTAAGGTAGTCGATTTGAGCTTATTACTGCCAGGTCCGTTATGCTCCATGTATTTAGGAGATATGGGAGCCGAGATCATCAAGGTAGAAAATCCAAGAGCGATGGATGCAACCAGAGTGATGTTCAAAAAAGAGAACGGTGCACCTTCCTTATATCTGATGTTGAACAGAAATAAAAAAGCGATCACACTCAATCTCAAAAGAGAAAAGTCCAAAGAGATCCTCTTTAAACTCTTGGAAGATGCTGATATATTATTGGAAGGGTTTCGTCCCGACGGACTTTCCAAAATGGGACTCGGTTACGACGATTTAAAACAAAAATTCCCGAGACTGATCTATTGTGGGATCTACGGTTACGGAGATTCCGGAGCTTATAAGGATTTTGCGGGACATGACTTAAATTATCTCTCCCTCTCCGGAGTATTGGACCAGACCGGAAAAAATCCGCAGGCCCCCGGATTCCAATTAGCGGATATAGGTGGCGGAACATTAACCGCACTATCTTCTATCCTGGCCGCATTGTATTATCGCGAAAAAACAGGTCGCGGACAAAAGATCGCTATCTCTATGATGGAAGCGTCCCTACAATTCGTTTCCTTGTACGGAGGCATCTATTCTGCGACGGGAAAAAATCCGGAAGGTGGAAACGAATTATTATCCGGAAAACTGCCGAATTATTCCACGTACAAGACCAAGGAAGGACGGTGGGTCGCGTTAGGTGCACTTGAGGAAATGTTTTTCAAAACGTTCTTAAGACAATCCGGGCTTGATACACATTTGGAAAAAACTCCGATTGCAGAAACACATTTTGCAGAGTGGAAAAAGATCCTAACGGAATATTTCGCCTCTAAAACACTTGCCGACTTGGAGCCTATATTCCAAAATCCTGATTCATGTCTTACCCCTGTCAAAACACTGGATGAGGTTTCCAAGGATCCGGTAATGAAAGAGAAAGGGATGATCCTGGATCGTAAGCACAAACAATACGGGGATTATATTCAATTCGGTTCCCCGTTTCCTTTTTCGGAGAGTAAGGTGACTTATCGAACAGATCCTCCCGAGCATGGAGAGCATAATCGGGAAATCCTAAATTCCTTGGGTTATACCGACTCCGAGATAGAAGAATTGAAGAAAGATAAGGTAATATAGTTTTTTACTTACGATACTCTAGACAAGTTGGAAACAATTGGTAAAACGAACTTCGCCTCGAAATAAGCTAATGCCAGTAGATAAATACCTTCGAGCAATAGTGCAACGGTCCCGAGGTAAGTGGCTTCTTCTTGCAATCTCCAAACTTGCACAAAACATTGCAAACCCCAAAAAGAATTAGCTATAATTAAGACGACAATGAATATCCGGCGAAGTTGCCCTCTTCCGAAGAGCAATAGAAGAGTTCCGGAATAAGAACCGTATACCAAATTCGCAAAACCTTCCATGCGGGTGAAACTTTCCTCCCAGCCGGCCAAGTTTGAAATAAGAGAAGAGAAAAGAAGTATAATAGTCCCTACTACAAATGCTCCGGCAGAATCGAGTGTAAGAAAAAAACGAGCTTGTTTCATTTATAAAACCATAATAGAACAAACATTAAAACTTGGACTGTGATTAGGGATGATATCGATTCGTAAATCCATAACTTTAGATGTTTGCCCTTCCATATCACATCGATGGAACTATAAGTGAATATAAATCCGAACCATAGGAGAAAAGCGATGGATTGCCCATGAGCTTTATTTTGCAGGTTCATATATTGTAATATTAAAGAAAGAGAAAAAGCGGTAGTTAAGAAAACGCAGAAATTCAAAAATATTCGAATTCCTAAATTCTTCTTCTCCTCTTGTGTAGGAAGGGTCAAGAATTTTGAAAGGCCGAAATAAAGAGGACCGCTAAAAAGAAATGCGCAAATAAATCCTGCCATTCCGGAAACGATAGGAGCTACGATACTTTGTGTCATGAGGTCTCCCTGACAAACTACTTAAGCTAATATTTATCCAGTATTCTTTTCTAAAGTAAACAAATTTCCGAATCTAAATTCTATCGTTGGAATTCCAACTAAGTGGAATGAGGAATTTTCTTTTGAAAGGGGGGAGAAATGTAATGTCGTATAGGTTTTTTCTACACAACCGACTGACTCCCTTGTAACGGTTGTAAAATCCACGACATAGTTACACTTTTGATTGCCGAGTAAACTTTTTAGATCGGGTCAATATTGTTAGCGTATTTTTTTATTGTGTAAACAATATCCTCCGGTGCTGCATTCCAAATTCCTAAGAGGATCATCACATGGGCTCCGAAGATAGAAAAGTTTTGCGAAAATATTTTCTGAACTCTCCGCGTATAGTTTGGTTCACCACTTTCTATCCGGAACGACTCTGAGATAGGCTCTTTTAAGTTAATCAGAACCGATATATTTCCAAATACCTCGACAATCCGCCAAGTTTGAAAAGATTTCCAAGGAATTGTGTGACTGCCGTTGCGTAAACCTATAGTGATCCCTTCTTCGGAGAATTTAAGCCAACCGGTGGGCTTCCTTTTTAGTAGAAAGAATAATAATATAAAAATACCTATAACCAACATTGCACTAACCGCTGTCATATAAATCGTATTAATTCGTACAAAGAGAACGGAATGCCCTCCAAAAAGGATTAATACAATCCCGATAAAGAACATCTTATTCCGGTTCACAATGATACGATCATTCGGTGAGATCAACTTTCCGGATGGGTTTGCAAGTTCGTTTTGAATCTTACGACGGTCCAGGAAGGAAAAAACAAATGAGCCAATAATAAACGTTATGAAAGCGCCGACGGAAATGAGTAAATGTGTATCACTATTTTTCATGAATGTATAAGCCGATCCACAATATACACGATGTTGTCTATTCGTAATCCGGTGGAGAAAAAAGTTCCCATCGTAATTCCTGTCCATCATACGAGTACAAGAAAGGTTGTGTTACAGCGCTAACTCCTAGGGCGCAATAACTTTACGTAAAAATTAATATAAGACTTGTTGAAAGAGATAGCGCCGACCGAATCATTTACGTTCCAATTGTTAACATGACTTTTGGACCTCTCCACTTCTTTTCTTACGATTGGGTGGATTTGCGTTATTCAATTTATTTCAGGCAAAATTTAAAAGGAACGTTGCGACAGAACGAACGTTCTGTTTTTTATATGCTTTCAGATCGCCAAAATGGATGAAAATATCGAGATTTCCCGGAATTCTGTCCCATTAGGACTAAAATCGGCGTTTCACCGGGCATGTTTTTCTTGATGGAATCGACCCTCGCGAAAAATTAGGATTAGAAACTCTCGCAAGAAGGGAAAAAATGTATCAGGAACTGACTGAGCAGCAGATCGAGATTAGGGACACGATCAGAAACTTCGTTAAGAAGGAAATCACCCATGAAGTTGCTATCCACTGGGACGAGCAAAACAAACATCCAGAAGAACTTATCAATAGAATGAGAACCGAATTAGGAGTCAACGGACTCACTATCCCCGAAGAATACGGTGGATGGGGCCTTGGTTCAGTAGAGCAGTGTTTGGTAACCGAAGAACTTTCTAGAGGATGTCTCGGTATCAGCCTTTGTTTCGGTTATACAGGTCTTGGTATCCTTCCAATCATGAAAGGTGCAAGCCACGAACAAAAGAAAAAATGGCTTCAACCGGTTGTTGACGGAGAATACGGAGTTTCTTTCTGTCTTTCCGAGCCTGGCGCAGGTTCCGACGTTCCTGGTATGAGCACTACTGCGGTTAAAAAAGGCGACAAATGGGTCATCAACGGAACCAAACAATGGATTACCGGTGGTGGTAGCGCTGGAGCTTATACCGTTTTTGCATATACCGATAAAGGCCGTGGAACTCGTGGAGTTTCCTGCTTCTACGTTAAACGCGACACTCCAGGTTTGATCGTCGGTAAAAAAGAGGATAAACTTGGTATTCGTGCATCCGATACTCGCCAAATCATCTTCGAAGATTGTGCGGTAGAAGAAGCGAATATGATCGGAAAAGAAAACCTCGGGTTCATCTACGCTCTTCAAACTCTGAACGCTTCTCGTCCATACGTTGCTGCTATGGGAGTGGGTGTTGCTCAAGCTGCTTTAGATCATGCATCTAAATACGCTCGTCAAAGAGAGCAGTTCGGTTCTAAAATTTCCAGCTTCCAAGCGGTTCAACACATGCTTGCAGATATGTCTATCGGTGTGGAAACTGCACGCCAGATCTGCTATCTTTCCGCTCGTATGTCCGATGCTGAAGATCCTCGTCTTCCGAAATATTCCGCAATCGCGAAAGCATATTGCTCCGAGACTGCAATGAAAGCGGCTACTGATGCGGTTCAGATCTTCGGTGGATACGGTTATACTAAAGAGTATCCGGTTGAAAAACTGATGAGAGATGCAAAAATCCTTTGTATCTTCGAAGGAACCACTCAGATCCAAAAGAACGAGATCGCAGCTTATGTGATCCGTGAAGCAGCTTCCGCAAAATAAGAATTTTCTAATATTGCAAAGCTTGAAGAAGGCGTCGGTTTCCCCGGCGCCTTTTTTATTTTCCAAACCTGAAAGTTGTGATGGAGGAGTTCCTACAAAGTTTGGGCGCCTTTTTTATTTCCTCTTCGCTCGGATCCTGCTCAATGACACAGGCGTGATCCCCAGATAAGAAGCGATATGATATTGAGGAATAAGGTCTTCTATATCTGGTCTGGATTGTAAAAGTAGATCGTATCTTTCTTCCGCACTGAGCGCTAAGAGTTCATATTCTCTTCTTGCTTTTTTTAAGAATAAATTTTCTGCAAATATCCGGCCCAATCTTTCCCAGGCTATATCTTGGTAGAATAGTTTTCTGAATTCGGAAAATTTTGCGACTGCAAGTTCGCAATCTGTGATCGCTCTAATATTGCAGGTAGAAGGTTGTTCAGTAAGAAGATCGAAATAGGATCCTGTAAAGTCTCCCGGGAAATTGAAACTTTTAATATACTCGTTTCCTTGGTTGGTGAGATAATATTCTCTCAAAACTCCTGAGAATACGAAGGCGAACTCCGAAGCTTGCGCTCCTTGTTTGATCAGAAAATCTCCGTATCCTAATTTACGGATCGTATATAGTTGTTCCGATTTTTTCCAAACTTCTATCGGGACGGGAGAGATCCGGTTCACAGTCTCATAAATTTTTTCCCAAGGCAGATCTTTCTGATCCATACAATTCCCGTTCACGGATTTCCCTAAAGAAAGTCCGCAAACGGAAATTTTACAAATCTAATTATTGGGAAAATCCAAATATTATATGGAATCCAAAAAAGGAAGGGCAACCTTTAGGAATTCTTTCGGATTTTCGGCAAAAGGTACATGTCCGGTTTTCAGATAGGCCAGTTTCGAACCTTTTACTTTTTCATGAAGCCTAAGTGCAAGTTTCGGATCTATCACCGGGTCAAATTCTCCCCATACGATTAACGTAGGCGCTTGGATCTGAGAGACTTTCTCTCTTAAATCATGTTTTTCGTCCAAAAAACTTTTCCAAATAGAAGCGTTCACTTCTTTTGCTCCCTCCACATTTTCTCTCTCCTTGATCCTGGTCAGAATGGACTCTGTGTATTTGTTCCTGATCTTTATATAGTGGTTCGGGAAGAAGTTCCAAACGAGTCCTGTAAACCAAACCTTGGATTTCAGTCCTGCAAAACTTTTGGTGATCCAATCCGGATCGTTTAATCCTCCGGTGTCCACGATCACAAGTCCTTTTACAAGCTCCGGTCTTTGGACCGCAAGATTCATGGAAGCGAATCCTCCGAGCGAATTGCCGATAAAAATCCCTCCTTCCGGAGCAAGTTGTTGGACCATTTCGGGTAAAATTTCGGCATATTCCACCGCGGAAGCGGATGTTGCCGGTTGCGGATTTTCGGATAATCCGTGTCCCGGCCAATCCAAAGAAATCACTTTATATTTTTCTGATAAACTTGGTAGAATAGATTCAAAATCGTTATGATCATGTCCCGCGGAATGGAGTAGGAAAATCGGTTTCCCTTTTCCTTCTATCCAATAGGCGATCCTTCCTAATTTGGAAATAAAATATCCGCTGGGTAATTTCGGGGATAAAGTTTTGTTCTCTAAAACCGTTTCCATCCTTGCTCCTCCACTACATTGAATCAGTAACAAACCGAGTAATAGGCTTGTTGTTAGAGTTCTTTTCATACTTGGATCTTGTCCTAAGAATGTATTCAAGTCAAGAAGGGAGAAACGTATAAATGGATAAACGGATTATCCTATGTTAATTACTTTTTCAAAGTCTGATACCGTTGTTTCAGGAGCGAAGCGACTATCGTACGATGGCCCATTTTACTAGTTTGGCCACAGGGTTTAGCCATTTTGCAACCTTATTCCTGTAAGTATGAGGGAATAATAAAAAGTTTTCTAAAGGAAAGATCAGTCCATCTTCTATCAGCTTTTGTTTGTTCTGCATTGAACTTAATTTATCCGGATTAAGAACGGAATAAATTCTGGATATCCCGTCTTCTTCTATAAGGAAGCTTTGCAGATACGCGGGTTGATCTTTGTAATAACCGATCAACGTTTCCGCTCCGTTCACTATTCCGAAATAGAAATCCAATCTGTATTTTAACCTATTACTTTTTGTCCTAATGAAAAAATGAGAGGTCCTCTCCTTTCCAATGATCGGAATTCTTGCCGCGTTTACTTTCCCGCCGCCATCGGACCAAAGAACGATCTCTTCTTTTAAGAAAGGAACCAGCAGCTCCGGTTTTCCTTTGGAAGATGCTAATAAAAAATCACGGAAGATCTTCTTTCTTGTTTCGGATGGAGCGTCGTATTTTTTTCGATCCGATTTTAGCGACTCTTTGGCTCGTTTTAGGATCTGTCTACAGTTCTCCTGATTTTTTCCGACAACTTTTGCGATGGAATCATATTCCATTGCAAAACTTTCTCGAAGTAGGAAAACCGCTCTTTCGATAGGATTCAATTTTTCTAATAAATGTAAGAACGCCAGATCCAATGTTTCCGGATCAGGCTCTTCTTCTATCGGTGCCGGAGCCAGGGGCTCCGGTAACCAAGGTCCGATATAGGTTTCCCTTTTCCTTTTCGCTTTCCTTAAAGAATCCAAGGAGAGTCTAGCCGCGACAGTGGATAAGAATGCTTTCGGAGATCTGATCTTTTCTTCTTTGGATCTTTCCCATCTCAGAAAAGTCTCCTGCACTATATCCTCTGCCTCTACCACGCTCCCTGTCATCTTATAGGCAATCCCGAAGACCAAACCTTTGTTTTCTATAAATTGATCTAGTCTTTCTTGAGCGCTCATTTTTCTGCCGTTACGAATTTTTCGTTTTGTTTGACTAAAGGTCTTTCTTTAGGTTGAGGGATCGCATAAAAATCGAAATATTTTTCGGCCTTAAAAGAGAAGACTGTGAATTTACAAATAAGCTCTTTCACAATAGCTCCTAATTTTCCGGTCCAAATTTTTTCCGTAGGACTATCGTCGTAATTTAAGAATTGAAGTAGGCCTTCTTTTCTTCCTAAACTTACACAACGTCCTACATACGCCAATCGGAAAGGTTTTTGTCCTATCTTCGATTTATTTCCCAATAAGTTGGAGATCCTTTCCGCCAGATAAATTCCCATAGGAAGCGCTGTGGCACAGGCCATTCTCAAATAGGAATATTCTTCTCCCGGAACTTTTACCCCGTCACCTGCGCCTAAAATATTTGTATATTCAGGAACTTGCATATACTCATTCAGGTATACCTGGCCGATCTTATTTGATCCTAATCCGGAATTTTTTCCGAGATCGGAGGCGACGAGTCCTGCGGAAATCACACAATAATCGTGAAGGACTTGGGTTCCATTGGAAGTTTTAATCTTATCTTCCAATAGGTCTTCGCCTCTTTCTCCTTCTATCAGGTTTACTTTCAGATTTTTCAGGACTTCTTTCATATAAAGAACCGCATTCGAAGAGAAATTTTTTCCGATCTTATCCGAATCCAAAAGTGTTATTTTCGCTAAGGGATAATTTTCTGCGAGTTCCGTTGCTACTTCTATACCGGAAAGTCCGCCGCCTAATACCGTTATTTTCGCATCCGGGCGATGGCTTAATTCTTTTCTTAATCGTTCCGAATCCTGAAAACTTGCGATCGAAAAATAATTGATACCTTTGGTCCCAGGATCTCCGGCTCTCATTCCTGCGGTATAACCTAAATAATCGTATTCGAAATAGGTCCCGTTATCTAAGAGCACTTTGTTCTCTTTCGGAAATATTTTTTCTACTCTTTGGATCAGAAGTTTTACCTTTGGACTCAATAAATTACGGATCTGGAAATCTTTCCCTTTGGTTCCTGCGATGACTTGGTGATTTCTGATCTTTTCCCTAAAGGTCGGCTCTGCAGTGATCAGAGTGATATCTACTTCCGAATTTTTGCGGGACAATCGGTTTGCTGCAGCGATACCTGCATAACCTCCTCCTACGATCAATACCTTCTTCTTTGACATACTTGCCTCCGGTTCTAAAGGCAAGACGTATCTGGGTCATTTCTTGTGACAATGTTTTGGATTTTCTTTGAGAAATGGTCTCAAGCGACTTTTGGAAGGGTTCTGATTAGGAGATTGACAGAGGTATTCTTGTCCACATCTTGGATATGGAATTATGAAGCGTATTTTTTTCCTGATCCTTTTTTTGGCTTCGATCTTATGTTTGATAACGTGTAAGGAAAAAAAGCCCATCCCTGAACTGGAAGGATTTGTAGTTAAAAGTGTAATCCATCCGAGTAATAATCCGTTCAACCAGGAAAAGGTAGAGTTAGGTAAGACATTATATTTCGATTCTAGACTTTCTTTCAACCAAGACGTAAGTTGCGCAAGTTGTCATAATGCCTCTTCTCCTTCCGAAGGTTTTCCTCGGACCAAGATCCATAATCCTGCTCCATCTCTTACCAATGTGGCATTATATAAGGACGTATTCAAAGATCCTGAAGCAAAAGAATTAGAAGATCTGGTAAAAGAAAAAGTCCATTCTAAACTCATGTTTCAGAACGAAACGAAGCTTGTACAAAGAATTTCTTCTATCCAAGGTTATAAGGAACTCTTCGAA
This sequence comes from Leptospira sp. WS58.C1, assembly GCF_040833995.1. Classification (NCBI taxonomy): domain Bacteria; kingdom Pseudomonadati; phylum Spirochaetota; class Leptospiria; order Leptospirales; family Leptospiraceae; genus Leptospira; species Leptospira cinconiae. Next base: position 925,586 of record NZ_CP162137.1, read on the forward strand.
AAAGCTTATGGAGATCCGGAGATTTCCGGAGAGAGGATTGTCCTAGCGCTCTCTACTTTTCAAAGAACGATCGTAAGTAAAAATTCCAACTTCGATAAATTTGTGATGGGGGAGGAGAACGCTTTGACCCCGGCTCAGATCAGAGGTTGGAACGTTTTCCAGAACAAGGCAAAATGTATTCAGTGTCACCAAGGACCAAATTTCTCCGATTCCAAATTGCATACAACCGGTCTTGCGGGGATCAAAGATAAGGTTAGAACTCCTACATTAAGGGACGTCACTAAAAAGAAAACTTTCATGCATAATGGGATCTTCGGATCGATCGAAGATACCGTGAACCATTTTGCGGAAGGTGGGCATTCCAAGGCGGTCCACGATCCTATGCTAAAACCTGCGGAACTTTCGGATCAGGACAAAAAGGATTTGATCGAATTCTTAAAAGCGTTAGAAGGAGAGCCCATCCAGTGGGAAATCCCCTCTATTCCAAAAGCTTAATAAAACAGTCCGAAATTAATCATTAGAAGGAGTAGCTTGTTGGGCTTTCGCTACTTCGTTTTTGATGATCGTGTCTACGATTTCATCCACATTTACTCCGAACTTTTCGAAAACAGAGTTCCTTGCCAGTTCGTACCGAATGATATCCACATTAAAGTTGATCCTTGCTTGGGCTACTTGTAGCTCGGCTTGGATCAAACCGTCCAAAGCGGATTTTACCAATACTGCCGTAAATCTTCCCTGATTGAAGCGTGCTTGGACTCCTCTATAAAACTTCTCCGCCTCTTCTCTACGAGTGTTTGCGGTTTCCAGAAGTTCCTGCCCGGCAACGATCGCATAATATCTATTATCCAACTCTTCTTTGATCAGAGTCCGAAGTTCGGTCTCTTGTTTTGCCAAGATATCTAATTTAAGTTTAGCGTCTCTGATATCCGTCTGGATCCCAGTATCGAATAAAGGATATGACAGAGCGAAGTTTAAAGTTTTTTCCGGATAACGGAAGGACATCATGCCTGTTTCCGGATTCACATAATTGGTCTGAGGATTTAAGTATGTTTGTCCTCTTGTGGAATAACTTCCGGTAATCTTTAAGGAAGGCATATCTTCCGCGTTCTTGATCTTCAGTTCCAGTTCTGCGATCTGCCTCTGACGGATCAAATTTTTCAGGTCTATCCTATGATCCAATGCGTATTGATAATCCTTAGTTGGATTGATATCGTTCGGGACTTTTTCTTGAAGATCGGTGATCCCGGAAATTTTAGAACTTGGGTCCACATTCAAAATACGGATCAAATTTCTTTCCGCTTCCGCTCTGGCAAGTTTTGCTCTTTCCAAACTGTTCTCGGTTTGAGTAAGGGCACTATTCCATTGATTCACCTCGAACCCTTCGGAAAGACCAAGGTTACGTTTTCTGATCGTTAGATCCCGGATATTTTTGGTATTTTTTTCCAACCTGTCGAATGTTTCAACTTGAGAATCGAATACGCTCAAACTCCAATAATCCACGAGAGTTTTAACCACAAGCTGGGCAAGAATATTGACTAGTTCGTCTCGACGAATGACTGCGTTTTGTTTTAATACTTTTTGTTTTTCTTTCTCAATTTGGCCGAAAGAATACTTTAAAAGTTCCTGACCAAGAGTGATCGTCAGGGCATCGGTGTATTGGGGAGGGGCCGCTAAATAAGAACCGACTGCGCCTAATCTGGAAGCGGCTGCCTGAGTTTCGAATGCATCCGCATCGAATCTAGTATGACTGAGTTCCAAACTAAAATAAGTCTGGGTTTCGAAATTCTTTTGGATCCCGACGTTTACCCTATCGTTCGAGATCTTTGTTCCGGAGAGAACGTTATTATTATTCAGAGGAAGAGTAGTTTTTGTTTTCGAAAAACCGCCGACCAGCGTCCATGCATATTGAGATAGATTTTTTAACTCGGCAGTATCCGCTTTTACGAATTCCATCCCGGCATTTCTTACCGTGATATTATTCGCTAAGACATAATTGACCGCTTCTTTCAAAGTGAGCTTAAGAACTCTGGGCTTATTTTGAAAGGAAGGGTCTAACTCTTGGGCGAATTGGGAAACCGGAAGAGCAAAAGTGCAAACAAGCAAGAGTCGCAGATAAAATTTCCTTAACCAAGGAATATTTGCAGGCCTAAGCATAGTGTGTTGGTCTTCCTACGGAGCATGGTTTTTGTTTCGGAAGAATTTGCCAAATCGAAAAATCTAAAGTAAAAGTCTAGACAGCTTAAAATCGATGAAAACTCCAGATAAAAAATTGAACCGACTCGCGTCTGAAAAAAGTCCTTATTTACTCCAACATTCCGCCAACCCAGTGGATTGGTTTCCATGGTCTGAAGAGGCCTTTGCAAAGGCGAAATCCGAGAATAAACTGATCTTCTTATCCATCGGTTACGCTACCTGTCATTGGTGTCATGTAATGGAAAAGGAATCGTTTGAGAACGAAACGACTGCGGAAGTTTTAAATAGAGATTACGTTTCCATTAAGGTGGATCGGGAAGAAAGACCGGACGTGGATCGGATCTATATGGACGCGTTACATGCCATGGGACAGCAGGGTGGCTGGCCTTTAAATATGTTTTTAACTCCCGAAGGAAAGCCGATTACTGGCGGGACGTATTTTCCTCCTGTCCCTAAGTATGGAAGAAAAAGTTTTACGGAAGTTTTGGGAATTTTAAACGGTTTATGGAAGGAGAAAAAAGAAGAATTACTCGAGGCATCCGAAGATCTGACCAAACACTTAAAAGAATCGGAAGAAACTCGAGCATTTGCAGATACTTCCGAGATTTCTTCTCCGGGCCCGGAAATTTTCGAGAATGGCTTTTTATTATATGATCGATTTTACGATCCGGATTACGCGGGTTTTAAATCCAATTCTGTAAATAAATTTCCACCCAGCATGGGGCTCGGTTTTTTATTACGTTATCATAAATCTACAGGTGAACCCAAAGCTCTCGAAATGGCGGAAGAGACACTGACCGCAATGAAGAAAGGTGGGATATACGACCAGATCGGTGGGGGACTTTGCAGGTATTCCACCGACCATCATTGGTTGGTACCACATTTCGAGAAGATGTTGTACGATAATTCTCTCTTTTTGGAAGCTTTAGTAGAATGTTACCAAGCGGTAGGAGAAAAAAAATACAAGGATTATGCATACGATGTGATCGAATATCTTCATCGCGATATGAGATTGCCTGGAGGTGGAATTGCGAGCGCAGAAGATGCTGATTCGGAAGGAGAAGAGGGCTTATTCTATCTTTGGACAAAAGAAGAAGTAAGAGAAGTCTGCGGACAAGACGCTTTTCTCTTGGATGAATTTTGGAATATCACCGAAAAAGGAAATTTTGAAGAGAAAAATATCCTACATGAAACATTCAGAATGAACTTCTCCAGACTGCACGGTTTGGAACCTTCCGAATTGGAAGAGATTGTTTCCAAAAACAGAAAAAAACTATTAGAAAGACGCTCCCATAGGATCAGACCGCTTAGGGACGATAAAATTTTATTTTCTTGGAACTGTTTGTATATCAAAGCCCTAACAAAAGCTGCAATGGCATTTGGGGACGGGGATCTATTAAGAGAAGCGGAAGAAACTTATAAATTCCTGGAAAAAAATCTGATCCGAGAGGATGGAAGACTGCTCAGAAGGTTTAGAGAGGGAGAGGCAAGATTTTTAGCATATAGCTCTGATTATGCGGAATTTGTTTTAGCTTCTTTGTATCTGTTCCAAGCAGGAAAAGGATTCAGGTATCTGGAAAATGCGATACGATACACCGAAGAAGCGATCCGACTTTTTAGGAGTCCTTCCGGCGCGTTTTTCGATTCAGGTATAGACGGAGAGACATTGCTCAGAAGAACTGTGGATGGATACGATGGAGTGGAACCTTCTGCCAATAGTTCCTTTGCGACCGCATTCGTGATACTTTCAAAGTTAGGAGTGGACTCTGAAAAATATCTGCAATATGCGGATTCTATCTTCTCTTATTTCAAATCCGAATTGGAAACATACCCGATGAATTATCCATATATGCTTTCCGCATTATGGCTCCGAAAATCTCCCGGAAGAGAACTTGCGGTAGTTTATTCAAGTCAGGAAGAATTATTGCCGATCTGGAAAGGTGTCGGCTCCTTATTCTTACCGGAAACCGTGCTTATATGGGCAAACGATAAAGAAGCGGAAGAAAATGGAGAAAAATTCCTGCTTCTAAAAAACAGGAATTCAGGCGGGGGAGTGAAGGCGTACGTCTGTGTAGGATCCTATTGCGAACTTCCCGTATCGGACTGGACTAGTTTACGAGCAAAATTGATAGAGGATTAAGAGAGCTCTATTCTCTCCGCATCTCTCCAAAGCCTGTCCAGATTATAATACTCTCTTTTTTCCGGGGTCATGATATGGACTATGAATTCACCATAGTCCAATAAAGTCCAACCGGAGGAAGCGGATGTTCCTGTTTTATCCGTTTCCTTATGAGGTAATTTAAAACTTTTTAATGCTTTTTTGATCTCTCTTGCGACTGCGTTCGCTTGAACTGCGGAGTTTACGGTGCAGATCAAAAAGAAACTCAAGTATGAATGCACTGATTCTAAGTTTAAGACCGCGATCTCTTCGCATTTTTTATCCTGCATGATCTTATGGATCGTTTTTAGGATTTCCATCGTGTTTTCCGGGGTATTTTTGGGGGAAGGACTCATATTTATTTTTTAGGCTCGATATCGGATCCTAAGAGCACGGTGGAATCCAGCCCAAGGTCCTTTCTTAATACATGGTATACTTTTGTTTTTTCTAATATGGAGGAGATTTTATCCGCGACAGCGGTATTCCCGGAACGATCTAAGATGATCGTTTTTTTTACGTCTTTGGTCCAGGCATTGTCTACGGAGAGTACTTTGATCCTTTTATCCGCCAAGGTCGCTCTCACATCCTTTGCAAGACCGGGCACATCGGTCCCGTTCAAAACTTCCGTTCTGGCATATTCCCCATCCGTGAAAATTTCAGCGGAAACATCTTTATGGAATTTTCGGACAGCGACAGAAGCCCTGGCCGGATCCGCAGTTAGGAATAAACGTCTTGTTTTGGGATCCAGAGCGGGTTCTCCCGGAAGTTCCGTGATCCCGAATGCGAGTCTATGAGAGGTGGCGAATTTTAGAAGAGTATAAAAATCCTCTTTGGAAAAATCCGAATCGATCAGATTGAAGACCATTTCCGACCAAAATGAATTAAGAAGTTCTTTGTTTTCATATAAAGTTTCGTAAACGGATAGGACCGCACTCTCTTGTCTGCTGATCCGATCTAGATAATCCAATGTTTCCTTCTTATCCATATAAGAAACGTAATCATACACATCTTCGCCCGAATAAGCATACAAACCGGGTTCCCTAACATAAGAAGGAGAAACCCTATTAGTTCGGTTATCGGTGTATAAATTCACTCCGCCTAAAATATCTACGATCTTGATAAAGGAAGAAGCGTTGATCTTAACGGTATAATTCGGTTTGGAACCTAAGATGTCCTGGATTGCCTCTTTTACCGCCGAGGTTGCCTTGGATTTAATTTGTTCTAAAGTATCTTCCGGATCTTCGAATGTGGTGATCGGATGAAAGAAGAATAAGCCGACCCTTTCTTGGGAAGGGAAGATGGTGGCTAAAAATCCGAACTCATACACGTCGTCGTTTCCTACTGCATGGAAAAGAATATGGATCGGTTTACCGGAACTGATCTTTTCGTCCAGACCGGTCCTTCTGAAATTGCGAAATAGAAAAAATAACAGTGCCAAAAACAGAAAACCTGCGGCAATCCATAGTGGAAGAAGATTAAAAGGTCGAATCGGTTTGTTAGGACTCAAATCAAAGCCTCGGATGATTCCATTCAGAAAGAAAAAATAACCCTGTCAATTGGATAATTTTCCCAAGGCGAAATGATACATAGCGATCGTCCTATTATGGATCGCTCCTTTATTATTCAACAGGTTCTGCATAGTATGGACGGTCTTATTTAATACGGCGAGGTATAGATTTTCCTTGGCTTTGTTTCTCCAATCCGAATAATCCTTTTGTCTTTCCGCAAACTCGGAACCTAAAAAATCGGCCGCATACAAGATACAATCCAAGAGGTTTAAGTCCTCTCCACCTAAAGTATGGTGTTTCACTGCATCTAAAACCGATCTTGTTTTTAAGCCGTATTCCGTTTCCAGATAATAGGCTGCGGATCTCGAATGCCAGGCCGCCTCCGGAAGTTTAGGGGCTTCTAGATCCCCTAGTTTTGTAAATAGATCTAAATGGAACTCTTTAGTTTTTTGTTTGGTGATATCGTGTACTACACCGGCTAAATAAGCTTCGTTCGTCTCGTTCGGAGAATGAATACTTGCAAGTTCCTCCGCGATCTCAGCCACTCTTAGACTATGCTCCCAGCGGGTTTTAGTAATTTCTTTTGGAACAATATCAGTAAAATATTGTATTTGTTCTGTAGTAGTATTCAGGATCATCTCTTATATATAAGACTGACGGTCTTAGCAATAGGATCTATTTTTAAGTATGATATCCCATACTTTTTGGGACAATACAATCGGTTTCCTATTTTCCAAAATACATTTAGGAAGTTCTTCTCTAAGATTGGTAGATGCAGCTTCTACGATCAGGTTTTGTAAAAATACGATCTTATCTTGGAATTTTTGCAAGTGTGCGTTTTGTGGTACGGACTGGGAGAATCTTCTGAACACCAAAAGAGAATACACCTTATCCAAAATATTTTCCCAGTTTTTCCATTTATGGAATTCGGAATATTGATCTTCTCCGATCAAAAGGGCAAGTTTATCATTTGGCCGACCTTTCAAAAGTTCTAAAATAGTTTCTTCCGTAAAACTCGGAGTTTCTCTTTTGATCTCCCAGTCCCAAATTTTCGTATTCGGAAAACTTTCGAACTGGGCCTGAACAAGATCTATGATCGATTCAGGAGGAGTTTTTTTATTCTGTTTCCAGGGAGAAGTATGGTTTGGAACGATCAGAAGTTCTTTTGCATTCGGAAAATTTTTCCAAAAACTGGACGCCACTTCCGCATGACCTAGATGCGGAGGATCAAAACTCCCGCCAAAAACTCCGACCAGATCGGAAGAGATCATAAAAAGAAGAAGGTCCCTTAACCTCGGACCTGTCCTTCTCCTTCCGCATACGTTGTGGTAGTTGTAAGATGTACGAGTCCCATCGGACCTCTTACATGCAATTTTCCTGTGGAAATCCCGACTTCCGCTCCGAGCCCAAATTCTCCTCCGTCATGAAAACGAGTGGAGATATTCACAAAAATCGCAGCGGAGTCCAAGGAGCGACTAAAAAAGTTCGCAGCGCTTATATCTTCCGTCACGATCGCTTCGGTGTGACCCGAGCTAGTCGCTTCTATGAATTCGATCGCTTCTTCTATCTTATCCACAGTTTTGACGGAAAATCTGAGATCTAAAAATTCCTCTAGATAGTCCTCGTCCTTAACAGGTTGGCCTTTCGGAAAGATCGAAAGTGATCTTGGATCCAAAAGTAGTTGTACACCTTTGGAAGCGAGTTCTTCCAATAATTCTTTAATGTAGGGATATTGAGAATGAATAATTAAGTTTTCCGCAGCATTACAAACTCCGGGTCTTTGCACCTTGGAATTGACTGCAATCGGTAAAACTTTTTTAGGATCTGCGGATTTATCTATATAAAGATTCACCACACCCTTATCATGTTTTACCACAGGGATCAGTGAATTTTCGGAAACAAAACGGATGAGACCTTCTCCACCTCTAGGGACGACTATATCGATATGAGAAGTTTGTTTTAGGAAAGGGATCATATATTCTCTTTCCGTTCTATCCACAAATGTGACCGCATTTGCAGGTAGACCTTCTTCTTTTAAACAGTCTTGGAAAATTTTAGCGAGGATCGTGTTGGAGTGGATTGCTTCCGAACCGCCGCGCAAGATACACGCATTTCCGGATTTGAAAGATAAAGCTCCCACATCGATCGTAACATTCGGCCTGGATTCGTAGATCACCATGACCACACCCAAAGGAACTCTTTTTGTATTCAGGCGAATCCCATTCGGAAGAGTAGCACCTCTTACGGTTTCTCCGACTGGATCAGGAAGAGCCTTAATTTCCAGAACCGCGTTAGACAAGCTTTGGATCCTTTTTTCGTCCAGAGTCAATCTATCCAAAAGTGCGGAAGATAGTCCTTTTGCTTTTCCTACTTCCAGATCCTTTGCGTTCTCTTTTAAAATTTCGGATTTTCTCTCGACCAAAGCGGAGGCAAGTTTTTCCAAAACTCTATTCTTTTGGGAAGTATTTATGGATCGAATTTGTCTATAAGCATCTTTCGCGGATTTACAAAGTTCGTCCACGTAGATGGATTCTGCGGATCTTTGGATCATTCCTGGCCTCCGTTACGTTTGGCTCGGAGAATGGATTTAATTTCCTCCTCCGTAAAATGTTTCTTCTTACCGTTAGAGACAACCAATGTCCCGAGTGTATTCGTTTCTATAAACTCACGCACGCAATTTTTGCGATTCCCGTCTATGATCCCGCAAGGAATTCCCGCCTCGCTGGAGATAGAAGCTGCCTTGAGTTTGGTATACATTCCGCCTGTGCCAGGGCCGCTTGGGCCTCCCGCCTGGGAAAGTTCGGGCTTTCCTACTTCTTCCAAGAAAGGGAGAAGTTTTCCGTCTTTTAAAAAACCTTCCACACCTGTGAGTATGATCAGAAGATCCGCCTCTACGATTAGACTTACGATCGCCGAAAGAACGTCGTTATCTCCGAATTTTACTTCTTCGGTGGCGACCGAGTCGTTTTCGTTTACGATCGGCAGAATGCCCCAATCCAAAAGTTGTCCGAAAGTGTTTTTCAGATTTTTAAATCCTTCCGGATTTTCCATGTCCAAAACGCCGAATAGGATCTGAGCGATCGGAAGATTTACCTTAGAAAAAAAACTATCGTATAAGTTCACCAAGCGGTTTTGGCCCATGGCAGCTAGAGCTTGCTTTTCCGGAAGAGATTCTCCGGCTTCTGCGGAGTTCGGTAACGAGGATAAAAGTTTTCTTCCTCTTGCGATTGCTCCTGAGGAAACTAGGATCACTTGTTTTCCAAGATCCCTTAAATGGCGTATATCCGAAACCAGGCTGAAAAGGAAATCGTTTACTTCCTCTTCCGAGCCTGCAAGTCTTGCGGAACCTATTTTGATTACAATTTTATTGGCTGTTTTGATTCTCTCGTTCAGATCATTTCGATTCATCTGAATTTTCCCGGTGTTCTTCTTCGTAAAAATGGTTTTTTTCCAATTCTTTTTGGAAGAAAGTGGAATCCATTGCGGAAAGTAATTCCTCTAAGTTGATCTCTTCTTGGGCGGAGATTGGGATCACCTTTCCCAAAGAAGAAACGGATCTGAGTAGTTCTTCCGTAAAACTCTGGTCTTCCCAGATGTCTATTTTATTTAAAACGATCAAATGTGGTCGATTGAGAAGTTCCGGATTATAAGATTTCAATTCCGATTGAAGCATCTTAAAATCCTCCTGAATGTCCAGAGCGGCTGCATCAAAAACGTATAATATACCTTTTACTCTTTCTATATGTCTTAAAAAGGAAAGTCCTAGGCCTATTCCCTTACTTGCGCCTTCCACGATCCCGGGAATATCCGCCAAGGTATAACGATAGATATCTCCTTTTCTTTTTACCACGCCTAAGTTGGGAGAAAGAGTTGTGAACGCATATCCTGCGATCTTAGGGTGTGCCTCGGTGATCTTAGAAAGTAGGGTAGACTTGCCCGCATTCGGAAGTCCTACAATTCCCACGTCCGCCAGAAGTTTTAGGCTGAGACGTAGATGTTTGTATTCTCCATCCTCTCCGGGTTGGGAAAATTTGGGAGTTTGGTGTGTGGAAGATTTGAAATGGGTATTTCCTTTTCCTCCTCTTCCGCCTTTTACGACTAAAAATTCATCGTCGTCTTTTATGAAATCGTAAAGTAGTTCCCCGCTTTCCTCGTCGAACACTTGAGTTCCGAGAGGAACAAAAAGGATCAGGTCTTCTCCCTTTTTTCCGGATCTTTCGTTACCTTCTCCCGGGAATCCGTCCTGGGCGCGAAATCTTCTTTTAGTAAGATAACGATCCAATGTAACCATGGAAAGGTTAGGGCGGATGATAATATTTCCGCCGACTCCTCCATCCCCACCGTCCGGTCCGCCGAATTCCACATACTTTTCTCTTCGAAAATGCATGGACCCGGCTCCACCATGTCCGGCGGTAACTTCGATCAGAACTTCATCTATAAACTTTTCCATGTCGAACTAGGGCCTAAAAATAAAAAAAGAAAGGCTTAGGGGAAAAAATCCCCGGAAGGCCTTTCTTTTCCACGCACTAAATCTGAGATCTAATGCTTATTTCGGGTAAACGGAAACTTGAACTTTCGTTTTGGAAACTTGTTCAAATTTAACGTGACCTTCTACAAGAGAGTAAAGTGTATGATCTTTACCTACACCTACGTTCTTTCCTGCATTTAATCTGGTTCCTCTTTGGCGAACGAGAATATTACCTGCGAGAACGAGTTCTCCACCGAAACGTTTTACACCAAGACGTTTGGATTGGGAATCGCGTCCGTTTTTGGAAGAACCGCCACCTTTCTTATGTGCCATGTTTATTCTCCTATGAGTTCAATTTCAGAAGGATATTGTTCCTTCAAGTTGACTAGTCCGCTTGTCACGAGATCGAAACTCGTATGAACGATCGGATCGGTCGTTTTTCGGGAGAGGATCTTGAAGTCCAAGAGTCCATCTCCGATTACCGCTTCTTCTGCCAAACCTTCCTTGCTTAAATGCAAGTAAAGAGTTTGGATGAGTACTCCGACAGCGGCGCAGAGAAGATTTTGTCCTTTGGATCCGTGCATCTTGGAAGCATGCCCGGAAGATTCCAAACCTAGGATTTCTTCTCCTTTTCGGAGTATCTTTATCCGGATCAAACTGCCGAAAGAGAAACTACCTTAACTTTTTGCAGTTGTTGTCTATGTCCCCAGGTTCTCTGAGAGTTTTTACGTTTTTTGTAAACGTATCCTCTTACTTTTTCTCCCTTTACATCTTCCAATACTTTCAGGGAGACTTTAGCGGATTTGAGTTCCGGAGAGCCGATATGAACCTTATTATTTTCAGCAAATAGTAGGACCTTAGCATCGAAGGTGTCACCGGCATTTTTACCTGTTTTTTCAGTCAGGAATTCAAGATCCTGAGTGACTTTGAATTGTCGGTTGCCGACAGAGATGATCGCAAACATGATTACTGGCCTAGTTTTCTCGAGTTTTGACCAGTTTTGACCGGTAGGAGTCGGTGTCAAGGGTTTTGGAGTACGATTTCCCAGGAAGAAGTTTGGCAATTGTCCTCTACCTTCCGTTATCCGGGTTTTAAATCTTGCTTAGATTTCCGGGAATCGAATCTAATAGTCTATACTAGTATGAGATATCTTAGCGCTAAGAAAAAAGATTTAGGAGACGGCTTTTTCGTTAGAAGAGTCCTTCCTCAAATCGAAGCCAGATCTTTAGGACCTTTTGTTTTTTTGGACCACATGGGTCCCCTTCCCATCAAGACCGGAACTGAAATTGTAGTTCGACCTCATCCTCATATTGGTCTTGCTACGGTAACGTATCTGTATGATGGAGTGATCACTCATAGGGACAGTATCGGAAAGGTGGAAGATATTCGTCCCTTCGAAGTGAACTGGATGACCGCAGGTTCCGGGATCGTACATAGCGAAAGATCCAAGCTTGATCCAGAATTTAGCATCTTAGAAGGTATCCAAACCTGGGTGGCACTTCCCAAAGAATTCGAAGAGACTGCCCCTGAATTCTTCCATCACGAAAGAGAAGAATTGCCCATTGTCAGCGGTGGAGGTTGGGAACTTAGGCTGATCGCAGGTTCTTTCATGGGAGAAGTTTCTCCGGTGAAAGTATATTCTCCATTATTCTATGCGGACCTAGAGGTGGAGGCAGGCGCTGAAGTAGAACTGCCCGTTTCTCAAGATCAAGAAGCTGGTATCTATGTCGCAAGAGGAAAGGTAGACGCGGAAGGAAAGAATGTCTCAGTAGGAGACATGGCGATCTATCCAAAAGGTGGGGCAGTCAAATTCAGAGCGGAAGAAACTTCCAGGATTGTACTCTTGGGCGGAGTCCCACTTTCTACCCCAAGGCATATGTATTGGAACTTTGTATCCAGTTCCTTAGAAAGGATAGAAAAAGCAAAATTGGATTGGAAAGAAGATCGATTTGCTCACGTGCCTGGGGAGACGGAGAGGATCCCGTTACCGGAACATTAGGATCGTTCAAATCGTTTAAAACCGGCTATTAATAGCGATTGAATAGATTCTTTTTCATTGCTTTGAAAAGAATTTCCTAAAATTCCACCTTGTCACCCTGGCCCTTCCGTAAATTTTGGTCATAGCATGGAAATCCGCAATATAGCCATTATCGCACACGTTGACCACGGGAAAACAACCCTTCTGGACGGCATTTTACGCCAAACCGGCGCAGTAACAGCCAAAGAAGATGGGGAAAGGATCATGGATAGTAATGATCTCGAAAAAGAAAAAGGGATCACTATCAAGGCCAAAAATACCGCAGTTATTTATAAAGGAACTCGTATCAACGTAGTAGATACTCCAGGTCACGCGGATTTCGGAGGAGAGGTGGAACGAGTACTTTCGACAGCGGATTCCTGCCTTCTTCTTGTGGACGCATTCGACGGACCCATGCCCCAAACCAGATTCGTATTGGGAAAGTCCCTGCAACTAGGACATAAACCTATTTTAGTGATCAATAAGATCGATAGAGACGGAGCCCGTCCTGATGCAGTCGTGGACATGGTTTTCGATTTGTTTAGCGACTTAGGTGCAACCAATGAACAATTGGATTTTCCGATCGTTTACGCTTCCGCAAAACAAGGTTGGGCCGTCAGCAAGTTAGAAGATGCTCCGGGAACCAATTTGGATCCACTTTTGGATACTGTACTTTCCCATGTTCCTCCTGTAAAAGCGAATATAGACGCAGCTTTACAATTCCAAGTTACTTCTTTGGATTATAACGATTATGTGGGTCGTATCGCAATCGGTAAGATCTATAACGGAAGACTACAAAGAGGGATGAACGTAGTCCAACTTTCCCCTAAAACGAACGGAAGAGACGAGACTCAAGTTTTAAAAATCACGAAATTATATAACTTTGAAGGTCTCAAACGGAACGAGATCGAAGAGGCGGAAGCCGGAGACATCGTTGCGATTGCAGGACTACCCGAAGTGTTTATCGGGGACACTGTTTGTGAACCCGGCAGACCTGCAGCTATGCCTGCCATCGAGGTAGAAGAGCCTACGGTTTCCATGTTTTTCATGGTAAACAATTCTCCATTTGCCGGTAAGGAAGGAAAATACGTAACTACCAGAAATATCCGCGAACGTCTGGATAGAGAGTTGGAAACAAACGTTGCAATGCGTTTGGAAGAAACCGAAGATAAGGACCGCTTCAAGGTTTTAGGTCGAGGAGAATTACATCTTTCCGTACTGATCGAAACCATGAGAAGAGAAGGTTTCGAATTACAAGTTTCCCGCCCTGAGGTAATCATCAAGAAGGGAGAAAACGGAGAAAAACTAGAGCCTTACGAGTATCTAGTAATGGATCTACCCGATCAATTCACAGGAAGTATTATCTCCGAGTTGAACCGCAGAAAAGGAGAGCTTCAATTGATGGATGCTCATCCCTCCGGAATGACCAGGGTAGAATTCGTAATTCCAACCAGAGGTATTATCGGGTTCCGAGGATATTTCGTAACCGAAACGAAAGGGGAAGGAGTTGCATCCAGCCGTTTCCTTCGATTCGATCTGTATAAGGGAGAAATTCCAGGAAGAAAGAACGGAGCATTAATCTCTATGGACTCCGGAGAAACCACTGGATACGCGCTTTGGAAAATCCAAGAAAGAGGAGAGCTATTGATCGATCCTCAAACTCCTGTGTATCCGGGAATGATCATCGGGATCCACTCCAGAGACAATGACCTGGAAGTGAACCCTGTAAAAGAGAAAAAACTGACTAACGTACGATCTTCCGGAGCGGATGAGGCGATCAGGCTCGTTCCTCCTCGTAAATTCAGCTTAGAGCAGAATATCGAATTCTTGGACGACGATGAACTTCTGGAAGTAACTCCTCAGAGCTTGCGACTTCGTAAGAAATACTTAGATGCAAATATGAGAAAGCGCGCCGGAAAGTAAGACTAAACTAAAGCGTTTCCAACAAAGAAGAAGGCTCGCAGTTGCGGGCCTTTTTTTGTGCACCCTGCCCAATGGTTTTTTACCCGCCGCATTGTATCGGTCGTTACAGGGATTTCGTTACACCAAATGGTATAAAATATATTAGAATTTTAGAATATTCCTTTCTTTTATTTTTAATTGAACGATCGATTTAAGATTATTTTTCCTTCCTTACTTATAATTCTCTTATTTTCTCAATTGACAATTTTGCACTGTTTTATAATCACCTTTGTGGGCCGGAGACACGGAAGAGGTGGACAAAGGTTCAAATAGCGAACGTTCGAAATTAAAAAATTAAATCGATTGTTTGTTATATATAAAAAGAACTCCTTCCTAAAGAGGCAAAGCCAGGGAAGTGAGATCCGTAGAGAGAATAGTTTAAAAGAAGAGGGTTAAGGAGAATGTTAAAAAGAGCAAAGTTAATGGTAGCTGGGGTTCTATTCCTAGCGGCGGGAGCAGTGAGCGCATCTGGAGGAGGTTCTTCAAGCAAACCTTTGGCCGGAGCTTATCCGATCGTAATGACTCATGGTATTTTCGGTTGGGGTAAATCCACTGGTATTGTTGACTATTGGGGCGGAAACGCAGCTTATCTTCAATCCCAAGGAGCCACTGTTCTCACTCCTACTGTGACAGCTACGAACTCTTCTGCAGCAAGAGCTTCTCAGTTGAAAACGGCGATCCAGACTGCAATGGCAGCTAATAATTACACCGGAAAAGTCCATATCATCGGACATTCCCAAGGTGGATTGGACGCAAGATACCTAGTTTCGAATCTTAGCTTTGCAAGTAAAGTAGCGACTCTCACTACACTCAACACTCCTCACAAAGGAAGTCCAGTTGCGAGCGTGATAGAGGCAGTGATCCCAAGTTGGGCATTACCTTATGTAGGAACAGTTATCAATTCTTTAGTAGGTGTAGTTTACGGACAATCTAGCCAAAACGTAGTTGCCGCATTAAAACTTCTGACTGTAAGCGGTGCCAGTTCTTTTAACGCAAGCACTCCAAACGTTTCCGGAGTTAAGTATTTCTCTTACGGATCATATATGATCGGGAATGACCTGATCCAACACCCTGCAATGGGACTAATCGCTCCTATTTGTTCCATCGGAGCGCCGTTCTATGGACAAAGTATTTGGAATGACGGTGTGGTTCCTGAAGATTCACAAAGATGGGGAACTTGGAAAGGTGGACCTTCTTACGGAATCCTTACCACAGGTGTGGATCACTTACAAGCTACCAACGCATTGTATTCAGGACAGTTCTGGTACGATACGAAAGGTTATTTCTTAAAAATAGCTTCCAACGCAAAAAGTAACCAATAGTAGCAGGTTTCGATCCTGTATTACGGGAAGACGCCTCCGTTACGGAGGCGTTTTTTTTATCCAAAATATTTTTAGGTCTTATTAATCTTTATTTTTGATCTTTTCCAATTCGCGGATCAGCTCCTCTTTGGAAACATTCGGATCTTGTTTTAATCTTCGGATCAATTCGTCTGCGCTTTCTTTTTGAGAAATTGTCTTACTATCCACGACTCCGTCCAGAATGATAGAAGAGAAGTTTTGGACCTTAGGAGCGGTAAGTCCAGGTTTGGTTTTGTTCAGTTCTACCACGGCTACATGTTCGAATACTTCCTGGACCTGGCCTGGATACTCGGCGATCTTGATCGGAGTTCCCGCTGTGAGGGGATCCGTAGTGGAAAAAAAAGCAAAGAAGTTTTGTTTACCTTCCGTTTGAGGAAATGCTTCCGCATCCAAAGGAAATAATACTACTCCTGCCACCTCGTTATCTATCGTCTTCCTGAACTTTCCTAAATTTAAGGAGATCCTGCCTAGAAGTGGATTCCCGATCCTTCTGTACACGTCTCCATTGGAGAATACGATGGAATTTTTATCCTGAGAAAGTTCTGCGGATCTTCCGCTTCCTTCGCCTATTAATTTTCCGAATTCTTTCACTTTTACAAAAGGTCCGAAGGCACGTACTGCCCATTTTTTAGGGTCTTCCGTATTTTGCCCGTGGTAGTTGCGATGGAATTCTTTGGATAGTGTTTCGAAAAATAAAAGTTCTCTATCGCTAGTCTGTAATTTTCCGGATTTAACTTTTAATTCTTCCCGGTTTTCGCTGATGCTAAATTGGAGTCTTGTTAAAATTTCGTGAGTGAATTCCATCTCTCCTTTTGCGGTGCGCCGGATCCAGAGAGTTTGAATTTTAATCTTTCCTTTTTCAAACCATTCTTTTGATCTTTCATTCACATAAAAACCTGCCAGTTCCGGGATTGCAGGGGTAGGTTTACCTTTCAAGCTATCTCCGCAGTTTATTAGAATGCCGAACAATAGTAAAAGAGGTACGGTTATTTTGAAACGCTTTCGAAACATTTGAATTACGTTAGTTTGTTACCGGAAAGGGTAAAGAAAAAAATGGATCCATATTCTCTTGACAAAGCTGTAGTTTTCTTAGATTAATGAGCGATAAAATCAATGGACCCTGAGCCGACAGATTACCGCTTTCGAAATCTACTTTCTTTAGTTTTTTGTATCTTCGTAATTTCCTGCAATTCTTTCGAAGCACCGGTCGCTCAAAAAGGTGTTTTAGACTTAACTCATTGGGATTATAGATCCAGCCCTACCATAAATTTACAGGGAGAATGGTCTTTTTTTCCGAATACATTTCAGCCTGACGATAATTCCGAAAAGCCAGAAGAGTTTCGTAAAGTCCCTGGCGTTTGGTCCGGCAACAGTTATGCGCTTCTTAAATTGAAAATTTTTCTTCCTGAAAAACACGGACGATTAGCGATCTATTCCAAACATCAGGCGACCGCCTTTGAAATTTTGATTAACGGAGTTTCCGCCGGGAGTTCGGGAAAACCGGGAATCTCTTCGGAGACAAGTATTCCGGATAATCGCCCGGTTTATTATGAATGGGACGAGTCGGCTAACGAAGTGGATATTAGTTTCAAAATTTCTAATTTCCATCATAGGTTGACCGGGCTTTGGTTCGATATCCGTTTCGGCGATGCCGAGGCCGTTTATAAAGAAACTCTAATACTTAGGGATTGGGACCTTTTTTTGGCGGGACTTTTTTTTATGTCCACCATTTACCATCTGGGTCTTTTTTTTCTCAGAAGGCAGGATCGCACTCCTCTAGTATTCGCTTTATTCTGCTTTTGTTTATTTCTTCGTTTATTCGTAACCGAGGAAAAATTGATCCAATTCTATTTTCCTTGGGTGGATTATCCACTTTCTATGAATTTGGAATATCTTACCATGTATGCCGCTTTACCTTTAGGGCTTCATTTTTTGAGACATTCCTTTCCGGTCTATTTTCCTCGAAAATGGATGTTATTATTTTATCTCATCTCATTTACATTTTCTTTAAGTACAATTTTTCCTTTTCCTATTCCTTCCTTGCCAATTCCTTATTTTCAGATGGTCTTTTTGGGCGGGGTAGTATTCGCACTTGTGGTACTTTTTAGGGCGATCATTCATAAAGAACAATATTCTATCGCGATCGGATTTGCCATATTCGCTCTTATCTTAGCGGGGATTTTCGATATGCTTGCCGCTCGACAGATCATATTCGCTAGGTTTATTATTCCAATCGGAATGTTCGTGGCCATTCTTACCCAGACATTCATTCTTTCTTCTAGATACAGAGATCTATATAGAGAAAAGGAAAAACTTTCGGATCGACTACAACGTTTGAACGAGACCTACAGTAGATTCGTACCTATCAGCTTTTTGGAATTTTTAGGTAAGGGAAAGTTGGAGGATATGAGGCCCGGGGATCAGATCAAAAAGGAGATGACCATCCTATTTGCGGATATCAGGTCTTTTACCGAGATCTCGGAAAGTCTGGACTCCAAGGAAAGTTTCGAATTACTAAATTCATATATTTCAGAGATGGAACCTCTCATTCATTCCAATCGCGGTTTTGTGGATAAGTATTTTGGGGACGCGATCATGGCTTTGTTTCCGGAAAGTTCGGACGATGCGGTGAATGCCGCCATCTCGATGCAAAATCGTATTTTGGATTATAATCAAAGAAGAATGGACCAAGGAAATCGTGCGATCGGAGTAGGGATCGGTATCCATACGGGTTCCTTGATGATGGGCCTTGTCGGTTCAGGAGATCGTATGGAAAGTACGGTGATCTCGGATGTAGTACATCTGGCTTCTAAATTGGAAGCTTTGAATAAATATTACGGCTCTAGTATATTGATCAGCGAAGATACTTATTCAAAATTAAACTCTTCCGAAAAATTCCTACTTCGGAAATTGGATAAACTCAAATTTAGAGGGAAAGAAGAACCTAAGGCAATCTATGAGCTGGGAGATCATTTGAGTAAAACCGAAAAAGAAGCATTCCTAAGATCGAAAGGCAATTTTGAAAGAGGAGTCGAACTTTTTCATTCCGGAAAGTATTTGGATTCAGGCGAATTCTTTCGGGAAGCATTGAGGATCTATTCCGGAGACAGGGCCGCGAACTTGTATTTAAAACGTTGCACGGAACAAATTTATTCTTCCAATACAAAAGTGCAACCCGGTCCGGATCTAGCTTAAGGTCATTCTCCGTTTAAAAACAAGGTTTCTTCCGCGTCTTCCTGGGAATCTTCGGAAGCGGAATCCAAAGACTTGCGGACCTTGGCGCCTAGTTTACGGATGTTCTCCGCTCTTCCTAAAAGATTTCCTCTGCCTGATTTTAATTTTCCGAGAACGGCATCGTAATTGTCTTTGGACTTATCAATGGATTTTCCTAGAACTTCCAGAGCGGTAACGATCTCTACGATCTTATCGTACATCTTACCGGATTCTTCCGCGATCTGTTCCGAATTTTTGTTTTGTTTTTCCTTTCTCCAAAGATTGGCCACCATTTTTAAGGAAACCATTAGAGTGGAAGGGGTAACGATTAGGATATTTTTTGCGTAAGCATCTTCTAAAAATTTCGGATCCGTACGAACTGCTTCGTAGTAAGAAGGTTCCACGGGTAAAAACATCAATACGAAGTCCAGAGATTCTATCCCGTACAAGGACTGGTAATTTTTCTTATATAGCCCGGAGACATGCTCATATAAACTTTTAAGATGTTTTTGTAGAGCCGCCTTTTTTACTTCTTCCGTTTCTGCCGAAGCGTATTCCACGTAAGCCGTTAAGGAGACTTTGGAGTCTATTACGATCGATTTACCGGAAGGAAGTTTGACTACTATATCCGGTCTCAATCTTCCGTCTTCCGTTTGTACGGACTCCTGAGCTGTGTATTCCCTTCCTTTGACAAGACCGCTATTCTGGAGAATATTTTCGAGTATTCCTTCTCCCCAATCCCCTTGCGTTTTCGAATTTCCTTTCAGAGCGGAAGCCAAACTTTTGGCGTCTTCTGAAAGAGTTTTATTCATTTCTAATAGATTATTGATCTGAGCCTTTAAGTTTGCGGTATCGTCCTTATGTTCTTTATGAGAAAGTTCCACTTTTACGCCGAATTTTTCAATTTCGTCCTTAAACGGGCGAAGCAAGTCGGTGATCTTTTCGTGGGTCTGCTGGCTGAATTTTTGGGAGTTATCTAACAGAGCTTGATTGGCTGCATGTTTGAACTTTTCATCAAGCTTGGTCATAAGCTCTTCGAATTCTTTTTTTTGGTTCTCCAATCTTTCTTTCAAAAGATCGGATTCTTTCTTCATAGCTTGGTAATAGCCGATCGCTTTTTCCGTTTTTTCGGAATTCTCTTTTAATTCTTTTTCTAACTGGAGGATCCTTTCTTTGGATCTTTGTTCCGAGGTGAGAAGGCCCGCTTTTTCTAATTTTAACTTTTCGTGTTCATTCGGATTGATACCGGACTCTTTTGAATAGAGGGCTTTGGCTAAAAAGAATGCCAGGCCAAATCCTATAAGAAGACCGGTGAGTAATACGATTGCAAATTCCATTTTGACTCCTTTTTGGAATTCGGTACAATTCGGGATACCTATTTCCAGGATAGAATTTCCATTTTATGGGGACCCCGGACAAATTTGGGATCCCTGGTGAGAATTTAAAAAATTAATTTTTTCCTTTTTTACGGGAAGGGCCCGAACCTGAGCCTTTTTTATTGCCTGAGTGGAATCGATTGGTGTTTCGATTTTTATCCTTATGGTCCCGTTTTCCGTTTTGTTTGGATTTTCCACCGAAACGTCTATCTCTGTCGTTTCTCGAATGACTTTCTTTTTCTCGGAAACCCCTTTGATCTTGGTCAAAACGGACTTCGGAGTCGAATTTTTCGGACTTATCCGCAAGGGCCAATTTGAATAGCGCTGCCGCTATTCGTTCCGCCGGAATTCCTTCGGAGGTAAGTTTCTTAACGAGTTTGGAATATTCGGAAACGTCTCCTTCCTCCGCAACTTCTTTTACGATATGGGAATATTCTAAAAATTTCTTTTCCGTGAGTTCTGAAATATCAGGGACTTTTCCGAGTTCCATTTCGAATTCATGGTCTTCTCTGATCTTGCGTAATGTTTTGAAGTCCTTATTAGAAACAAAACTGAGCGCGAGTCCTTTTCTTCCAGCTCTTCCTGTTCTACCGATACGGTGCACATAGTCTTCGGAATCTCTAGGGATATCGTAATTAAATACTGCTTCTACGTCGCTTACATCAATTCCTCTTCCGGCTACGTCAGTTGCTACAAGAACTGTAACAAGTCCAGAGCGAAATCCGGACATTACCTTGTTTCTTTGGTTTTGGGAAAGATCTCCATGCAATCCTTCGGAGAATACTCCTTTGGATTTTAAGAATTCCACAAGTTCATCCACTCGGACCTTAGTATTACAAAATACTAAAGAAGCCTTAGGAGTATGATATTCTAAAAGACGTATCAATGCCTCGTGTTTGAGGCCTTCTCTCATTTCAAAATAGATCTGCTGGATCTTAGGTCGGTCCGCTTTTCCTCCGGTCACATCTACAACCTTGGGAGAATTTTGGAACTTTTTAGTGATCCCCATCACCTTTGCGGAAAGGGTTGCGGAGAACAGAATAGTCTGTCTTTCTTCCGGGACCTTTGCAAGAATGATTTCCATGTCCTCCAAAAATCCCATGTCCAACATTTCGTCCGCTTCGTCTAGGATCACCATTTTGACTTTGCTCAAATCCAAGGTTTTGCGATCCATATGATCCATGGTCCTTCCAGGTGTACCGACGATCACTTGCGGTTTTCTTTTTAATGCCTTGAATTGTTTGGTGATATCGTCTCCGCCGTAGATTGCGACTACTTGGAAATCTTCTTTATATTTTCCTAATTTTCTATACTCTTCCGCGACTTGGACTACCAATTCTCTTGTCGGGCAGAGTACTAATACTTGAGGTGACTGTTCTTTTTCTTCCAGTATTTCTAAACTTGGAATTGCGAATGCCGCCGTTTTACCTGTTCCTGTACGGGAATGACCGATTACGTCCCTTCCGGAAAGAATAAGTGGAATAGCTTCGGATTGGATGGAAGAAGGTTCGGTAAATCCTAGATCGGATACGGCTTTTAATACGTCCTCGGATATACCGAGTTCATGGAATGTTTTTTTAGGTTTCAAAGATAGCTCCTGGGATACTTGCGTAAATTTTTACGGTATCCTCACGATTATGCCTTTCCGGCTAAGAGCTTGGATCTTTATAGAATGGTCCTATTTAAACATAAAGGAAAGATTTAGGCTCTGGTATCGTTTCTTCCATGAATTCAAACACGACTCTCCAGCATAGCATTAAAGGTCTTTTATTCCTTTCCGGTTTTCATATATTTCAGCCGTAACTTATCCGGAAACTTTTCGATCGCATATCTAAGCATGGTCCTGGGCATCTTATGGGCATGTTTGTCTAAAAAATCTGTTTCAGATTTGAGGCTTCTGTTGCCCACTTCTCTTAGCATCCAACCCACCGCCTTATGGATGAGATCCTCTTTGTCCGATAAGAGTAATTCGGAGATCTTTAAGGTATCCTTAAAGTCTCCTTTGCGTATAAAAGCGAAAGTGGAGATGATCGCGATCCGTCTTTCCCATATATTATTCGATTTAACTAACTTATATAGGAGGTCCCTTTTTTTATCTATGAGATAATCCCCTATCAAATCTCTGGAGCTTAGGTCTACGATGTCCCAATTGTTTACGTATTTTAAGTTTTTTAAATAGAATAAATGCAGTTGTTCTCGCTTGTCTGTCCGCGTCTTTTGGAACTTCTCACATAGTATAAAAAATCCAAGGAGCCTTTCCTCGTGGTATTTTGATTTTACGATCTTTTGTAATTCGGGTAACGGAAGTCCTTTGTATGATTTGGAAATTTTTCGTAAAGGGGGGACCTTTACTCCTAAGAATAGGTCGCCTTCTCCGTATTCACCCTTTCCCGTTTTGAAAAATCGGGAAAGTATCTCTACCGCCTTCGGGTCGGCGATATTTCTGACTTCTAAGATCACATCTTCCGCCTTGGAATTTTCGCCTCCCAATAATTTCTTTTTGTTGATTGTTTTCGATTTAGGCATGGGACAAAATTTCCTTTTGGGAGAGGGGTAGGGCAAGCATTATCGGAAGATATTTGTCATGTTCCAAATTTCGGTTTTTGGGCTTGCCAGTTAGGAGGTCCCACAAATCCTAATTTTTAGGAAAGATCCGCTCTACTATGAAACATAAACCCCTTCATAATATTTACAGTAAAGATATTCTGAGAAAGAAGTTAGAGGCCGAGGATTTTCAGCGTACTACTATTTCCTTTTATAGATACGTGATCTTAGAGGAACCGGACCTTCTCCGCAATGAACTATACAAAGAATGGGAATCTCTGGGAGTGCTCGGAAGGATCTATATCGCAAGAGAAGGGATCAACGCTCAGTTATCCTTGCCTGAATTTAATTTTCAAAAATTCAGGGACTCGATAGATGCGAGAAAGGAATTTAAGGATGTTCCGTTCAAAATTGCCGTGGAACAAAAGTCTTACTCATTTTTAAAATTGGACATACGAGTCCGTAATAAGATCGTAGCGGACGGTTTGACCGACGATACTTTCGACGTAACCAATGTAGGAACCCACCTAAACGCCGAAGAATTTAACAAAAAATTGGAATCTCCCGGGACCATTGTGGTGGATGTTCGCAATCATTACGAGTCTGAGATAGGACATTTCGAGGGAGCATTACTTCCGCAAGCGGATACCTTTAGGGAAGAATTGCCGATGATAGTAGACCTTCTGAAAGACAAGAAGGATAAAGAGATCGTAATGTATTGTACCGGCGGGATCCGATGTGAGAAGGCATCCGCATACCTGAAACATCATGGGTTCCGAAATGTGTATCAGTTGCATGGAGGAATTATCTCTTACGCTTCCGAAATTAAGGAGAAGGGATTGGACTCCAAGTTTAAGGGAAAAAATTTCGTGTTCGATGCGAGGCTTCAGGAAACCGTGGGAGAAGAGATCCTAAGTGAATGCCACCAATGTGATCGGAAATCCGCAAGGCATATCAATTGTGCGAATCCCGCCTGTCATATTTTATTCATCCAATGTGAATCCTGTGCGGAAAAATTCGATAACTGCTGCTCTGTGGAATGCCAAGAGATCGCAGCTTTACCTGCGGAAGAACAGAAAAAATTAAGAAAAGGTAAAGCCGCTTCCAATAAACATTTTTCCAAGTCCAAGATCAGGCCAAAAGTTTTCGAACTGTACAAAGGAAAATAAAAGGTCCTTTTAATTTTCTTAAGAAAATCGAATTATCTTGTAATATTTTAAATTACAAGGAGTCTAAAGAAAAAGTAGGAAATTATGCAAAAATTACCGGTATTTTTCGTAGGCCATGGAAGTCCCATGAACGCACTAGGACCGAATCCGATAGCCGATACATGGTCGGAATCCACGAAAGATTTTCCGGAACCTAAAGCGATCTTAAGTATTTCTGCTCATTGGTTTACTAGAGGAACATATATAACCTCTAACGAGCTTCCTCCTACCATTCATGATTTTTACGGATTCCCTCAGGAATTATTCGATGTTCAATATCCTGCCCCGGGAAATCCAAAACTTGCGGAAGACCTTTCCAGATCCAATCATGTACAAGTGATCCAAGACGATTCTTGGGGACTAGATCATGGAACCTGGAGTGTACTACGGAATATGTATCCTAAAGCGAATATTCCTGTCGTGCAGTTGAGTATAGATGCCACAAAATCCGGAGAATGGCATTACGAATTTGCGAAATTTTTATCCAAGTTAAGAGAAGAAGGTATTTTGATCTTGGGAAGCGGAGACCTAGTGCATAATTTACGTCTTTATGATTGGAAAAACCAAGACAAGGCGCATGACTGGGCATTGGATGCAAATGAGACTTTCAAAGATCTCATCCAAAAAAGAGATTGGAAGAGCCTCGCAAATTATCAAAAATTAGGGACGGCGGTGCAGATGGCTATCCCTACTCCCGAACATTATTTTCCTATGTTATACGCTTTGGCATTGGCAGAGGAGAAGGAAGAAATCCGTTTTTATAATGATATCATCCAAAGTTCGGTATCTTTGACTAGTATGAAGATCGGTTAGGATCTAGTTTTTTACGAACTCAATCGTATCTTCAGGAGGTCTTTTCTCTTCCCCAGATCCCAGCCAGAAAAAGTCCGCTGATTAAATGCCATACCCCCCACCAAGCGGCGATAAGGGCCATTGATCCGATTCCTTGGAAGAACGTAAAGATCAGGATAAGACCAAGACCTGAGTTTTGGAGTCCTGTCTCCAGGGAGATTGTTTTTCTCTCTTTATGAGCTAGGCCGGCTATCCATGAGGCAAGATAGCCAACCGTTAAGGCGGTACCGTTATGCAGAAGTACTAACCAAAACAAAACAGGTCCGAATTCCACAAAGGATCTCCAGTTGCCGATGAATGCGATCAATATAAAAACCCCAAGTAGAACGGTAGATCCAACCCTCATAGGCTTCTTTAATTTAGAAGCAATCTTGGGAAGAAAACGGTTCGTGAGCGCTCCTAAGATCAACGGCAAGATTAATATTAGAAAAATGGAAAGAAATACATCTACCGGATTTAAACTGATCTCTTTTAATCTGTCTGCAGCGGGAGAATATAACTTTCCCCAAAAGAAAAAGTTAAACGGAGTAAAGAACCAGGCTAAAACGGTTGTGGTAGCCGTGAGTGAAATGGAAAGAGGAACATTCCCTTTGGCAAGAAGGCTGATAAAATTGGACATGTTCCCGCCCGGGCAGGCCGCCACTAAGATCATTCCAAGAGCCAGACCGGGATGTGGGCGTAAAATATAAAGT
This sequence comes from Leptospira sp. WS58.C1, assembly GCF_040833995.1. Taxonomy (NCBI): domain Bacteria; kingdom Pseudomonadati; phylum Spirochaetota; class Leptospiria; order Leptospirales; family Leptospiraceae; genus Leptospira; species Leptospira cinconiae. The sequence goes on from NZ_CP162137.1 coordinate 951,138, forward strand.
AATCCTACCGTAAGAGCGGGCAATAATACTAATTGGGAAAACAGACCGACAATGGCAGCCTTGGGCTGTTTTCTTAAATTCGTAAAGTCCGCGAGGGTCAGTTCCAAAGAGACCCCGTACATGATGAGTCCCAAACAAATATTCAAGACAAAGAGCCCCGCCGGACTGAAATTCAATTTGACTAAATCGAAATCTTGCATGTATTTCCTTGAACGGACAAATGTCCGCTCCCGTTTAATATTTTATGATTTTTTAAATTATATTTTAGTCCGTCCAGGTGACTAAAATTTCCCTTGGACCGGAGAATGGTAATCTTCCATGGGAAACCGAATAATTGTCTATCAAAAGTATATCTCCCTTTTGCCAGGAGAATATGGACAAATGTTTCCAAAATGTACGGCTTACCTTGCCGATCTCGGAAACGCTGATCTCGGAATCGTCCCCGAAGACCACATTCGTATCTTGGTCCTTAGGTTCCACAAGCATCTTCTTTAAGAATGTGAGAACGTACAACACGCCGGCCAGGATTGCGCTACGAATTGTGCCTTGCTGCTTTAGGATTTTTGCATATTCTAATCTGGCTGCGTCTTGGTGGAATACTTGGCTATGATTATGCCATGCTTTTGTTTTTGCTATCGGATGTTTTCTGACCGCAACCTGCTTATTTGTGAGTTTTAATCCGTCTTCAGGAAGCCATTCAACTTGGAATCTTTGTTGTGCAGCAATCTTCTCCACCTGTTTTTTTTCTTTAGTAGAGAACATCTCGTCCCAACGTTTTGTTTTCCAAAGATTATACCGTGAGGCGCTTGGACCGTCATATTTACGGATGTATTTGACCCCTTTGGTTTCAAATTTTTTTATTAGATCGGGATCCATGTCCTCGTATATTTTGCGGAGATCCGCGATGGGAGTTTCTCCATGTTCTTTGGGGGCAACAGCGCAGAAGAACATCAACTTTCGGGGAGGTTTGTCTAAGAAACTCATCTCCGCATGTTGCATAATCGGATAATGAGGGGGAAGTTCGCTCGCAGTGTGTACAAACTGCGTAACTTTGTTCCTGGGGGAAGTTCCCAAATAATCCGTTTTTAGATTTTTATCTAAGCTAAGTGCGACGTCTTCGAATTCTTGTGCGGAAGAGATCCGGAAACCTCGGAATAATATTGCCCCATATTCCAATAGATCCGCTTCTACGGATTTTTTATTTTTGGAAACCCATGCAGGTAAAAACCCCGGCTCTAAAGCGTTCGTGTCACCAGGCCCGTAAATTCTGGGGAGTTCCCTTCCTGGGAAAAAAGATCTTTCTACCCTGCCTAGACCTTTCGGCTTAGTTTTGTTAGGGGAAACTTTCTTAATTGCGGATTTGCCGGATCGGGAAACTGTATTTGTTTTCATGTTAGTTCTCCCCTTAGAGAATGAAAACTTTTATAAAACTACAGAATGGAAAGGCAAGTCTTTTCATTTCCGCCTTGATTCAACGGTTTCATCTAAAATACCTATATCATGAGTTTTAGCGCCGGAGAAAGAAAATGAACGTTTCACTTTCTAAGGAAGGTCCTGTTTTTTCCAGGCTTGTTTACGGATGCTGGCGAATACATACCGATCCGAAAGGAGCAGGGACTGATCGAATTTTAGAAAAGATAGAAGTTTGTATTCAATCCGGGATTGATACGTTCGATCATGCGGATTTATATGGTGAATACGAGAACGAGGAGAGATTCGGTACGGCATTAAAAATCAGACCGGATATTAAAGAGAAAATAAAGATAGTTACTAAGGCTGGGATCCAACTTCCTGGGCCGAATCGCCATGGGATCACAATAAAACATTATGATACGTCCGCGAATTATCTGGTCCATTCTGCGGAGAATTCATTAAGAAAATTGAATGTAGATAAGATAGACCTGCTTCTGATACATAGGCCTGACCCTCTTATGGATGCGGACGAGATCGCTAAAGCATTTAGCTCCCTAAAAGAAAGCGGTAAAGTTTTGTATTTCGGAGTTTCCAATTTCACTCCTTTTCAGTTTTCATTATTGCAGTCCAGATTGGATTTTCCTTTGGTTACGAACCAAGTGGAATTCCATCCGTTCCATACGGATCCTCTTGTGAATGGAGTATTCGATCAGGCACAAGAATTGCGAATTAAACCGATGATCTGGTCTCCTACGGCAGGTGGTCGAGTTTTTCGACCTAAAAGGGAACAAGAAACCGTTTTATATAATACATTGGAAGATCTTGCAAAGAAGAAGGATACTAGTCCGGACGCGGTCTTATTCGCTTGGTATCTTTTTCATCCTGCAAATTTGGTCCCAGTTTTAGGGACGAACGATCCCGACCGTATCAGATCGGCTGCAAAATCAGTTCATCTTCGGCTGGAAAAAGAGGAATGGTTCCGCATTTTAGAGGCAGGAACAGGTAAAAGAGTTCCGTGATACAAAAAAATGACAACATAAGAGAATTCTAATCAGAATATAATACTTATATTTATACTACTCGTTCGATATCAAAACGGAGAGAATTCAAAATGAAAATCGAACAAGGCAAAAAGGGACTTCCCCTTTTGGTAGGGATCTTATGGTTCCTATTCAACTGTAACGGGGAGAAAATGGTACATACGGAAAGTTTACTGGGACTGATCCAGAAACCGGACCAAACGAAAACAAGTGCAAGCTACTCGGATCTTGCAGTCATTGATACTGTAAACGGCACGGGAAATTTTTCCGTTCTTACTTATAATGTGGCCGGATTATTAGAACCTTTTTCCAGCTCGAATCCAAGTGAGAATACTCCTTATATGGGACCTTTGATGACACCGTTCGATCTGGTGGTGGTCCAAGAAGATTTCAATTATCATGCGAGTCTGTATGCAAATGACGTACATCCACATCGATCCGCTACTAGCGGTGGAATGGGTATCGGAGACGGTTTGAACACTCTTTCTTATTTTCCATTTTCGGATTTCCAAAGAGTGGATTGGAACGCTTGTAACGGAACGGATTGTCTGACTCCTAAGGGATTTACTTTGGCTAGGCATAAAGTAGCGCCCGGGGTATTTATAGACGTATATAATTTACATACGAATGCCAGTACGGGAGAAGCGGATCTGGCGGCAAGAAGATCCAATATATTACAAATTCTGAATTTTATCGGAACTAATTCTGCGGGAAATGCAGTGATCGTCTTGGGAGATACAAACACCCGATATACCAGATCGGGAGACAATATCCGGGAATTTATCAATCAAGGATTTACGGATGTTTGGATCCAGATGATCCGGGGAGGATCGTATCCTACACAGGGAGGAGATGCCTTGACGGACTGCGAGGGACATAGGACAAGTGCAGGCTGTGAGGTGGTGGATAAAATATTATACCGCGGAAATTCCTATATCTCCTTATCACCTAGCTCTTATTTGGTAGAAGACGCAAGATTCGTTCATCCTGTAACCGGAGTTCCTCTTTCCGACCATTACGCGATTTCTTCCACATTCAATTATTCTCTTTTACAGAATTTATCGTTTAGTGACGCATTCGGCGGGCCTCATGGAACTGCGTTCAACGATGTGGATTCTCTCCCTTCTTCTCCTTCCGCGTCTAAAATAAGTCTAAGATCCGGATCCAGGGTGGATGCTGTGTCCTTACAATTGACGAATGGAACCGTCTTAAGTCATGGAGGAACGGGAGGAAGTTTACAAACTCTGACTTTGGGAACGGGAGAGTATTTAGACCAAGTAAAACTTTGTAGCGGTCAAAAAAACGGTCATACAAGGATTTTTTATGCTCAATTTCGCACAAACCTAGCAAGATTCCTCACCGGAGGTTCAAACACTTCCAGTTGTGTTACATACTCCGCTCCTAACGGTTGGGGGATAGTAGGATTCCATGGAAGAAGCGGAAGCGAAGTTGATAAACTCGGAGTGATCTTTGCTCCGATTCCATAAATAGATTTGAAAGTATTTCGGCCGAACATTCGATAAAAACCGAAGAAATAAAAAGCGATCCATTTGTTTCTAATAGAAAGTTTCCTAAATATGTCCGAGGTTCGAAGAGGGACGTATAGGATTTTTAGGAGAAATGAATGTTTCGCTTTCTAACTTCAATTTTAATCGTATCTTTCTTTTTCGTCTGTAAGGCCGAAAATTCCAAAAAACAATCCGAGGAACTTTCCGATGTTCGTTCGGGATCCGTATCGGCTCCTATGCCGTCAGCGGACGAACAACCGATGCAAGAAGCCGAGAAAAAAATTAGCGGCAGAGCGGGTGAAAGGGAAGAGTCACCGGAAGATCAAATCAAAACCTTTGCGACACCCAAGATCGGTAGCCTAAAGATAGGCCGCCTTTTGGAATATAAGGTAGATCTAAATTTCGAGACGAAAGATTTTATAGCTGCTCGAAAATTCCTATTGGAACTCTCCGGCAAGTATGGATTCGTACAGAGCGAAAATCTTCGAAACTGGGGAGGAGATACCGAACCGAGTATGACCGCAGTTATTCACGTAAAGTCATCCGATCTATATCAAGTTTTGATGGAACTGGAGAAGTTGGGCACACTCACTTCCGAAAATATCCAAGTAGAAGATCATACAGAGAATTATACGTTAGAACAGATCCATTCCAGAAGGGAAAAGATCCGGATTGCAAGAAGAACGGAACTAGGCGCCAGATCCACTCCTAAAAACGCGGCTGAGATCGATGAGATGCTTGGACAGTCGGAAGATTCCGCAGACTCCGCAGAATTCGAAAAATGGAAAATACTAGATAGAGTGAACTGGGCAAAGATCAGTATACATTTGTACGGTCCTAAAAAACCGAAAGCAGTGGAAGTTCCCAGTTTCGGAGATGCGTTTATCGATCTGGCTAGTCTCGGATTAAAACTTCTTCTGTATCTGATCTATATCCTTCCCTTAGGATTGGTTGTATTTGGGATTTTCTACCTAGTTAAATATGTGAAGAATCGTCTAAAATAATAGAATGGGGCTTCGCGCCCCGTCCTAATTATTTTGTTTCCGGGGAAGCTATGGTTTTTAGCCTAGAAGAAAACGGTTTGGGGAAAAGAATGCCTACTCTGGAAGAAGCTCAAAAAGAAATTATCGCCGAGTTCTCGGAGGCGGCAGACTGGGAAGAAAGATACCAGATGCTGATCGAGATAGGGGACGAGCTTCCTATTCTGTCCCCCGAATTAAAAACGGAAGATAGATTAGTCCCGGGTTGCCAGTCCAGGGTTTGGGTCGTTCCGGAAGAAAAAGAAGGCAAATTATTCATCCAAGCGGATAGCGATTCCGCGATCACAAAAGGGATGATCGCATTACTATTACGGGTATTTTCGGGAAGAACAAGAGAAGAGATCAAGTCAGCATCCTTGGAGTTCCTAAAAGAGATCGGTTTGGACAAACATCTTTCCATGAGCCGCAGAAACGGTCTTTATTCCATGGTAAATAAAATTAGAAGTTTCTAATATTTTTAACTAATATAAGGTTCGTTGGGGATCTCGTTCGGGTTTTTCTTTCTTGCAGGGAAATGTTTGGCAAGTTCCCCCGTGAGTTCCTTAATTCCTACGAGTATCGCATCCTTGGGAGCACCGGATTTGAAACCCTCTCCAATTTTGGAAGAGATCGAATTCAATTTTTCTTGTCCTATCCTTTTGTAGATCCCACGATCGGCCAAGGTTACGATCTTCTTTTCGGAAAGAAGAATATAGATCAATATCCCTGTATTTTCTTCCGTATCCCAAACTTTTAAAAAAGAGAACATTTCCACCGCTCGATCTCTTGCGGTTTTACCGGAGAACACTTGGAATGGAGAGATCTTTGTCTCGATAGCGACCTTTAATTCTCCTCTATGGGTCTTTTCCGAGTCGGAGACCGCAGAAGTGATCTCTTTCAGATCTTTGGGACTAAAATATTTTCTTAATAAAGTAAAACCTGATAAAGGTCCGTTCCCGATCCTAAATAGGTCCAGGAAACCCGCAAAAATATTGCGTATCAGTCTTTCGGTTAAAGAAGGATATCTGCTCATAAGAATCACCAATCCGAAGAGGATCCTCCTCCGCTAAAATCTCCTCCGCCCCCGCTAAAAGAGTCACCGGAAGAAGAGGAACTCCAGCCTGAATCGCTGGAACTATAGGAACTCCAAGAGCCCCCGGACCATCCCCCTCCGCCAGAACCTGGATTTTTGGCCGCTATGTATATGATACAAAGTAGTATGAAGAAGATTACCAAAAGTGGAAGCATGATTTCTAAAGAAAAACCTAATAATCCTCCCACCCAATACCCTAGATAAGTTGCTACTCCTGCCTGGAGTAAGCTGAATAATTTTTTGAATAAGAAACCTACTACAATTCCGATTACGACCAATGCGCCGATATAAAGTCCGAAATAATCGTCTTCCGTTGCCGAGCTTGATTCATAACTGGTGGAGCTCGGTTCCGGCAAAGGTTCTCCGTCTATAAGTCCGAGAATTTTATCGATCCCTTGGTCGATCCCTTCGAAATATTTACCTTCCTTGAATAAGGGTCTAACGTACTCCAACTGAATCCGTTTGCTGATTACATCAGGGATGGCACCTTCTAACCCTCTTCCGATCTCAAAACGCATTTTACGATCGTCTTTTGCGATTAGGAAAATGACCCCATCCGCTATTCCTTTTCTTCCTATTTTCCAATTTTCCGCAAGACGGATGGAATATTGTTCAATGGTCTCCTCTCCCGTTGTCGGGATAATGACCAAAACCACTTGGCTTCCTTTACGTTTTTCGAAATTCTTTAGTTTATCTTCTAAACTAGAAACTTCTTCTCCGCTTAACGTCGACGTCAGGTCGGTGACCCTATGCGTCAATTTGGGAATGGGGACTTGGTCCGCAAAAATCCCGGAACAAAATAGGATAATCGGAAGAAAGAGTAGCCTTCTCATTTGGGATCCGAGTTTTAAAATTGGACTTGAGGAGGTTTCGAAATTTCCTTCTCGTTCTCCACGCTGAAATTCGGTTTTACGTCATAGCCGAAAATTTTAGCTGTGATCACGTTCGGAAACGTCCTGACGGTGATATTGTATTCTTGGACTGCAGTGATGTATCGGTTTCTGGCAACAGCGATCCGATTTTCAGTTCCTTCTAATTGCGCTTGTAGCCCGATAAAACTTTTATCCGATTTAAGGTCCGGATATTTTTCCACCACAACCATCAACCTCGATAGTGCCGAGGTCATTTGTCCTTGCGCCTGGTTGAATTTCGCAAACAGTTCAGGATTATTTAATATTTCAGGTGTAGCTTGGACGGAACCCACGCTAGCCCTGGCCCTGGTCACCTCGATCAGTACCTCTTTTTCTTGAGCGGCGTAACCTTTGACGGTATTGACTAGGTTCGGGATTAGGTCGGCCCTTCTCTGGTACATATTAATTACTTCCGACCAGGCGGCTTTTACCTGTTCGTCTTGGACTTGGATCGTATTATAACCGCATGAATTTGTGAAAAACAAGATCAGACCGGTAAAACCGATCAAAAAACCTTTGCGGATCCGAAAAAAATCGCCTTGGGACATTCCTACCTCCGACCTGCGGAATTCTGTAAGGAAAACGTCCCTTGGCAATCGGTTTTTTCTAAGAACATTTAAGTTTTATGCCGCCTCTTTTGGGAAATTTTCGTGTTTTTCCAGTGCTCTTTTGCGGATTTCTTCGATGAGTTTGTCTGCGAGCATTTCGGCTAGAGCGGATATTTTTTCTTGGTTGATCGAGTTTCTATAGTCGGTTTTCATTGGCGCCTCCTTGTGGTCCGAATATAAAAATACATGGACCCCCGGACAAATCGGCCGGGCAGAAAACAAAAAACCGGGAAAATTCCCCGACTGCCTCTACCGATAAATAGAAAAATGGCAAGGGCCGCCCTGGACGAATGGAATTGGATTATAAGACCCGACTCGAGGAAATCGAGAAGGTAGACGGTTATTTTCGTAGGTCCCCGGAAGGGATTTGGTCCTACGAACTGGATTCTCCCTTAGACACCACTCTTCCGATTGAGGAGCAGTGCAGGCTGATCTATGAAAATGCAAGACTCACGCACTGTAACGATACCATGGCAAGGATTTACGGGTATCATAATGCGGAAGAGATCAAAGGTGTTCTATTAAAAGATATCGTTAGACCGACTAACAAGATGAATATGTTCGGTATTAACGATTTTATTCGTTCCGGCTATAAGATACACGATAGCGAATCGGAAGAGATAGATCTAAGAGGAAAACGTAAGTATTTTTTAAGCAGCGCATTAGGGGTTGTGGAGAAGGGGCACTTACTTAGAGCTTGGGGTGTGCTGAAGGACATTACCGCTATTCGGGCTGCCGAATCCAGACTGAAGAGGACAATCGCTTTAGAAAGTCTACTCACTCAGCTCTCCCGATATTTTTTAAGTGTAGAACCCGGAAACACTACGGAAGCGGTGAATCACGCGTTAGGTGAGCTTGGAAAATTTTGCGGAGCGGACAGGGCATTTTTATTTTTATACACCCATGCGGGTCTAACCATCTCTAATACGAACGAGTGGTGCGCGGACGGGATTGAACATAGGATCCATCTATTACAAAATCTTCCTATAGAAACGTTTCCTAAATCGGATTACGAAACCATCAGTAATAAGGGCCATATCGTTTATGATTCTTTGGATAATGTGCCTTCTACCCATGCTTCCTTACGAAATCTTTTGGAAAGACGGGGGACTCGTTCTTTGGTAGTGGTAGGTCTTTCATCCCGAGACGAGGAGCTCGGTTTTATCGGATTCGATTCGGTAAAAGGCCAAAAACTTTGGACGGAAGAAGATATTTATATTCTGAGATTAGTGGGTGACCTGATCGTTCTTGCTTTCGATAGACAAAAAAGAGAATCGGATCTGAACGATTTTTATGAAAGAATGAATCACGATCTGGAATTGGCGCGTCTTACACAAAGATCCTTGGTCTCCAGAGAGTTTCCTAGTTCTCCTTTTTATAAAATGGATAGTTATTTTCGTCCTTTCGAAAAAGTGGGAGGAGATATCATAACGTATATCCAACATGAGACCGGTGTATTGGATATTTTATTCGGAGATGTATCCGGTCATGGGATCTCCTCCGCTATGGTTTCCGGAATGGCGGTACTTTCTTTCAGGCACCATGCTAAGGCCGGTCTTTCCCCCGCGGAAGGTATACAACAATTCGTGAAAGATCTAAAACCTATGGTGGTGGAACATCATATCGCCGCCGTTTGGGCCAGATTTTTCCCTTTGGAGAAGAAGTTGGTATACTCGTATGCGGGCCATCCGCCTATCGTTTTGTTTAGAGGAGAAGAAAAGATCGAACTAAAAGGTATGAATCTTCCGCTTCTGATCTTCGATTCGATAGAATATTTTAACGAATCCGTTAAATTACAAAAAAATGATAGGATCGTTTTTTATTCCGACGGAATGTACGAAGTATTCAATGCGGAAGGTAGAATATTGGATCTGCCGGGATTCCAAGACATTTTACTCCAACATAGGGATCTCGGAAATTTAGACGAATATTTAGATCAGGTTGTCTCCGAGGTATTCCAATTTTCGGAAGGTGTGTTCGGTGACGATATGGCGATGCTCGTGATCGATATTAACGGGTAAGATCTGCAGTTTATTATCTATAGCTAAATTCTATTTCTTACTCTAAAACTTTTTTCTTTCTTCCTAATAAAAAAACTCCGGATAGAACGATGAACGTTCCGACAACGTTTTCCCAGGTGATGATCTCTCCTAAAAGGATCGCGGCTAAAAATAATGTAAATACAGGACCGACACTTCCAGCGATGGAAGCTTTATTGGAGCCTATTCTTTGGATACCTGCAGTCGTTAAGAAAGCGGGAACCACGGTAGTCAAAAATCCCAACGCGAATCCGTAACCGTAGATCTGCCATGGTTGGTCTATTAGGATTCTGTAATTCTTAGTGAAAAAGAAATGAATCAGCACAAAAACTCCGGACCAGATCATTAAAAGAGCCGTAAATTTCCGTGAGCCCAGTTTAGGGATCATCTGCCCGCTACCTATTAGGTAGATTGCATAAGCCAATGCGGATAAAAATACTAAACTTCCTCCGATCCATGCGGACTTACCTTGAGTCTCTGCATCCGGCAAAAATGCCAATAGGATGCCCGAGTATGTGAGAGCCACGGAGTAGACCTCGATCCTATGAACCTTCTTCTTTAAAAAAACAAAACCTAATAGAAGAACAAGTGCAGGAAATGTAAATAAGACTAGTCTTTCCATGGAGGCGGATAGGTATTCCAATCCCCAAAAATCGAAAAAGCTGGCCATATAATAACCGATGAATGCGAGTAAAACCACAATCCCGTAATCTTTGCGAGAGATCGATTTGTTCGAGTTTTTAGAAGATTCTTGGTAAAGAACAAATGCGAAAAACGGGATCGCAAATATCATTCTTAACGCCAAAACAGTAACCGAGTCTATTCCAAATTTATAAACTAATTTTACAAGCACTCCTTTTGAGGAGAATAAGACAGTTCCCGCCAGAGCGTATAGATAACCCAAGGTTTCTTCGCTAAGTCCTAGAAAGAAATGTTCTTTGGTTTTCTCGGAAGTCTGGCCCATTCTTCCAGGTTTTAATAGGCCCGATTTGATTAAAGTAGGAATCTATTAAAATGAATGAAAGAGTATAGTCCGGTTCTTACTTCAAATTCCGGGGAAGTCCTACGATAATAACGATATGTTTGGGAATTGTAACCTAACGTCCCAAAAAGAAATAATTCAATTCTTTCCTGGAAGTTAAAAATCCTCCTCCCGGATGGATTGCCGGAAAAAAAGAATCTCCGGCAATTTCTGAGGTAGCTTTTAGATCTCTGATCTGTCCGTAACATTCCGAAAGATAGAAAGCATGTCCACATCCTAATAGATGGTATCCTTCATGGATCATTGTATTTGAGGCCCCACCTACGAGTAAATGTCCGAGAGAAGCAGTATGGGCTAAAACAAATCCTCTAGTCCCTGTGTGGCTATCCACTGCTCCTAATACTTCGAACGTGGGGATAAAGAATAACGCTAGAATATAAGAAGCGAATTCGTATGCGATATCCGAGAACCTAACTCCGGCAAAGGCTAAGATCCGATCGCAACCTTCCGGCAGCTCCGCTTTATATAGTTCTTCCATGATCGCTTTACCCGTCCAACCTGGCCTTTTCCAATCTTTTACTTGGGCGACCTTAGCCTGCAAATTATATAGGATCAATTCTTCATTCCAAGAATCGAATAGATAGTCCATTCTTTCTTTTGAAACGTTTTCGTCCTTCCAAACGCAGACTCGTATGGTCTTCATTTTTCCATACTCGTAGGTTTCTCGTACCGAAGATTTATGAAATCCCACAGTGGTGCAGGAGGTTAGTATTAGGATGAGAAGGAAACGAATATGTCGCATGTTTGCAATTCTTTGAAACCTTAGAAAAACTCCTTGGAAAAGCAAGGACTTTCGTTCGATACTTATATTGATCCTCCCAGGTAGGTGCAACGTCCATGAGGGCCGCAAAACCGCAAAAAGCGATCACACCGTTTCGTTTATTATTTTTGCTCCCTTTGATCCTATTCATTGTTACCACGATTTTAGGAGAGGGGTTGAGACTATACCGTTTGGCGGAAGAAAGGTCGATGTATTCCAGTAAACCGGTCTTGGATAGGTTAGTGGAAGACTTCAATATGGAGAGTATGTTCCATAAATATGGATATGATTTTCGGAACAGAATGAACCAGGAAGAAAGGAATGTCACCGGGACCATTAAGGACAATCCGATGGAGAGAACGATCCCCAAGATTTTTTTTGTACTTACTATCAGTAGCTATCCGATATACTCTTTTTTTAAATTACTGAAAGACATGTCAGAACAGTCGAAGGTTTAGGCGGATATGAGCACGGTAAAACCTAAGAATAAAAAACAAACGAAGAAGAGCATATCGAACAATAGGTCTTCTTCTCCTTTGTTCCTGCTATTGGTAGGGATTCCGTTCTTCTTTTTTCTGCTTAGCGCAATGCTCGGAAGCGTTCTGAAAATAGATCGGGTTAGTTCTGAATCCGCATTTGAGAACAGGTTGAATCCGATCGAAAAGGCCTGGAGAGGTCTGAAGCTAAAAGTATATGCGTATGAATACGGCTCGGACTATCGAAATAAGATCCCCGAAAACGAGAGCCGTGCCTTGGGTTTAATACGTGAATCCGTTCTAGAATCCACTCTTCCTAGATATCTTTTTCTATTTCTAGCGATCGCCGTACCATTTTACTTTTTCGTAAGGTTGTTCAAGGACAAACCCCAAAAGAAGGCAGTATGGCCGGTTCCGGTAACCGCAGTTTCAAAGGTCAGGAAAACTTCCACACTTACCCAAAAAAAATCCTAAAGAGTTAAAATAGATTTGATTACGTTATTATGGCGTATTGAACATGTCGTATGCTTCCAAGTAGACGATATTCGAATTTTCGTAAAATTATTACCCTAATCGGTGTATTTGTATTATTTCTCCAAAACTGTACTTTAGATAAAAGGATAGAATTCGCGGGAGAGGATAAATTAGGCCTGGAAACAGGAAGTAACCCTTGCCAGGAACTAACACATTATAATCGTTGGTTTGCTCTTTACGGTCTATGGCGCATCCCTGGTTCGAGGGATACGGAGATAGAAAAGAAAGAAGGTAAGGTCTATTTCGCAGAACATTCCGTAAATTGGTGGCAGGCTAGTCTGAACGTGCTCACCGGTTTTTTTAGCACCATCACATTCTATAAAGTAACCGTAAATGAATGCGATCTTGGAACCAGATTCGTTCATAGAGACCAATACGAAAAATTCTTTGAAGAAGAAAGAACAAAGGCTCACTCGGAGTTCTTCTCAAAAACCGAAAGAGAATTGGAAGATGCTTTACGTAAGTATTTGGATAAAACAAGCCCGGCGGAAAATGCGGGTAAAAATTATAGCATGATCATCTTGAGAACCGGTAAGACTACTGAAGCAAGGGTAGTGGGCCAGGATGTGGATACTATTAAACTGGAAACGGAAGATTCTAACGGACAAAAGCATGAGTTTACTCTTCCGAAAAAAGAAGTCTATAAAGTGATCTTCGCTACTAAGATCATCAAGGTGAAAGACTCTCCACCGGTTAAAGAGACCGGAAAAGAAAAACACTAATCTTTTTTCGTATCCCTTCTTCGAGGGATACGATTTCTCATTTTCAGTCAATAAATTTAACCGTTAGAAAAATCCTACTTGTGCATAAACCATATCTTCGCTTATCATACGGACAAGGAAATTCTCCTATGGTATCCTGTCGTATTTTATTCGGATCTATACTTTATAAATTTATAATACTCTTGTTCGTTATGCCGATTTTGAACTGTGGATTAGCTTTAGGGTACCAAGCCGAAGAGCAGGCTGCTAAGGCTTCGGAAAATAATAATAATGATTCGATGTTAGCTGCGTTAGGTTTGTTAAGCGGGAATTCGAGCAGTTTGCTTAGCTTTTCTCCTTCTCCATTGACGTTTTCCGCCTCAACGGGAAAATCAGCGTATGATATAACTGTTAATTACTGGCCTGGTTCAGGCACAGGGGAGTTACGTATCGATCCGGTCTGGAATGGGATAATGTCTTGTGCTCCACAAGAAGGAGTGTTCGCGGTGTTTAACGACGACACATATCCTTTGACTTTTGCTAATGTTTCTTTCGACTGTTTTATTACCGGAATTGGCGAAGTATCGCATATTGTGGATATGGCTATCGGATCCGGACTTCCGAGTGTAGGAACGAACCTCGGAAATCTAAGCGTAACTGTAACTCCTTAGTCCGAGTTTTAAAACGTTTTACCTAGCTACTCCGAAACAAACCGCCATCATATCTCCTTGGTCGAATTTTTTAACCGCCCAGTCCGCTATCTTCTTTGTAGTTTTATAGAAGATTCCGGATCCTTTCTTGGCAGTGAGACCGCTTCCATACGAGATATGGCCTAACGGAATATAACCTAATTCATTTCCGAGAGAAATAATACCCGGCAAACTATAATAGTAAAGATGTTCCGGGACATTTAAATATCTCCACTTCGGTCCCAGATACTTTGCAAGAACTCCGTATCTACAGGTGGAAAGGATCATTCTTCCCCCTGGTTTCAGGTGTTTTAAAATTTTCAGAAGTGTTTCTTTCGGATGATGCAGATGTTCGATACTCGCCCAAAGAGTGATTAGATCGAATTTTTCCTTCCCATCTTGGTCCCAGGTCAAAAAATCTTTTTGCTCCACATCCAATCCTAATGTTTCTTTTGCAAAACGAACCGGCCCGCTTGCAATATCCAGACCTTTGGTTTTCCAATTTCTACCTTTTAGATAATCCAAAAAATAACCGGCTGCACAGCCTACATCCAGCGCGGATCTTTCCGGACCTAATAATCTTTCCCAATCGAAAAAACCTAGATCTTTCAGATTCAAATTAAATACTCTTGCGATCTCTTTTTTGGTTTCTTCCGAATAATAATTATCGTAACCTCTGTCCGTTCTTTGTGTGAAGTAAGAGTCCTCATAATACTTGGAAACTTCTGCCAAGCTTGGCTGGGGATTGACCTGAACTAATTTACATTTTTTGCATTCTACAATTTGGAAGATTTCTCCTTTCGGACTGGCCTTGGAGAAAAGCGGGGTGAATTCCGAACTAAAGCAAGTATTGCAAGGTATCGATTGCATATTATAAAGATCGGTGATTTGAGCGGTTTTAGGACATAAAATGAGGATTTTCTTATTTAAAAATTTTATTGCTTCCTATTTTTATCGGATCAGTCTGTCAATTGTTCCTATGAAAACGAAATTTTGCAGATCCAAAATTCGATTTCGGTCTATTCTTCTGTTTCTGGCCTTAATCTTTTCTTTGCCTTCTTGCGGGGTATATCTTCTATTCGAGGAAGAGAACAGTTATTTTGGGAAAGAGAAAAAGAGTCACTCCGATACGCTAAGTATTCTAGGACTTCTCCAATCCAATGCTAATTCGGTCCCGATCGTATTCTCTTCCACTGAGTTTACGACTTCTACTTGGGGGCCGGCGAACTATACAATTTCGGTGAGCAGTATACCTTCTGCTTGGCTGGAACAAAACTTTCAGTTTCATATTTTTATCCAAGCAGTCTGCAACAATGTGACGGTCAACTCCGTTAACGGGGTCCAGGGCAATGCGGATTCTTCGCAATCTTTTTCAGCTCCCAATTATACTTCGATCCTAATCCAAGTAGACGCAAATACTGCGGGGGCTAACTGCCAAGCTTTCGGATATTGTGATATTTCGCATAGTGTACATAATCCAGTGCCTCAATTATTGAGTCAGGGCCAGTTTTTGGGATCTGTTAGAGCACATTTTCCTCCTACCTGTTCTTTTTAATGGCTTGCTTTTTCGGTAAATTTATTATTTAACATAAGGCATGCGAACATCCCTTTACCTTTTAAGGAAATTTATAGTCAGTCCCAAAACTTATCTTGTCGATAAGTATGACTTCTCGGCCTCCAAGAGTTTGCCTTCGGTGCGGGCTCTTATAACAAGTTTTCTATTCATTATGCTTCTTTTTCACAACGTAAGTTGTGGTCTGGTGCTGACCGGGACGGATATAGGTAAAGAGTTTTTAGGTCTTTCCGAAGATGATAAAAAGGACCCGGAAAAGGCAGCCGCTGCATTGCTTTCCTTAGTAACGGGAGGAAGTAATTCGTTACTCGTATTTACTCCAGCAGTGTTATCTACGACCGCTGGAGCAGATGCCTCCTACCAAGTGAGTCTTAGATCGGTTCCTTCCGATTGGACGAGTAATGATGTGACAGTTGGTTTTGATATAGATGTATCGTCTTGTCCATCGGGTACTTTTCCCAATTTTTGGCCTTTTACTTTTAGTCCTCCTTATAATCCGGTAAACGGTCTATTTTTTAGTACTATTAATCCGGGCTCTTGTATCGTGCGGTATACTGTAAGTGGAGAAGTGACATCTCAAAATTCCGGTTTAACTATCGGTGCCGATGCGGGGTCTCTCCCTTTCTTAATCCAGTGAAATGTGGTTGTATCTAAGCGACTTTATCTTAGAAAAACCGCTTTTCCAGAGACAGGGTTTCTAAAATCCTTCCCCTATGTATAGAAACCTTGCATTGTCCTCTCTTTTAGGACTCTCTCTTTTATTTTCCCAATGCCAACCGATCGAATCGGTTGAACCGGAAACATTGAAGATCAAAGCGGTGGGTGATTTAGTCATGGGGACAAATTATCCGGAGAATAAACTTCCTTCCGATCCTAGAAACACTTTGTTCTCTCAGGTGGAACCAAGTTTGAGAGGGGCAGATATACTATTTGCGAATTTCGAAAGTACTCTGACAGACTATCCTCATTGTGCCAAAAATATCAATCGCCCTCTTATATTCGCTTTCAGGACACCGCCATCGTATGCAAAAATTCTAAAGGATGTAGGATTCGATATAGTTTCGATTGCCAACAATCACAGCCTGGATTTTCACCAACAAGGGTTCGAGGATACCGCTAAAAATCTTTCCGAAGCCGGAGTTAGATTCACCGGAAAAAAGGGCGCGATCACTTATATGAACGCAAAAGGAATTTCCGTGGCTTGGATCGGATTTAGTCATATGGAAAGCGCGCATAATCATGTGAACCATATCGAAGAAGGTGTAGCTCTCGTAAAAGAAGCCAAAAAGAAAGCGCAACTTGTATTTATCTCGGTTCACGGTGGTGCGGAAGGCGGACCTGCTTTACATGTAAAAAACGAACAGGAAAGATTTTACGGAGAATATAGAGGAAATTTAGTCGCTTTATCTCACGCGTTGATCGACGCCGGTGCGGACTTATTCATAGGTCACGGTCCTCATTTGCCAAGAGCATTCGAATTGTATAAAGGAAAATTGATCGCTTATTCACTAGGGAACTTTTTAGGATATAGGGTATTCTCTACGAAAGGTTATGGCGGTTACTCTTTGGTCTTAGAAGCGGACTTGGACAAACAAGGGAATTTTATCAAGGGTAAGATCCATCCCTTACAACTGAGCCAAAACGGTATCCCTGCTCCTGATCCGGAGGCAAAAACTACGGAGCTGATCCAATCTTTGACTAGATCGGATTTCCCGAACAAAGGACCGAAAATCCAGTCGGACGGAAGTTTCCATCCATAATCTAGGGCTGTCCTGTAGGAGTTCCTACATATTTCGGCCTGTATTTTTGATTGCAAATTTTACGATTTTCTGATATAGGGAAAGCGGCTTCTCCCGCTGACCCGCCTCCACCACCCAAGCTCAGGGCGGGGCCGCTTTTTCAAAATTTACGTTCGATCAAACTTAGTGTGTTAAACTTGCGTTCCACCTCGTTTGACTTTCGTCACCGACTCAGCAAAGCTGGTTGTCTTCTCGCTCCCTACGAGTCGCTGCGAAGGGGTGGGGCCGTTTCCCAAAATTCAGTAGGAGCTCCAACAAGGCCCCGGTAAAATCCTTAAAATAAAAAAGACCGACGTAGGAGTTCCTACATCGGTCTTCTACTTAATAAAACTTTAATGTGAATTATTCAGTCTTTCCGGTAGGTTCCAATGCACCTGCAGGAGCTTTGAAGTTGATCTCATAAATATCATAATGAGAATTTCTCCAACCCTTTACGTAAGCCACGGAAACGCCTAAGAAATATCTAAGTCCGAATTTAAGAGTGTTAGTGGCAAAGGTTGCGATCTCTTCATCGGTAATTGAAAAAGGGTGCACTTTATTTCTGGTCTCGTCCAGATACAATCCTTCCCAAGTTCCAATCATAGTTCCCTTATATTCTAAACTTAGAATACGACCTGTAACGGAAAAATTCCTTTTTCCTCCGGATTTACTTTTGCTTACGATCTTGTCCGGTAAACCTTTCGGAAGTGATCTTTCTTGGAGTTGAGCTCCTATCACTTCGTAATCGGAAGACAACGCGATCGCTTCGAATCTATGGATCCTGTACTGGACTAAAATTTCCTGGTTCAGACTTTTGCTTAAGAAGTTCACCACATCCGCATTCTCGGGGCGTACGCTGAATTCGATTTTTTGTTTTGCCGGAGCATAACATTCGTCCTTCATTTCGTCGCAAGCTTCCGAATCGTTTATGGTATACACTTCTAAAAGACCTTCATAAGATTCAAAAACGATCCCTCTGCTTTCGAATTGGATCAATTTTGCAACTGTCCAACCTTCGGAATAAGTTCCTGCCGCAGATAAGGATGAGGTAGTTAAAAGAAAGATCCCTAGTAAAAGAAATCTTAAGGATGGAATTCGTTTCATTCGAGTTCGGTGCTCCCTGTTATGTAGGCAGACCCTTGGGGATTCCCTTTGGGTCGCGAATTCGTGAATCCTTTCCGATTTTTATCTTACATCAAGAAAATATTTCTTTCCGTTCTTGAAAAATCCGCATGTAAGTCCCTCCGAGATCTCAGTACTCTCCGTGTGAACCAATAAATGCACAAACAAGTTTCGCACAGAGTTCACGGAGCACACAGAGTTTTCATTTACAAAACCCGCCAGGGATGTGCAGGGCGCGAAGCGTCCTGAGCGTAAGCGAAGGACGAGGACGTATGTCCGAGCCCGGAGCAGCCCGGTCTTGCGTAAGCAAGAGGCGGCCAACCCTTTTTCAGATTGCCCCTTCGACTCTGGTTGGGAACCTGGTCTTGCAAGTAGATCTGAAAAGGGAATCCGGTGAAATTCCGGAGCTGTACCCGCAGCTGTAAACGCCTAAACGGTAAGACAAAACCACTGTCGAAAGACGGGAAGGGTCTTAAGCCGGGCGTGAGTCAGAAAACCTATCCGAGCTACTTTCAATATTTCGGCTTTCGGGAGTTAAGGCCTCAATGAACAAAAGACCCAAACAAATCGGTAAGATCCTTCATCTAGGTCTTTTTTTATTTTCCGTTCAAATATTTTCCCAAGAGAACCAGAAAACGGAAAGCTCCCCTGTAAAAGTTGTGGGAAAGACCAGTTCCAATTCTCAACCCGAAAATTTCAGAAAAAATCCGACCGGTTTTCAGACATCAATCGATTTGGACCAATACAATGCACGTTATACGAATCTTCCGGACGTTTTGGAAAGAGAGGCAGGGGTTCGGATCAGAAGATACGGAGGACTTGGGTCGTATTCCACTCTTTCTCTTCGAGGAACAAACCCGAACCAATCCAGGATCTTTATAGACGGAGTCCCTTTTAATAATGCGCAAGGTGGAGAAGTCAACCTGGCGGATCTTCCTTTCGACAATTTACAAAGTATAGAAGTTTACAGAAGTGGTGCACCTGTAGGATTTTCAGGATCGACTATCGGTGGAAGCGTAAACCTAGTCACAAGAGTAGGATCTGGTCCGCCTAAAACCCGGGTCAATATCGGTGCCGGAAGTTTTAATACGGGAAAAGGTAGCATAACGCATACGGGGACTTATGGCGGGATCGGGGCTAGTGTATTTTTACTTGGAGAAAAATCGGACCAAAACTTTTCTTATCTGAACAACCACGGCACATTGCTTGTTAATCCTTTAGACGATACGATCGATAGAAGAAGGAACGCTCAGTATGAAAGAACATCCGGAATGCTGGGACTGAGCGGAGATATCGGAGCCACCAAGATCAAATTTTGGAACGATCTAAATTATAGATTTCATGGAATTCCAGGACCAGCCAGTAACCAAACCCAAAAAGTACATCGCAGATATCTTAGAAATACTACCTCACTCGGAACGGATACGAAAGGTTTGTTTGATGGACTACTAAGGTTGGAGACTCGAGCTTTCACATCTTTTACGAACGACGACTTATTCGATCCTAAATCCGAATTTTCCAAAGGAACCCCTAACTCCACAGCCAATATGGGACAGTACGGGGCGCAAATCACTCCGACTCTCTATCTATTAGAATATTATCAAATATTGAAATTTCATGCAGGGATAGAAAAGGAAACATTCGAAAGATCCAGAAGTACACCTCAAAATATCGATCTTAAATACGAACCGGGAAAAACAAGAACCTACACGACGTTTCAGGTGGAGGATGAGTTCCGGTTTTTGGACGGAAAACTAGTTTTAACCCCGGGAGTTTCTTGGGATTCTTACCGGGATAAATTCCAGTCCGATGAACCTTGGTATAGAAAGCAGGATCCGTTCGCTTCTGCCATAAAAACCTCCGAATTTTCGAATCCTAAAGCGGGACTTCTCTGGAGGTTTTGGGAAAAAGAAAATTATTCTTTGGAATTCAAATCCAATATCGCAAAACAATATAGGATCCCGAGTTTTTTGGAACTATTTGGAGAGGTCGGGACGATCATAGCAAACGATTCTTTAAAACCTGAAAGAAGTGAGAATGCGGACGCGGGTATCACAGGCAAATACAAAAACGGGGAGCTTAAATCCAATATTACGATTTCCTACTTTAGAAAGAGGATCAAGGATATGATCCTTTTTATTCCGAATTCTCAGTTTACTCTCCGGCCTGAAAACATCGACTCTGCCAGGATTGATGGTGCCGAGGTTTCTCATAAGACGGAATACAAGGGCTGGAAATTTCTATTAGAATATACCTACCAAGAAGCGATCAATACTTCTCCTGCGCCTTATCTGAACGGTAAATATCTCCCTCTTAGACCGAAACATGAAATCTCCGGAACGATCGCATATAGAGGAAAAACCTGGGAGCTCGGTTTTGAAGGAGTGTATGTGGGAGCCGTCTTCAAAGACAGGACAAACGAATATGTGAATTACCAACCTGCTCGGCAGATTTGGAACGCGTATCTCACACTGGTATTATACTCTTCCACGGAAGAGGAAGATCCTAACAAAAAAGGAGAAAAGGCTCCGAAAGAACTGCTCTTAAGTATAGATCTCCGCAATATGGGAGATAAAAGAGTGGAGGATATTGTAGGATATCCTCTGCCGGGAAGAAACTGGTTTATCACCTTAAGTGGGAGGTTTTAAAATGAGAAATAGATCCTATTCTATTTTTTCCGGTTTACTCATTTTCCTTTCCTTCTGCGGAGATATTGAAAGACCACCTTTATATACGTTGTTCTTAACTCCGAATCTCCCGAATAATATCGGAGTCGTCACCACCGACTTTGGGGGAGGAGGAAGGTTTAAGGTGTTAAATCCGGAACTTCTTGTTTCTTATCCGGGACTGACACCTATCCATTCCGATGCGGTAGCGAGATTCGGAAACAATAGGGTGTATATTCTAAATCGTTTAAATAGGGACAGTATCCAGGTTTTGGATCCGAATTTCGGGTTCCAAACGATTGCTGAATGGTCCATGGGTTCCGGCACAAATCCCACCGATATCGCGATTGTCGGTCAGAACAAAGCGTACGTATCACTTTACGGATCCAGAATATTGAGAGTTCTTCATCCTTTGACGGGAGCGAGTTTAGGCCAGATCGACCTGGGAGGATATTCAGAACCAAGCGCCATTCCGGATAACCTGCCAGAAATGTCCGGTATGCAGATCGTGGGTACGAGTCTTTTTATCGTTTTACAAAGATTGGATCGGAACGATCCGAGCGGATATTTCCCTCCAGGATCTTGGGGATCTCTTCTTTTAGAAATAGATACTGTAACGGATTCTATTATTTCTACTTATACGTTTCCGACCCCGAATCCCGTCGGGAAACCGCAGATCTTAGAACTTTTCGGAGAGACTCATTTGGTTTTTGCCGCTGCAAATAGAATGGGTTTTTTAAGCCAGATTGACGGCGGAGTGGTGGCGTTTCGACTTTCTACTCGAACTTTTCGCTCCGGCTTTTTATTTCCGGAAACTGCGGCGGGCGGGGATATATTAGGAGTACAGATCAAGGACGAACAATTGGGTTATGCAAGCGTTCTGGACGCTTCCTTTAATAAAACATTACAAGTATTTAATCCAAGCACTGGACAGAAACTGGCAGATCTGCTTTTTATTCCTTCTTCTTACGACGCGAGCCTGACCACAATTCTTCTTGGGGAAGACGAGATACTTTACGTTTCCAATACCCAATTCTCTCAACCGGGAGTTACGATGTTCGATACTAGAGACAATCGGCTTTTAACACCGGTTCCGATCTCCGTGGACCTCCAACCTTTCGACTTGATACAACTCAAAGAATAATTCTTTACCTTGTGTCGAAACCGGATTGACAAAGCCCTAAAAGAATGGATGATCCTTCGTTGTTTTTCGGAGGCCTATTTCCTTGAGTTCCGATATTTTTCAAATGATCGCTGCCGGTCATAAAGCCCAAGTTATCTACTCTTTAAGAGAAAATCCGGACCTGGCCTCCAAACTAAATCCGGAAGGGATCACTCCCGTATTATTCGCTCTCTATTTCGGCAAGGACGATATAGTAAATTCGTATCTCGCCTTAGGAATTCCACTTAATCTGTTTGAAGCGGCAGCTTTAGGAGACGAGGACCGTGTTAGAGGGCTCGTCGATCCAAATCCGAGTATCGTTCGTTCTTATAGTCCGGATGGTTGGACCCCTTTACATTTGGCGTCTCATTTCGGAAGACTTTCCATTATTCGATATTTATTGGAGAAAGGAGCGGACATTCACGCTAAATCCAAAAGTAAATTATCGATCGGTAATACTGCATTACATTCTGCTGTAGCTTCCTGGCGGGCCGACGCGGTTGCGTTACTATTGGAGAACGGTGCAGACCCTAATTTTACGCAAGATGGAGGTTTTTCGCCGCTTCATATTGCCGCAACCAGACAAGGAAACGAACAAATCGTCGATTTACTTTTGAAAAAGGGAGCAAATCCGGATCTTAAAACGGAGGATGGAAAAACCGCCAGAGATATCGCAGCGGAAAGAGGAGTGGCTTTTAGCCCTTAGGTTTTGCTGTTTGTGATTATTTTAATCGCCGAATATTAAAACATTATAATTACCTAATTTTCTTGAATATCCCAAATAAAACCGCGATTTGTATTCCTAATAGGAGATACGTCCAGTTCCAATCGTTCCCTTTTACTCGTTCTTTCCGTTCCGTTTCTAGTTCGATTTTTAGTCTTTCTATCTCTAAGCGGAGAAGGTTCATACCGGCAGTCAATTCTTCCATACTTTTGGTGGAAACGCTTGAGATCGGCGTATTATTTCTAATTATTGGAGATAATTTTTTACTTTGATCCGGATAATTTTCTAACTCCGCAAGTTCTTTTCGAATACTTTCGTTTAAAGGCCATTTTTCGTAGGCTTTCATAAGATATTCTTTCGCCTTTTGAAAGTTTCCCTTTTTCTTTTCTTCATTTCCTATTCCGATCCAGGCCCGGGTTAAAATAAATTCCGCTTTTGAATTGGAAGGATCGGATCCTAAAACGGAATTTGCCAATAATTCCGCTTCTTCGAATTGTTTAGATTCTAATAATATGTTTCCTTCTTGGATCCATCCGCTTTCCGCTAATTCCTCTTCCGAAAGTAGGAATAAAGGAGAGATTACAAGAACACAAAATGCGAATATTCTAAAAATTGTATCTTTCCTGAGGGAAATTTTCATCTGTCGATCCGGATCGCTTTATGAGCATATCTTCTTCTTGGCATAGTTGAAGGATGAGTTGTCCACGCGGAACCTAATGGATTCCCGGAATCCAAAGAATACACGGTATTTTCCGGGATATTAATGGATGAAGCTCCTCCAAAAGAGAAAATTTTCCTAGTTTCATAGGAAGTCTGGACTGCGGGAAAATATAAAGAGCTCGGAAGGCTTGGTCCCAAAGAAAAGGAAGAAGAACCTAATTGAAAAAATTCGGTTCTGTTGGTGGGAATAATGGAAGTGGCAGGTTGGAAAACATTGCCGGAACCGGTGGAACCTCCGACAACCGTGAAATAAACTCCATCGGCAGGGAAAGGATCGGACGAAGAGGGTAAAATACAAACGCTCGCAGCTCCATGTTTGGATTCCCCCAAACTCGGTTCGCTAAAGGAAGTAGTCGTATTTGCGGAAGCGGCAAAACCATCCGTGCTTGCGTTAGCGCTTCCGCTATTATACGTCCTACCACCGGTATAAAAAATAATACCGTTGATCGTACAACCCGCCATATCAACCCTACTAAAGATCGTGGAGGCGGAAGAATAAGAGATCCATTGACCGTTTGTTCCCAATTCCGGATAGAACTTTAGAATTGTATTAAATACCGGGCCATTCGTCATATCGGTAGAATTGGAACCGGATAGAAGATAGATCTCATCCCCTACGGAACCTGCCACCGCGCCGATAGAGCCGGAAGGTAAAGAAGATTTTGTTTCCCATAGATCCGCATACGGATCATACACTTCGACCTTGGAAGAAGAAACATAGGTCCCCGAAACATTCTCCATACCTCCGATCACATATATTTTGTTTTTATGATGAAGAATGGAGGCAAAGATCCGAGGACTTGGGATGGTCGTAATGGAAGAATACCAAATATCCGTCACAGGATCGAATAGATCCACTTCTCGAATAGGAAGTCCGTCGTTACCGATCCCGCCTAAGATCCAAATCCCTCTCGTTTTGGGAGGATCGTTAGAGATCCAGGTCGTAAATTCTAAAATATTACCTTCCTCTATCCTTTGAGATCCGCAGGTTAAGATCGCTCTGTATGAAGTATTCGGGGTCAAATGCCTCCATTCTAAAAAATGGGTTTTAGAAGAATTTGCACTTGGGGTAATTCCTTCGCTAGTATACATCGTACCCTTGGAAACTTTCGAACAATTCCAAGAAAGAATTGCCGATTTCGGGCCTAATTTGGCTACAAATGCGAATTCCACTTTGGAAGATTCTTCCCCTAAAATTTCGGATAAGCCGGAAGCCGAGCAGAAACAAATGAGCAGGGAGATAAAAAGAATTATAAAAATAGAATATATTTTTCTCATATAGCAAACCCCCAGGAGAATCGGAAGCCTGATCTGCAAAAGTTCGTTCCTTCTTCTATATTGCACTGAGATCGGATCCCAATTCGTATGGAAGATCCGGATGCCGTTCGCCAATTCCAGCCGAATTCGAAAATGAGATCCGGATTGATCGTAGAGATCCTTTCCTCTCCCGATCGGACTAAATTACTGAAACCGGCGCCAGTTAACCAATACGGAGAAGAAGCTCCGTAATATTTTCCCAAATACAGGGACTGGCTCCATATACTTAAGTTTCCGTTCCTACCTTTTCCAATGGATGCCTCGGAAGAAACTCCATAGAACCAAAGTTTGGAATTTGTATCTCTTTCTATGAATGCGCCACCTCCGTATGTGATAGGGAAGGCCTGTCCCCATGCACCCCAGGAATAGTATCCGGAAGCGAAAAATCCGATTCTCCATTCTATTTGTTTAGAAGTTTCTAATAGATATCGTTCAGATAGTATCGGAGGCTCCGAGGAGATATCGTCAAAATTATGAGAGAGGATTTTACTTCTATCCAACTCGGCAAAACCAAGTTCCGTCTTTAAGATGAGTTTATTCTCTCTTTTTTCTATCAAGACCCCTTTAAGTTGGGTGCCATCCGTTAGTTTGAATTCGGAATATCGATAGGAGGAATCAGGACCCTTCTTCCTGGGGTCTATCCGTTGGAGTTCCGACCTAGGGATCTTATATCTTTTCTCTTTCCAGGAAAAAAGAATGTATTCCGGTTCTTCCGAAACTTCTTCCGCGATAAAAGCATCTCCATTCTTAAATAAAATTTCGAAAGCGAAAAGATAAGAAGGCAGTAAGAAGATCCCGCAAAAAATAAAAGTACACTTTTTGGACATAGACGTATTTTCGATTAGGAAGGTGGAAAAAAATTCGACCGAACCTTATATGGATGGGATGTGACTTCTTCGAGTAAAAAGAAAGAAATTTATTTTGAATTCATTTAAAATATCCCAAAATAGTATATTTTAAAATTTGTATGTTCCTTTGGTGATGGATCCTTTTTGGGTTAAAATTCGGAATTCGTGCGGAATATGGATTCCAAATTCGAAAATGGGAGATTCATCTGAATCCCAATTCAGGATATTTGAAAAAGAATGTGGAAATTGTGATTTTTAATATCCTAAATTGGGATATTTATGTTTGACATTGGAAATTTTAAACGTGTTAGTGCTCTTATATATAAAAGTCGCCTTTAGGTGAACCGCTCACAGCTCGGCTAATTCCAATCCGGAACAAAATTCCGGAAATACAAAGAAGGATTTGGCAAGCTAATGTTTAGGACCGGAAGATATTATGTAATTCTTATATTTTGTAGTGCAATCCTGCTTTTAGCTTGGAACCCTCTACGTCCTATTTATTCATTTTTCTCGACATTTTTCGGATTGGAGACCGAGATACCTCTTCCGTTTCCGGACGTTAGTGTAAATTCGTATGGAAAGCCTGGATTTTCACTTTCGATTCAGGTCCCTCCGGGAACTGGAGATTTGGTTCCTTCCATCGATATCCAATATTCCGGCTCCGGTTCGGGAATATTGGGGAAAGGTTGGACCTTAGTTGGATTTCCTCAGATCTCCAAAAATCCGAATCTGGGAGTTCACTTCGGCTCTTCCGATGGATATACTTCTTCCCAATTCGGTGAAATGATCTCCGATACAAGCGGAAATTATAAATTCAAATTCGAAAGTTTCTCCAAAGCGGAGTTCGATGGTTCCGTTTGGAAGGTTCGAGATAAAAACGGGATCATTTACGAATACGGAAAAAACTTTTCCGGCGGTTCCAATTCCAGATTGGATAGTGATGGAGCGCCTATCGCCTTTTACCTGGATAAGGTCAGAGATAGGTTCGGGAACGGGTATGATATCCAATACGATCCGGAAAATCTTCAATCCGCGGACGTTATGCCTAAGGAGGTCGTGTATGCCAGAGGAAATGCGCGGATCCTCTTTATTTATGAGGATCTGTCTGAAAGATTTGGAGAAAAAATTTTCTCTCTCACCAAATCTCTTTCCCGGAAGAAAAGATTAGAAAAAATCGAAGTGTATGCGAAGGATTTTTCAGGTTCGGAAAACTTAAGCGAGGTTTATGAATTCGATTATGATACCATTGATGGGGAAACTTTTCTTACTTCCTTTCATCGTAAAAATTTTAAACCGATCCTCTTTTCGTATTCGAATCGGTCGAATCAAGCCCAATACGTAAAGTCCTCAGGAAAAACATTCCAAAATTCTTATAGAGCCTCCGATCCCAGCGTGAGATCCTTTTGTGAGGCGACTGTTGCATCCTGTGCTTGTACCGCTGACTGGGGTTGTATTGTTGCAAGTAACTATTCGGCGCCCTCGCTTTGCCAAATTGGGATAGAAAATTTCCAAGATATTTGCACCAACGGTGTTGAAATGTCTTTTGCCGTTCCTGCGGATGTGGACGGGGACGGAAGTCCGGAAATGGTCCGAGTGTTGGGAAATATGGATAGTCAAAGATTTTCCGTTTCCAAACTTTCTTCTTGGGATACGGAAAATTTAGATTCGATTTCTGTGAGCGGAGAATCTAAGGGGAACCCGATCGGAGTTACCACAGAAGGAAGGATTTTTCCGGGAGATTTTAACGGAGACGGGAAGACCGATTTTTTAGTCCTAAGGTCCAATGGTGCTAAAGGGATCGTATATTACGGTCCGGATCTGCATTCCGTAGAATATCCCGAACTGATCGCGGAAAATTTACATCAAAGTAAACCGTATCATTTTTTGGCGGATGTAAACGGTGATGGGAAGATCGATTTTTTGCAGGCAAAAACTTCCACAAAGATCCAGATCTATCTTTCTACCGGTTCCGGTTTTCAAAAATCACAATTATTGAATATTACAGATCCAGGAAATTCTTTCCAAGGGTTTGTGGATATGGATAAAAACGGGATCCCCGATCTGCTTAGGGTCAACGGGACTTCCGATCCAAGATTGATCTTAACATTCTACGATTTTAAGAATGGGAATTTGATCGAATTAGAACAAACCGAAATTTCCAGAGCAACCTTTGGGAACGACGGAGATCAATTCGTTTCCGATCTGAACGGGGACGGATATCTTGATTTTGTATTTTTTTCCGGGGTCACAAGCCAAGGGACCATCCACTATTATCCTTTCGATGGAAGAAAGTTTAGAACGAACGGGGGAGGCGCCTTCCAAACGGTGAGTGTAAATGGTGCATATGCATCTAAACAAAAACAAAGTTCATCCGCCTCTAACCAACCTTTTATGGAAATCGATCTTTCTGGGGATGGGATCAAGGATAGGGTTACCTATAACTATTCAGATCTTTCCAATCCGTACTTTATTGTAGAGGTGTATGATACTTCTCAGTCCAATTATCTTCCCGGTTTTTCGTTGTATTGGAATCAGGATTTGACCCAAGACTTAAACGGGGACGGGGTTCCGGATATTCTTAGAGCGAATGTAAGCACTACCGAAGAAGCAGATAACGAAGATGCGGATTCCTTGCCCCAAACGATAACCGTTCGGAATTTTTCGGTAAACATTACGAATATCACATATTATGAAATTCCTATAGATCTCAGAAATTATCTCCCTTCCGCAAATACATCCGGAAGTTCTTCGGATAATGCGTATTTCAATTGGAGGAATAGAAAAGAATTCATAGATCTGAACGGGGATGGAAGAGCGGACTTCTTGAGATATGATTCTTCCGAATCTAGGCTAATCGTTTCTTATTCTAAAACGGACTCGAATGGAAATCTATTTTATTCCGCCGATGGGGACGAGTCCTGGGTGACTGGAGGATATCTGATTCCGCTGGATATCAATGGGGATGGTAAACCGGAACTTTTAGGCTTGAATGGCGAAAAAAGACCGCTGCAATATTCCGTGCCGTCCAGTATTCCATTTGTGAATACGGTAGCTTATCGTCAGTTCCCTTATGAATCGAATTTAGAATTACATCTGTTAAGATTCCGTTCCGATATTCCTTCCGGACTTTTGACCAAAATAGAGAACGGTTCCTATGTCTCCGATGGAAACGTAAGCGTTCAATTAGAGTATTCCCTTTCTAAAAATCATCCGACAGCGAACGGACTTGCGTTATATGATCCGAATCATCCTGAATTTCTTCCTTTCCTGTTTCCGGACTTTTTGACCGTTAAACTTTCTCAAAAAGCGGGGAGTACGGTTTTGGAAGAAAATTCATATAAATATTTCCACTCGCGAATTTATAGAGGCGGATTTAGAAATTCCGGATATTTAGGATTTCAAAAAATAGAAGAAAAAAATACGATCTCCAATTCCATTACGGAAACGAAATATGATACTCCTTTCTTGGAGGCTGTTGGAATTGCGACCGCTCAGACGAAATTTAAGAATGGGTCTAAAATTTCCGAATTATATAAAAACTTCCGAAAATCAATATCTTTCAACGGCGGCATACTGATACAGGAAACGGATACTCTGGAGAATGTATATAGGGCAGGTCAATTATTCCAATCTTCTACGGTAACAAAAACGTATGATACTTATGGAAATAATACCCGCAAAGACACAAGTATTAACGGAACCACTGTCGGCGAAAAAATTACGTATTTGAACGATTGGAACGAGGGTATATTAGGAAAGCCGACTGATATTCAAGTATTGAAGAATGGGGAGATCATTTCTCACAAAAAAATAGAATATTCTAATTTTCAAATATCAGCGGTGAAAGAGGAGATGAGTCCCGGTGTCTGGAAGAGCGAAATGATCCAGGCATACGACTCTTACGGAAATCCAAGTCTTATAAAAGAGTCTAGCGGAAATTCGATCACTGTAGAATATGATAATATTCTACATAAGTTCCCGCTCAAGATGACCAACGGACTAGGCCAGGTCACCGAAAAAACCTATAATTTTGCAAACGGTTTGGAATTATCCAGCACGGACGAAAATGGGGGAATTTCCAGAACGGAATACGATCCTCAGGGGAGGGCTATAAAAAGTTATTTACCTGGGGAAACCGAGTGGTCGGAAAAAATCGAATATGAAAACACCGGGGACCTAGAGAATCAGCTTGTCCGAAAAATCTTCCGAAGGAGTAATGGTGAGACTTGGCAGGAAGATCTGAGTAATAATATTACTAAAATTTCTAAAAAAAGAAGCAGCCTAGTAAACGGGTACGTTCTAGTGGAGGAAACTCGCCGGAATTTGGAGGGCCAGGTCACTCGGAAAATCGATCCGTATTTAGAAGGATCCAATCCTTTTTCCTGGACGGATTTTACTTATGACTCGGAAGGGAACCAGGTTCGAAGCGAAAGAAACGATGGAACAGTGATCGAATCCGAAACCGACGGTTTGATCTCTAAAAGAAGGGAACTTCTTAACGGAAATCTAATTAAGGAAACCATTGAGGAGAGAAATCTGATCGGTCAGGTAATTTCTTCGACTCAGCAAGGAAAGACAACACGCTATTCTTATGACTCTGCCGGTAGGATTTCGGAGATCATAGATCCGGAAAACGGGACCACGTTTATTGAAAGTGACTTTGGAGGAAGAAAGACCAAAGTGGTCCATCCGGATTCAGGAAGGATCGAATATGAATACGATCCAAATTCCGGAAAATTATCCAAACAAAAATACCAAAACGGTTCCAGCATACAATACTCATACGATATCTTAGGAAGAGTCTCCCAAGTGAAAGGAGAATCTCCTGAAACCGGGGTCGTATATTACTTATATGAATACGATGACCCGGATAAAGAGAATGGGATCGGTAGATTGACCAAAGTAACAGACCCACTTGGATCGACGGAGTTCGGATATGATCTAAGAGGGAATCAAAACCTCGTCGTAAAAAAACTCACGGAAGAAGATCTACAATTTGTAATTCGTAAAAAGTATAATCTGCAAAACCAAATAGAAGAGACCGTATATCCGGATGGAAGTATTGCAAAGAACTTATATTCCGAAGCTGGATTTCTTTCCGGGATCACTTTAACGCCCGGAGATGGAAGTGGTTCTGATTTTCCTATCGTTCAATACCAGGGTCCTATCCTGGAGGATGGGGAACTTAAGATCCAAAGAAAGTTGGGAAACGGTGTTCGAACGGATATATATTATGATCTGATAAAACGTAGGCCTAGTAGATTCGTTTCCGTCAAGGATACTGAAATTTATCAAAGTATAGAATACAATTACGATCAGTTTGGAAATTATCTTTCTATCTTGGATAAAAAAAATCCGGTACGGAGCCAAAACTTCCAATACGATACGCTCAATAGACTGGTGTCCGCTTCGGGCATTTATGGAACGGAAGAATACACATATTCCGATTCCGGAAAATTACTCCAGAAAGGGAACTTATTCTATTCTTATGAAAATCCTTCTCATAAGAATGCAGTTACAAGGGTAGCAGGTCAAAATCATTCTTACCAATATTCTTACGATGGTTCCGGAAATATCATCTCCAAAAACGGGGAAAGTTTCCGCTACGATCCTTTCCAAAAATTGAAAGAGATCCAAACGGAAGACCAAGATCGTATTAAATTCGATTATGACTTTTCGGGAACCAGAATACGAAAAACAAAATCCAGCGATTCCAGTAAAACAATCAGTTTGGGCGGATTGTATGAAGTTTCCGTTTCTCCGGGAAAATCCCCGCAACATACATTGTACTTCCGGGGGAATTCTGGAGATCTGGTGGCCCAGTGGACCAGAACGGACGCAGTTCTTGTAAGTTATCTGGGAAACAGTATTTCCGCTTCACCGTCCGGAATAGAAACGGGATGGAAGACGTTATCTTGGGCAATAAAAGACAATTCCATCCGAGGAATAAAGTATTTATTCCTAATGCCGGGAACTAATTTAGGATTTTTGTATATAACAATTCTATTAGGTCTTGGATTCGGACTACTTTCCTTTCAAGAAGGTCTATGGAAGTCCGTTTTAAAATTCACTTCTCCGATACTGATCGTTTCTTTTTCAAATTGTTCTGTTCTGATGCCCGGTGGTAACGGAAATCCACCCTGGTTAGTTCCACCGCAATTTGATTCAAATACACCGAATGTAAGTAACCCTTATGAGCCGGGGGGACCGGGGTCCGGGGTGGGACTTCCAGTCGGCGGATTCTTATTTCTTCATCCGGATCATTTGGGTTCCATCACCATGGCAACAGATGGGAATGGAAATAGGATCGCAGGAGGGAACCAGGGCGGAGCATCACATATTTCTTATAAACCATACGGAGAGATCCAGAGAAACGATTCTTCCGGACCGGATGTGTTCCGTTACAAATACAATGGACAAGAAGAAGATAAGGAAACCGGTCTCTATTATTTCAAAGCAAGATATTACGATCCGGTCATCGGAAGATTTTTACAGGCGGACTCGGTTATGGATACCTCGAGACCGATGGGGATGGATCTGTATATGTATACGGAAGGTAATCCAATCAGGTACACAGACCCAAGCGGGAACAGTATTTTGAGTAGTTTCCTGGAAAGGAACGGGCTTGGGTTCTTGAACTTTAATCTTTCGTTAAGTACATTTTTTAGCAATGCGCTTTATGTGAGTTCTCAGAGATGGAGCGATGCCGGACTTGGAATTGTTATGGCGCTCAATCCTGCTGCAGTGATTGGAACCGCTTTAGGAGTGGGTGCAGCCGCTTCTTTAGTAGCGACCGCTACTATCACTACCGGACTTGGACTTGCGGTTGGGGCAGGGATTGCCGCAATCGGAGCCGCATCCTTGGCGAGTGTGGCAGCAATTACGTTAGGTGCTACAGTTGCAGCCGTCGCACTCGCTACCGGTTTTGCAGCCAGTGCTATCGCTGCAGGACTTGCAGCTTCCGCGGCGGGAGTAGCTCTTTTTGTCGGTATGGGGGCGTTGGCGGTCGTATCTGCCGTAGTAACTACCGCTCTTGCTGCCGCAGTGGGAACTGCTCTGCTTGTGAGTGCTCTTATTCCTATTCTTGCTGCGACCGGGCTCGGGATTGGACTTCTTGCAGTAGGCTCAATAATATCTCCAATTACTTTCCAAGCGTATCTAGCAGGTGGATATTCTAAATCAAGTTTCAATAATATAAATTGGAATGAAAAGAATGCGAGAACAGCCGGTTGTTACGCGGCCATAGGTCAAGCCGGTGCGATGGTAGGGGGATTTGTGCTAACACAGATGCCTTGGTTGGCTCCGGGATTGACTGGAGTATCCGCATCAGCAGGAGTTCAAACCTATATCGTATCAGCAATCGAATACTTAGGTTACATTGGTATCACTCACAGTATTGCAACCGGCGACTGGGCTAGCGCCGGAGCGAGCTTATTAGGTTTAGGGTTAGTTCCGGGAGCCGGACTTGCTTATAGTGCCGGCGATTACATGCATTCAGCTTGTGGAGGAACATTATAAATGAATTTAATCCGTTCCCTTTCCTTTCTATTAATTTCTCTTTTGGTATTCTGTTCTTGTGCAGGCAGCGTTCCTGGTCATGGAATTTACTATTGGCAGAGAACTATTCATAATTTTCAGAATACATACATTAAGTTTGAATTTTCAAACTTAATGTATGAAAAGCAATCGAAGGCGAGAAATATAAAAATCTATTCCTTTTTCGCATTCTTCGATGATGTGAATCCTTTTTTATTAACTCCCGGAAGTATTCATCCGGAATCAGATTATTGGGAAGGATACTACAATGACATAAAAAGTTTACCATTTGAAATTAAAGAGAATATTCGTTTTGTTTTTATGGAAGGGTGTGAATATCGAATGCCTACTACTTCCGGGAAGGTGAAATATCTTTTTTCATTTAATACATCAGGATACGCCGGAAAATTAAGAACTGAAATCGATCTCCCTCCAAATCATTCCATTCGCTTGAGCTTTAAAGAAAAAGGAATCCCTTATCCAGACGCAAAAACCATAGGAGAACGACTAGCAAATGATAGAAGCCGTTATGATTGGTATGAAATTATCTCCACGATAGAGCCTACCCCAGATTCAGACCCGATTAAACCCTGCGAAGTCAAAAAGGATGCTCCAAAATCAGAGTAAGTTGTTGCCAATGCATGAAAAAGGGATAGGCATTAGCTGGAAAGTTCAAAACGCGCTTATGAATAGAGCGAATTTAAATCTTAATATCGAAAAGAACCGCCCCGGTGAAGAAGAGCCGGTCTGTGAGTTGGGATCGAATTTTAATTGCTGAAAAGTGATATGAGAAATGGTGTTTGCCTGCGGAGGAATCCTGTAAATGAGTAGTTTATGTTTTCGTTATGAAAGAATTCTCATTTATTTCGTGCTTATATTGAGTTTTGCAAATCTGTACTTCTGTGGTCCGATCGGCCCGAACTATAATTACTGGGACATAGAAAGTTTTGATAGCACGTATCTGAGATTTAATTTTCCGGATCTAGGTCCAGAATCTCCATATTTTCCTCCAGGACTTTTCGTTTCGGAAAGAGATAAGAAGACTTATTATCTCACAATATTTTTGGAGAATGATTGGTTGCCCAATCGAAGTTTACAGCCGGAAGATTGGTATTGGAAAAAGTTTTATTCTAATTGGGATAGTCTACCTCCGATAGTTCAATCCGCTCCGAGATTTAATTTTATTTCAGGCTGTGAATATTATATTCCTGTTCCGGTCGGAAAATCCAGCTATTCTATCTTTAGCTATAATCGGAACCGTTCGAATATAGGTGGCGGGAGCATAACTAAAGTTGTAGAACTTCAGCCCGGTCAGTCTATTCGAGTTCATTTTAGAAATCCTGAAATATTGACTGAAGATAAAATCGATCCCAGTAAATACATACGATACAACATTGGAGATCGGATTTTATTTTCTATAGAGCCCACGCCTTTGCGCATGGATAAACCCGGCTGTGAGTTTGTGAAATAATTTTAAAATAATAAACAAAGGCATAAAAAAACGATGAAACGAACCTATTTCACAATATTGATGCTACTTTTCGTTCTGAATTGTATCGCAGTGGATACATTAGGAATAACGGATACTTACAAAGGAGATGAGGCCAAGGAAAAGTTATTGGCTGCGGCAAAAGTAGGGGATTATTTGACTGCTACGGAATATTTTACTGACCAAGGTTATACTGGGGCCGAATTGGATTCTTATGTGATGGCTCAAGTCATCTTAGCATCTTTTATAAATGAGACGGTCTTCAATCTGGATGAATCCAAATATTATAAAAAGAAGGATGTCGACGACTGTGCTCAAGTGATCCAATTTTTAGGGGTCGTCGCTGATTATGATTCTTTTACTTCGTTCATGACCAATCGAACTTGTCGTTTAAATCCAAACGATATGTTTTTTGATCGGAATATCGGTAAAAGTTCGAATAGCGGCGAATAAAAAATCTTTTTTAACGACGCAATTCCCCATCTTCCTGGATCACTTTCGAAACGTTATGTATCCCTCCTTGGAAGAGAAGACCTAGATAATCGGATAATTTTCTAAGATCGTAATTGTCTTCTTTTGCTAGGAGAACCATCGCTTCGAACCCGGCGGCTACCATCATAACGGAAGTGATGCGGATCGGATGCGCAGGAAAACCTCCTGCAGCTACCATTCTTTCCAAGTCACTGTCTAATTCTTCCAAGATATAGGTCATCGAGCCGCCTTGGAATAGGTATCCCCGAATAATATCCCTGTTCCTGGTCAATAGATCTAAGTGAATTCGATCCTGCATCATCACTTGGAAGACGGCAAAGTAGGCATCGCTTAAAAAAGCCAAAGGACTTTCCGCTTTTGCACGGGCCTCTCTGATCCCCTTTCGGATTCCTTCGGCTAATTCATCCGCAATGTCTTGCATTACGGATTCCTTATCTTTGTAATAATTATAGAAAGTTCCCTGAGCAAGCCCGCTTTCTCGGATGATTTCTCTGGTGGAGCAAGCCTCGAATCCTACACTTGCAAAAACCCTACGAGCCGCATTTAGGATCGCATTTCTATTTTTTGTTTTGTTGTCCTGTCTTCTGGACCCGGAAGTTATTAGTTTCATTGGGAATAACGAATATACTTTAGTTTATGAATTTTTTTTAATACAGTTTTAGCCGCGTGATATCCACACATACCGTGTACTCCTCCTCCGGGAGGTGTGGATGCGGAACAAATAAATATATGAGGATTAGGAGTCGTGTACGGATCCATCTTTGCGATCGGTCGAAAGAATGCTTGTGTAAGATCTGCCGCTCCTCCGGTGATCGCTCCCCCCACATAGTTTAAATTATAGGAATAAAAGTCCTTTGTATTCATGGAATGTCGGGCTAAAATCCTGTCCTTGAAACCCGGAGCGAATCTTTCGATCTGGGCTTCCAGAACTTCAGTCAAATCTTTTGTGGAACCGGAAGGAACATGGCAATATGCGTATCCTGTATGTTTTCCTTTAGGAGCCCTGGTCGGATCGAATTGGCTTTGTTGGACAACCAACATATAGGGACGATCCGGATGTTTTCCCGACCATACTTCCGATTCGGCCTTTGCAATTTCGGAAAATTTTCCACCCAAGTGAACTGTGGATGCTTGCAGACAACGGGAATCTTTCCAAGGGATAGGTCCATCTAAGGCCCAATCCATCTTGAATACTCCCGGTCCGTAATTATAAGATGATATTCTTTTTATATAAGAGGAGGATAATGTATTTCCTGCTACCGAAG
Source organism: Leptospira sp. WS58.C1 (assembly GCF_040833995.1). Classification (NCBI taxonomy): domain Bacteria; kingdom Pseudomonadati; phylum Spirochaetota; class Leptospiria; order Leptospirales; family Leptospiraceae; genus Leptospira; species Leptospira cinconiae. The sequence goes on from NZ_CP162137.1 coordinate 987,663, forward strand.
CTAATTGATCCGGACTTGTATCAAAAAGAATACCCTTTGTTTTAGGAAGTTGGGAAAGACTTGAGACCTTATAATTCGTTTGGATCTTTACTCCGAGACCTTTTAGGTAGGACTCCAGGGATTTTGCGATCATTGCGGATCCGCCCTCTACTACCGGCCAGGAGCGTACATGTCCAGTCAAAGAGAACAAAAGTCCTAGAGCTCCGCTTAAAAATTTCTCCAATGGAAAGATCGCATGTCCCGCGCAACCCGCGAATAAGGCCTTGGCTCTTTCTTCTTTAAACCAAGAATTAGCGATCGATTTTGCGGAACGTAGTCCTAATAATCCGAATCTCGCCAGTAAAAAAGGATGTTTCGGTATGCCAAGAGGAGCTAACGCATCGGACAAAAGTCCTTCCGGATCTTTGAGAAAAGGGGAGATCAATTTTATATAGGATTTTTTATCCGCACCTAAATCTTTTGCGGTTTCCTCTAAAGATAATTTTAGTAATACCGCGGATTCCCCATCCAAAGGATGTGCTACGGAAGCTTCCGGTTCTATCCATTTTAATCCGTGTTTTTCCAAAGGAAGTGTTTTTAAATATGGAGATAAAATTCCCATAGGATGAGCGGCGGAGCAAACATCATGGAGAAAACCGGGTAAGGTTAACTCTTTCGTTCGCAAACCGCCGCCTATCGTATCAGAAGCTTCCAATACCAAAACGGAAAGTCCGGAATTAGCCAGAACGGATGCTGCCGCTAGTCCGTTCGGGCCGGAACCTATGATACAAATATCATATTCTTCGGAGCTGAAATCCATTATTTAGTCGGCCAGGGTTGGAGTTCCTTCAAATCGGCAACTTCTATCTTTCCGTCTTCTAACAATCCTTTCTCAGCGTCGTGGATTCTGTAGTGAATTGTGGATTTTCCTAACGGTTGCCCTTCTATAAAGATACAACGTAGTTCTTCATCTTTGAAACCGCACTGTGCCTGCACGGATCTAAGTAGTTGTTCGCTATGTAAGTGACCTTCTCCGAAGTTCCATCCTACCACCATACCGGCGATCAGTTCACCTTCTACCCATTCGTACTTTTCAAAATTTTTGACCGCTTTCGGAACTAATTTTTGGAATGCTTTTCCGTGTAGGTGCATGAGTCTAAACGCCATCACCTTACTCACCAAACCTACCGAAACTTTTCTTTCGTAAAACATATCCAACTGGTCGTACAACCATCCGGAAGTTTTGGTAAGCTTCTCCAATTTTTTATAACTATCTTCTTTGAACATCCATACGCTTACCGCCCAATTTCCTGCGTAATATCTCATCGCAAGTAAGAAGGAGATCCAATCCGGTCTGATATTTCCGATCAACGGAAGAGCTAAAGAGAACACGAATAAGAAAGCGGCAACAGGTGCGGACTCCAATTGGAAAGGAGTGATGGTCGGATTCGCTCCAAATAAGAAGAACCCTGAGTAAACCACGAGGAAGTTCCATTCAATCGGAACTCCCATCGGGAAGTTGCTTGTGATATAACTATGTAGGAATACCATCATTCCGAGTCCTAAGTATAGAACTGTTTGGGAACCGGTCATGATCGCCGTAAATAAAACGATTGGAGTTCCCATTTCTAGAACGATTCCCATATTCGCTTTCGCTACGGCCGTGGAAGAAGGACGAAGATCTTCCGGGTAATTCTTATACATCGCCTTTCTGAACCAAGCGAAAGGTGTGAATGGGCTATTACTTGCCATCACGCAGACAACGCTCGGAAAGTGGGAGTTAAGTTTGGAAAATCCTGCAAACAACCAGATGGAAAGTTGGACTATCATCGCACCCGCGATCCAGTTTTGTGCGAATGCAAACACAACTATTGTTACCCAGTAGTGTTCCGCTCTTGCAGCAAGAAAAACAGTTTTATCTAATATACCTGCGATTACCAAGCTGATGATGATCGGCAAAAATTGTTCGAATCCCGGCGCAGGGTGGATCAAACAGAGAACGGAATAAACCAAAACGGAAGCGTAAGCAACGATTTCCAGAATTCCTCTGGTCTTTCCTCCTATGATAGGAGCTCCTTCGAATAAAGGCATTTTGGTGGTCTTAGGTCTTAGGAAGTATAAGAATCCTCCAATGGGAGGGAAATATCTTCCGGTTAAAGGACCACTTCCGCACCCAAGTCCCAGAACCTCGAATAACAAACTCCATACGATCGCTTTTTGAAACGCCACCGGAACAAACCACCAAGTAACAGTTCCCCATGTTCCGAGTCCTGGACTAAAAGAACAGAAATAGATCCAACCTGCAATGTACAATGCGATTTTTAAAACATATACGATATATGCCCCGAGAGGGGAGCCGTAACCTTGGACTGCCCAGGCTTGGCAGGACAAACGGGCCCTATCTGCGAATGACATTTTCGCCCAGGCCAAGGCATCATAAGGGGGAGCTTTAGGAAGGAACATCTTTCTCTCCGTATTCTATATTTAGAGGGAGTGATATACTACAGTATAGAGAAATGTCAAGAAAAAATGACTGATTGGTCATATTTAGAATGTGTTTTACGGGAGGGCCGCGCCCACTCGCTTCGCTCGGGTCAGGCTCTCGCCTCCGGTCAAAAAATCGCATTCGCGATTTTTGTGACCCCGGCTCGATCCTTCGCGGGTATTGCTAGAAAAGTTTTCCTTTTATACCAAGCCCCTCTTGAGGCCTTCGTAAACTCTGTGCGAAACAAAGATCTTGACATATTCATAAATATATATTTCAGTATATATATTTATGAATCGAGCCAAAATATTCAAAAATGGAGATAGCCAGGCAGTTCGTCTTCCGAAAGAATATAGATTTAAAGGCAAAGAGGTCTATATCCATAAGGAAGGAGAAACCGTAGTATTGACCCCGATCGAAGATGCTGTAGATAGATTTTGGAATGCTCTAAATGGATTTTCCGCCGATTTCAAAATAGAAAGAGCTCAGCCTAAGGATTACGATAGGCGCGATCCTATATGAAAAAGTATCTTTTAGATACGAACATTTGTATTTATATCATAAATCAAAGACCTGATCCGGTTTATAAAAAATTAAAAAAGGTAGCTTTAGAGAATATCTATATCTCTTCTATTACGGAATTTGAATTATATTTTGGAGTCGAAAAAAGCCTTCATAATGAGAGAAACAGAAGAGCATTATCTGATTTTATCGGATATTTAAATATATTACCATTCGATAGCAATTCATCGAAGATTGCGGCTAAAATACGCTTCCGTTTAGAAAAATCGGGGAAACCGATAGGCCCTTTCGATCTATTAATCGCGTCTCAAGCTATTTCCCATGATTATATCCTTGTGACTAATAATGAAAAAGAGTTCAAAAGGATTAAAGAGTTAAAGCTGGATAACTGGTTGTAAAGCGAGGTAACGACCCGAAGGAGTCGGTGACCGAAGGTCAAACGAGTGAGCCGATTGAATTGCGAGAATGGTTAAAACCGGACGAAAAGTTGTAATTGCAGGAGTGTATCTACCGGGACTCGCCCCGACGCAGTTGTCCATCCTGGCCAACTAAGCTCTGGGGCGTCTCAAGCTGGGCTCAACACATCCTGTGTTTCGCACGCGATCTTTTACGCTCCCTATGGGTCGCTAAGCTCGCTTTCCAGCTTTCGCTTCGAGTCCAATACGTTTCTTGCTTGGAATTTTGTACCCTTCGCAGCGACCCTAGGAGCGAGAAGACGACCCGAAGGAGTCGGTGACCGAAGGTCAAACGAGTGAGCCGATTGAATTGCGAGAATGATTAAAACCGAACAAAAATTTATAATTGCCGGAATGCACCTACCGGGACTCGCCCCGACGCAGTTGTCCATCCTGGCCAACTAAGCTCTGGGGCGTCTCAAGCTGGGCTCAACACATCCTGTGTTTCGCACGCGATCTTTTACGCTCCCTATGGGTCGCTAAGATCGCTTTCCAGCTTTCGCTTCGAGTCCTCTGTACCTACCGGGACTCGCCGTTACGCAATCTCGCATCCTGCTCGATTTGGCTCCACGGCGTCTTTTGCACTCGCTTCGCCATCCATGGGCTCGCGGCGCATTTGCGACGCTCTCTACGGATCGCTGCAAATGCTTTCGTGCAAAAGCTTCGAGTCCTCTGTACCTACCGGGACTCGAACCCGGACCCCAGGCTCCGGAGGCCTGTACTCTATCCGTTGAGCTATAGGTACTTATGTAGGTGAGTTTTTGGGAGTTACCCAAGCAGTCAATCTGATTCCTGGAGCATGGATTTTACGGAAATTTCAGGAGAGGTATCCGAGGTTTTTTGCTTACATTTTACCGCTTTTTTCTAGCCTGCTTCTTACTTCCTGTTTCGATTTTTTCGATCGCAGACCTTCTTCTTCCGGATCTATATATCCGTATGAAAGTAATCGTTTGTATAATACGTATGAATTTTGTTCTACCACCGCTACATTTTCCGTGGATAAAACTTTTTGGGGTGCCTTTCGTTGGATTGTCGCTCCCGAGTTTTCTCAGAATGTGATCCGCACATACGATTATCCGAACGGGACCTCAAAGCGTACACAAGACTACCAAGCAGATCTCATCAACGGATATCATGATATCAGCACGAAAGGTTATAAATTTTCTTACGGCGCAGGTTTGAGAATCATCTGGAACCAAGCCACAGTGATCTTGATAGATTACGCCAAGTCCAGGGAAGATTCCCAGCTATTCATAGACATAGGCCAGATCTTCTAGAGCCAATCACCGAAAATACTTCAATAAACTGTTTCATTCGATTTTTGGGGATTGGCTCTGAGAATCATGGAGCATAGAAATTTGCTGTTCAGAATTTGTATTCTGTAAACACTTGAGTTTGGCCGGACCAAATACACAAATCGGCCTTAAGAACAATCAAAGAGAGTCAAGATGAAGATCCAATTTTTTGTCGGACTAATTTCAATTCTGTCCCTATTCCCATTTACACTTTCGTCCTTCTCCGCAGAGGAAGAAACAAAACTGATCGAAAAGGCGTTAGTGGAAAGTTTGACCACACAAGAACAAAAAGAGGCATTTAAAAAATACCTGACCAATCTATCCAAGAAAAAAAGGAACGAGGCGAGTCATTTGAGGGAACTTGCTTCTTCCGAACCGAATCACTCTGGGGCTCGTAAGAAGAAGTTAATAGAACTAGCGGTTCAATTGGAAAAGGAAGCTTCTATTCACGAAGAAACTTTAAAAACTTTGCAACAATCTCAGGTTCAATAAGGGATTTTTTCGGATACAAGTTTTAATAATTCTTCCGTAGATAGTTTGGCATCTAGACGGACTGTATTCTCCGGAAGAATTTCCTCGTATGCTTTTTTGATCTTTGTCAAAGCGCTGATCGTTTCGAATCTGTCTTTTGTAGTATCTCTTCCTTTTAGTCTTGCCAGAGCTTCTTCCGGTTCAATCTCCAGATAAAAAACTTTTTCAGGTTCCGGAAATCCCCTGTCTAAATTTTTTTTTAGGATCTCCTTTGCGGAAAAAAATTCTCCGGACTGGTAAGCGGCCGTAGAATACATATATCGATCCAATAACACGATCTTTTTTTCAGCGATGGAAGGTAGAATATTCCTTTGAAGCGAGACTTCCCGATCTTCCAGAAACGCTTCGATCTGTTTTTCGGGAGAAAGTTCTATTTCTCCGCTTAAAAATTTTCGCAAGTACAGCCCGGATTCGTATCGAGTCGGTTCCGCAAAACAAATTGCTGGAACATGTTTGGAGGTAAGAAGGTCTAAGACCCGGACGGAAAGGGTACTTTTGCCACTTCCGTCCAAACCTTCAAAAACGTAAAATCCAGGTATTTGTGCCATGCCTTTGAATCGGAAAGCCACTTGACATGAGTGGTTTTGCTTCGAATGCTGAAAGCTCATCTACCGGAATCCCATTCCCGAGGGCAGGAATCCATGAAAAAAAACGACAGATTCAAAAATTTCCTGGTGATAGGCATATCCGTTATGGCCGGAGTGATCCTTTCTCCGATCTTATATTGCGGAACAGGAAGTGACAGCGCTTTATTCTTAAATGCAAAATCGGATAGAGAACCGAGCGCATCCGCAAAAGCCGCAGTCTCTATTCAAAAAGCATTCGAAGAAGTTTACGAAAACGTTTCTCCAAGCGTAGTGCTGATCGCAACCGAAGGGACAGTCAACGTTCCCCAATACAACGATCCGTTTCAGGAATTTTTTTACGGACCACAAGGTAGGGTCAGAAACCAAAAAAGAAAAGTGAGCGGACTTGGTTCCGGTTTTATCCTCAACAAAGAAGGATATATTCTTACCAACGATCACGTAGTTCGTAATTTCGATAAATTTAAAGTAGTTTTCAAAAATGTAAAAGAACCCGTTTCGGCAAAGCTTATCGGAACGGATCCGATGATCGACGTTGCACTTCTAAAAGTGGAGGCAAGCCAAGATCTACAACCGATCGAGATTGGGGATTCTTCGGCAGTCAAAGTGGGAGACTGGGCGATCGCGATCGGCGCTCCATTCGGTCTGGAACAATCCATGACAGTGGGAGTGATCTCCAAAGTAGGAAGAGGTGGGATCGATAATTCCGGAGTACATTATATCCAGACGGATGCTGCGATCAACCAAGGAAATTCGGGAGGACCACTTCTGGATATCAACGGAAGGGTAGTGGGTATCAACCGTATGATCGTTTCTCCGAGCGGCGGCTCCATCGGTTTAGGTTTTGCCATCCCGATCAACGAAGCGAAGACGATCGTAGAAGAATTAAAATCGGGCGGAAAAGTCAAACGTGCCCGCCTCGGAGTCGCGTTAGACGATCTTACCGAAGAGACTGCTAAAGAGCTTAAACTTTCCGGACCGGAAGGTGCATTCGTTCGCCAGGTACAGAATGGTAGCGCCGCGGCAGAAGCAGGTATCGACGTGGAAGACGTGATCTTGGAGATCGACGGAACCAAGATTAAAAACGCGAATGAAGTGGTTTCTAAGATCAGGGCTTCTAAAGTGGGCCAGCGTATTTCCGTCCTAGTCTTCCGAAAAGGCCAGGTCCTAAAAATTTCGGTCAAGCTGGCGGAGTAATATAATCTTTTGGCAGGACATACCTTAAATCCGGAGGATAAATTCGACGATGAGATATCTCTTCGTCCCTCCTTATTCTCCGAGTTTATAGGACAAAAAGAGATCCTGTCTAATCTAGGCGTATTCGTAGGCGCAGCTAAAAAAAGAGGGCAGGCCCTGGATCATGTACTTCTATCCGGGCCACCCGGTTTAGGTAAGACCACACTCGCAGGTATTATTTCCCAGGAGCTTGGCACTAGGATCGTAGTTACTTCTGCTCCCGTTTTAACGAGAGGGGCAGATCTTGCAAAACTTCTGACCGATCTAGAAGAAAGAGATATATTATTTATCGATGAAATACATTCCCTAGGCCGCAAGGTAGAAGAGATCTTATATCCTGCGATGGAAAATTTCATGATCGATCTTCTCGTGGGGGAAGGGATCACTGCTCAGACAATCCAAATCAAATTAAAACCGTTCACCTTGATCGGCGCTACCACTCGAAGTGGGCTCATCTCGGATCCCCTCAAGAGCAGATTCGGGATCCATTTCCGTTTGGAATATTATGACGATGCCGAGATGAAAGATATCGTTCTCCGATCTTCCAAGATCCTGGGTTATGAAATTGAAGAGAATGCAGCCTTTGAAATAGGACGAAGATCCAGAAAAACTCCTAGGATTGCAAATCATCTACTCAAAAGAGTGAGGGACTTTGCAGAGGTAAAAGGAGAAAAACAGATCCGAATTCCCGCTTGCGAAGAGGCATTTTCCCGCCTCGGAATAGACGAATTGGGTCTGGATAGAATGGATCGCCAGATCTTGGAATGTATGATCGATCGATACAAAGGCGGCCCAGTCGGCCTGAAACCGATCGCTGCGGTCATCGGAGAGGAAGAAAGGACTCTGGAAGACCATTACGAATCCTATATGGTAAGAGTTGGCTTGATCAATAGAACCTCTTCCGGTAGAGTTGCCACGGAGAAGGCTTACAAGCTGATGGATAGAGTTCCCCCGGCTTTCGGCAAAAGAATAGAAGAAGATGCGGCTCCCGGCCTTTTTTAAAAGTGAAATAGATACTACAGGAGATTTAGGAGAGGACGATCGTCGCCTTCTATTTGCCGCGTTTTTTGTATTCGCATTCGCTTCTTTCTTAGTAGCACACTTATTCACACGTAATATTCTATTTAAGATCTTGGGAGAAGATCCGCTTGTTCAGGTAAAAGAAAGATCAGAACGAGAAAAAATCTACGAAGTCCTCTTAGAACAGGAGTTCGTGGACAAAAGGATCAAGGACGAATACAAAGCTTTATCTAATGTAGAGTCCGCGGGCTCCGGCGGGATCACAAAAGAGAAGGGATTTCATACACTCTCTCCTTTTCGCGAATTCGTGATGGGAAATATTTTTAGAAATCCTTCTAAGGCGACTCCCGAGAATTCCCAAAAGAAAACGGAAGAGGAAAAAGTATACGAAGTCGCTATCCTAAAACAGGATCCGGTGGAATTTACCAATCCGAACGAACAAACTCCGGAGCAAACCCCGGCCACCGGAAGACTCACGAAGATCCCGTTCAATTATCGTTTCCAGCAAGACATGCTTTTTCGTTGGGATGGGAGTTCTTCCATGAGTGTTCCTACTAAGAAGTTAGTAGGTTATGAGTATTTCAAAAGAATGCTTCGCCAGATCGAACAAAGTTTTTCTCCTCCGGGTGGCGGAAACTACGGTTATCGTGACGGTGCGGGAACGGTAATCCGAGAAGCGATCGAACCAGGCGAAGCAAAAGTCCAATTTTTATTGAACGACGCAGGCCAGGTAATCGATACGAAATTGATCTCTTCTCAAGGGCAACCTCTTGTGGACCAATCCTGTGTGGATGCACTTAGGGGACAAAACTTCGGAAGGGTCCCGGAAGAAGTAAAAGCACAGGGAATGATCTACGGAATTACTTTTATCTTTCCTCGTATTTACCGAAGATAATAAATATCTAATATTTCTTCCGAAACGTCCGCTTCGAAGATCATACGGCGCTTAGTTTCAAATTTAATTCCTTTCTTAAGGTTTCGAATTTTTCGTTCGGTGTAATTCCTTTGGATTCCGCTGAGAGTTCGGGGTGGATAGAACTTACGAAATACATATCCACTTCTCCTTTACCTTTTGCTTGGATCTTTCCTCTATGTTCGCATACGAAGAAATTTTTGATTAGTTCGTAGGTGGAACCGGAGACATTTAAATATCCAGGTTTACCCGAAGATTCCATTCTACTTGCAAGATTGACTGCGTCCCCCCAAACATCGTAGGCGAATTTATTGGAACCGATCACTCCGGATGTTACGGGTCCTGTATGAATTCCCACTCTCAACTCCCAGAATGGAAGACCCATTTTAGATTTCATCTCTGCCGTCTTTTGCATAAATCTCAGAAATTCTAAACCGGCAAGGCAATTGTCCACCGCATGGGTAAAGTTGGTATTCGGAATTCCTCCCGCGCACATATAAGAATCGCCGATCGTTTTTAGTTTTTCCAAACCGTAACGAGAAACTATCGAATCGAATTCGGAAAAACAATTATGTAGATCTTCGACCAGATCTTTCGGCAACATTTCCGCCGCAATTTTAGTAAATCCGACAAAGTCTGTGAATAGTATGCTCGCAGATTCGTAATATACGGGAGTGACCGATCCTTTGGATTTTAATTCTTCCGCAACGGTTTTGGGAAGAATATTCAGCAATAGTAAATCCGTTCGGTCTCTTTCTTCTGCGAGTTCTTTCGTCCTTTCGATTACCTTCTTCTCCAAATTAACGGATAATTCTTCGCTGGTATTGAATGCGCTTGCGATCCTTCTGCCCAAAGTCGCCGCATCAGCAAATGTCAAAAGAAATAAACCAGCGGGAGTAAGATATCCGGGCCCTATATGGAATTGGTAAAAAATAAAATCGTTCAATACTGCCGCGAAGAAGATCCCCAAGCCGAGTAACATTAATTTTGCTCCCTGTAGCCCTTTGAATATGGCTATCGTCAACATGATCATGCTGTAAATTCCCGAAAATACGATTAGGCCTTGGTAGTAAGGGAGAGTGTAACTGAAAATTGCGGGAGGAAGCAATATGATGGAAAGACAAGGAGGAATAGATAGAGTGAAAATGACAATCATAGCGGTTTTGTTAAACTGAGCGGGATACAAAGTTCTGAGAAACATCGCCATAAAAGGTACTCCTAGATAAAAGGAAAGATATTCTATTCTGACCATAAAGTTCCATGGAACATCTCGGAATAATTCTCCTATAAATCTTTCTCCGCTGGTAAGTACTCTGGAGGTAATAACTATACAAGTAAGGGAGAACCAAAGGATCTCCATTTCTTTTTTGCGAAATAGAAAGAGGCCTATATGATACAGCCCCATGATCAGTAATGCTCCCGCCAAAAACGCACTCGTAATCCTGTTCCTGTCTCTCGCTGAGAAAATTTCGGCGGAGTCTCCGAGTAAGATCGGCATTTGGAAGCCGCCATTACGATGATAGTGATTTGAAATATACATCACTAGATCCACTTGTTTGGAATGGGGAACAAAACTAGTTTGAGCAAGATATTCCGGACTTTCTTCTTCCGGAGAAGATCCCGGATGCCCATTATAGGCGACTAACTTGCCGTTCCAATATAAGGAATATGCGGAACCTTGGCCGTCATCTATTCGTATCGCAAGATCGGGAGAGTGATCCGGAAGATATAATCTTAAATGATACGTAATGTACCCTACAGCAGGTAAGGGGTTTCCATTTAAAAGATGACCGTTCCAAACTCCTGGAACCGGAATGAACCCGCTTGGTTCTGAAACAAGATCGTCTTGAAAATTTTTAGGAGGAATGAATTCTTTCCAATAATATCTCCAGTCTCCGTTTAATTCTAACGTTCCGTCCTTTGTAAAATCCCAGTTACTTAAATCGAGGTTCCCATTTTCCGCAATAGGTCTTTCCTTACCTCTGGCTTCGGCGCAAGAAAAGAAAGATAGAAAACAAATAAGGATAGCAAAAATGAAAAAACGAATTCGACGGCCTGAATCACTCATATGCGTAGATCAATAGGGGAGAAAAAACTCATTCGAGCGAGCATTTTTTGCGACCCGGTCGATTCTTCCGAAATTATTTGATGGAAGAATATGCGTATCGCTCGTTCGAGTAGTATTCCGGAATTTCAGGCTTATATACTTCCAAAATTCAAGCCGAACAAGGATTCCGAGCAATTTTTGATAAAAAACTGGACATCCATGACTGGTCATATTATGATTTGGCGTATGCAACTATCCGCAGCCGAATTTAAAACCAAATGTCTAAGCCTAATGGACATGGTCCAAGAAACCCAGGAAGAAGTGATCATCACTAAACACGGAAAACCTGTGGCCAAGCTTGTGACCATCAAAGATAACACCGCGGCACGCTTATTCGGTTATCTAAAAGGACGGATCCAAGAGAATGAAGATATCGTTCCTAGTTTAGGATTACGTTGGGATGCGGATTCCAAATAGATGATCGTTCTCGATACTCACGCCTGGATTTGGCTCATGGAAGGAGATCCTAAGATGGAAAAAGAACCCATTCTGAGGAAATTATACAGGCATATTCCTCACAGAGGGATTTATATCTCCGAAATATCCGGCTGGGAGGTAGGAATGCTTATAGTCAAAAAAAGGATCCAGATCTCCGGAACCTTGAATCGATGGTTGCAAGATGCGTATACTGCTCCGGGGATCCAGCCTTATCGTTTAACTCCGGAAGTAATCGTAGAAAGTGTAAATTTGCCCGATTCCTTTCACGGGGACCCTGCAGACAGGATTATCGTAGCCACTGCAAGAGTTCTAAATGCGGAGCTCGTCACTAAAGATAAGGAAATCATTAAATATAGTAAAAAGGGAAACTTAAAGGTGATCTCTATATAGCCCGCCACGCGGGTTTCAGGAGCGAGGCGACTATAACACGATCTAAAACAGATCCTGGATCGCCTTCCAAAGTTTAGCGTATTCTTTTTTTCTCTCGTCTTTATCTTTCAGTTTTAATAATGTTTTTTGGAACCCGTTTGTGCCTGTGATCTTGACTCTGTTCTCGTTCAGGACTTGCACTTCGTAAAAAACCTCGTCCACTTTATAAGAAAAATTCAAGGTGCTTGTGGATTTCATCGGATATTCTTTATCTTCTAAGATCGCCTTAGAATTCCTGAAATCCAGATATACACATTGAGTGTTTTTGAGCATAGGCTCGCAGAATTTTCCTGCGGGAGGAGGCACAGGTTTTACCCCGCAAGCCAAAAAAGTCAAAAGAAATAGAAAGAAAGAATATTTCATTTTCTTAATCCTCTACGGGCAATTTCGTTTTCAGGGTTTGGTTCTTGGAGAGTATTTCTTTTGCGAGTTCAAGGACTTCTTCCTTTCTGTCTCCCGAGTTAGGATAATATTCCTCCAATAATGCGATCGCTTTCGGTGAAAGATTTTGGTAATAGAAGATCCTAGCTTCTAAAATTTTAGAACTTCCCGTTAGAAAGTCCTCGTTCACATTTTTGACCCTTCTTAAATAATCTAAGGAAGAAACGTATTGTCCTGCCCTGAATTCGGACAAAGCGATCAAAAAATCGGATTCTCTTGCGGAAAGCAGTAAGGAGCCGGAGATGTCCTGCCTGGAGAGTATCTTTTTCAAGAACTCGGTATTTCCGGAAAGTGCACTTCCTACCAAACAGGTCCAAGCATAACCCGATTTTAATTCGGGACTTAATTTTTCGGGTTCTATGGAGATCAGAAGTTTATTCAAAGCCGAACGACTGAGTTTTTGTCGAATGGATTCTCCGAATGCGATCAGATATCGGTTATCGGTCGATTCTAAAAATTCCGGATCGATTGCTTGTGCCCTAAGAGCTTGTCTATACGAATCTTCCACAAGAGGGAGGTAAGAACTATCTTGTTCTAAAAATTCTTGGAAACCGGTATATGCGATTTTGGAAAGAGTGACCGAATCAAATCTAAAACCTAATAGTAAAAATTCGTAATATCCCGAAAGAGCCGCATAATGGTAAGAGATCCCTTCTTTAGGATTAGAAGTCACAAAATCTTTTGCGGTAGATTTGAATTCTTTAATCTCCCCTTCTTTTGGCTCACCTTTTACGATTCCTTCTTGGAGTAGTTTTCTCTCTTTCTCCAGAAGTAAACGCCTGTCTCCCGCGAACAGGTTTTTGATATCTTGTCTGAAAAAAAAGGCGATCCCTGCCAAACCTAGCAGGATCAAAAAGAACACTAAAGGTTTGTAATTCGCTTTTTTTCTGTAACTTCTGTGGTTGGCTTGGTAGAGCATGTCTAAAGTCAGATTCTAAAAAAAGCCCGGACCTTTCACTTATTTTTTAGGGTTGGAATTCCTACTCTAGCTTGACTCTCGAACCCCTCCTGGATTCCGTGTAAATATGCCTTATAATTATGATTTTGACGAGGATTACGAAACAGACGGCGACGAGGATTACCTCGACGAGGACGCCGTAACTTTTGTATGCGAGGATTGTGATCATCGTTGGGAAGATGATGCAGACGGATCTTACGACGGCCCAGAAAATCATATCTGCTCCATGTGCGGCTCTTCAAACGTAATAGAACTCTAATCTTTCAGCGGTCCGGCTTTTTCCCCAAAATTTCGTTTCGGACCGCCTTAATTCATCTTACCGTTATCTTTTTATTTTCGGTTCCCGTTTATTCGGTGGATTTCGACCAAATATATGAATATTATAAAAAAGGAAACTATGACACCTTAGTAAAAGTTTCCCGATCGGGACTTAGATCCGGAGAATTGGATTATAAGATCCTTTTATTATATGTAGCTTCCGAATCCAATCTGGAGGAGATAGATAAAACTCTTTTAAGTATTTATTCCAGATCCAAGGAACAACCTTCCATTTTTTATAATTCCGTTTTTTTATTTTTAGAACGCGCACTTGTTTTGGAATCATACGAATCCGGAAGTCGTTGGGGAAAAATTTTCCTATATAAGGGAGAGTCTTCGGTTCGATACTCCGAAGGTGTTTACACATACGCATGTATATTGTATTCTTCCCAGGAATACGAGGCGGCGAGTTCCGTTTTGGCAAAACTTAAATCAGTGCCGGCGGATTCCAAATTGGGAAAACGGATCCGGATCTTAGAGATCGGTCTGGAAAAGAAAAAAGAGGAAAAATGAAACCGGGAAAAAAATCGAAAGGTCTTCGGATACAAACCGGGGAATTAAAAGGGAGATTGATCCCTTCTCCAGTTAGTCCCGAGGGTAAGAGTAATTTTACTCCGGCGATCATTAAAAAATCATTATTTGATATCATTGAGTCCTTACAACTCCAAGGTCGTTTGAACCTGGAAGATTCCGCCTTTGTGGACTTATTTGCAGGTTCCGGCCAGATGGGCATCGAATCCTTGAGTAGAGGTTTTGCCAGAGCGGTATTTTTGGAACTTGCATGGGATAGATTTGAAAGCCTGAAAGGTGTTTTGGATAAATTAGGAAAACCTCATTTAGTTTTACGCAAGGATGCGTTCCGGTTCTATTCCGGTTTCGATATTCCTGAAAAAACAAAAGTATATTTTATGGACCCTCCTTATTCTTTCTGGGAGAAGAAGACGGAAAAATTGAAAAAGATAGTGGAGGAGATCATCAAAAACGAACCGGGTGTGGCTGCAATTATTGTTCAGTCTCCGCTTCCTTTGGATTGGGAAGGATTTACTCCTCGTTCCTTCGGAAGGAATACCTTGAATGTCCGAGTTCTGGTCTAAATTTAAAAATCTTCTTCGATCCGAATTTCACTCCGGGAATCCATGGGTCCATTCCGGGGTTTTCGTATTTGTTCTTACACTTCTTTGTCTACTCACAAATACATCTTTGCATGTGATGGGAGTGGATATCAGCGAATTTATTTCTCTTTTTTACGGACTTGTACCTTTATTGCTTAAAGATTTAGGGGGAGTAATCGTTTCTTCTTATGCGTTTTTTGTTGGTGTGGTCATTTTATTTTTAGGTCCCGATCATTCAGATTGGAGGAACCGAAAAAAAATCCCAATATATAAGATTTATTTAATTTTATTTTCCGTATTGTTCCTTCTATTTTGCGGATCTGTTTCCGAATATCCTCAAGTATACGGGGAATTTTTCTATTATAGGCATGCTTGGGCGGTAGGTTTTTTATATTTTATTACGGACAATTTTTCTCCATTCTTCTTTAAGTCCGTCCTATTTTTATTTTTAGCGGTGCAGGTAGTTCGGACCGGATTCGGTTTTTGGAAATCTAAGTCTTACGAATCTTTGATCAGATATACGGTTTTTATAATATTATTTTATTCTTTTCATCTTTTGGGATCTACTTGGGGAATTTTAAGCGCTTCCGCTTTATATTCTTTCGATATTCGATTTTCTCCTTCTAAAAAGGATCTCGTCTTTGCTGCGGTCGTGCTCTTAGGTTTCGGATTTTCTTTTTTTACAGGATCCGGTTTGGAGAAGCGGGAGAGCGCGGTATCTAAAGAAGGCTTGAGACATTCTTCGGATATAAATGTCCTGATCATTTCTGCGGACAGTATACGCCAGGACCGATTGGGATTTGTAAGAGGGGAGAAGGATAAGACCCCGAATATAGATCGCCTAGCTTCCGAATCTCTCGTGTTTTTGGACCATCATTCCACGATCCCTAGGACATTTCCTTCTTGGGCGGATTTTTTAAGCGGTAAATATTCTTTTGAACATGGGATCCAGGATATGTTCCCGGATAAAGAAGATCGTTCTAAATTAGGAAATACGGTCGCTACACTTCCAGGTATTTTAGGAAAATCTCATAGAACATTCGTTGTCTCTTCTTTTGCAGGCGATATTTTTCCGAGAGCGAATTGGGGATTTCAAAATGTATATGCTCCTAATTTTAGTGCGGAGACGTTGACTCAACAGAGAACGATCGAGTCTCAAGTTTTCTTTCTACCCGTTTTGACCGGGACTTTTTTCGGGGGAGGGGAATATCTTTCTTCTATCCGATCTCTTCCGAGCCTGGGGGATGATTCTCGGATTCTTCCGGATCTATTCTCGGTGTTCGATAAAAAAGATCGGCCGTTTTTTGCCCTGTATTTTTCTTCCGTAACTCATTTTCCTTATAGTCCTCCGTATCCCTTTTATAAGAATACGGATCCAAATTATTACGGACCTTCCAAATATTTTCGTTTTGTGGATCCGAGTAATTCTGAAAAGCCTGATAAAAAAGAACAGGATCAGATCCGTTCCGTTTATTCCGCTTCTCTGACTTCTTTCGATTTTTCCGTAGGGAAAATTGTAGAAGAGCTGAAAAAAAGAGAATTATACGACAATACGCTTATCATTCTCACTTCCGACCATGGAGAGTCGCTGTTCGAAGAGGATCATAGCCACGGTCATGGAGAACATCTAAGAGGGGAAGGTGTGACTAAGATCCCTCTTATCATCAAGTTCCCGAAATCTTTCGAAAGAAAGGAAGTCCGCAATTTTAAAGGGATTACAAGTTCGGTAGATGTTTTCCCGACGATCCTATCTATCGTAGGAGTTCCTACAGACCCAGGACTTTCTCTCCGTGGAAAAGATCTGACCAGGCTTCCAAAAGAAGATACTTGGATAGAGGATCGGTCTGTGTATTCCGAGACCGGGATTTGGTTTTCGGATCGGGGAGAGCATTTTTTTCAGAAGGATCGTATCCGATATCCGAATATTTTGGAGCTACATACGATCGATCCGAATGACGGAAATAGTGTGACAGTTTCCGATCCCTATGCAAAAGAGACCGTTCTTTTTTCCAAACATAGAATGCTCCAAACCGGGACCAAAAAGCTGATCTATGTTCCGAGCCCGAATGGTGTGTTGTATTCCTGTTACGATAGGATTTCCGATCCATGGAATACGAAACCGCTTCCTGCTTCTTATTGTGGTGATTTGCAGCGTAAGTTGGAGCTCCTACTACTGGGTTCCGGGAAATGGAAGAAGGCGGGAGACTATTTCCTCCCAAAATCAGAACTTTGATCCGACCGCTTTTTTCTTTCTTGTTCGGAAAGACTTGAAGTACAGGCCGGAATAAAAATCCTGGAAATAATATGCCCAAAAGGGAAGATCTCCGCTCCGTTCTGATCCTAGGATCCGGGCCGATCGTCATCGGCCAAGCCTGTGAATTCGATTATTCCGGCACCCAGGCTGCCAAAGCACTACGAGAAAAAGGAATTCGAGTGATCCTTCTCAATTCCAATCCCGCCACCATTATGACCGATCCGGATCTGGCGGACGCGACTTATATAGAACCTCTAACCGTCTCGGTTGTCCAAAAGATCTTAGAAAAAGAAAAACCGGACGCAATCCTACCTACTGTGGGAGGTCAAACCGCATTAAATCTGGCCTTAGCCTGTCATAACGCTGGGTTATTAGAAAAATATAATGTAGAATTGATCGGCGCCAAGATCGATGCGATCAAAAAAGCGGAAGATAGAGAACTTTTTAAAAGAGCGATGGAGAAAATCGGGGTCAAAGTCCCTCGTTCCGGGCTCGCAAATAATTTAAAAGAAGCGGCAGAGATCAAAGCCCAGATAGGACTTCCTCTCATCGTAAGACCTGCATTCACTCTGGGTGGGACCGGAGGAGGGATCGCTTACGACGAAGAAACTTTCGACGAAGTGGTTGGAAAAGGTCTCAAGGCTTCTCCTATCAGCCAGGTATTATTGGAACAATCCGTTTTGGGTTGGAAAGAGTTCGAGTTAGAGGTAATGAGAGACCTCGCGGACAACGTAGTGATCATTTGTTCCATCGAGAACATAGATCCTATGGGGGTTCATACCGGGGATTCTATCACGGTCGCTCCTCAACAAACACTTTCCGATAAGGAATACCAAAATTTACGAGATATGTCCATCAGCATCATCCGAGAGATCGGGGTCGAAACCGGTGGATCCAATATCCAATTCGCAGTGAATCCGGCAGACGGAGATGTGATCGTAATCGAGATGAACCCTCGCGTTTCCAGATCTTCCGCGCTTGCTTCTAAGGCTACGGGATTTCCGATCGCGAAGATCGCTGCGTTACTCTCCATCGGGTATTCCTTGGATGAGATCAAAAACGATATTACAAGAGTGACTCCTGCTTCTTTCGAGCCGTCCATCGACTATGTGGTGACAAAAATCCCAAGATTTGCTTTCGAGAAGTTCCCGGGAACGGACGATACTCTCGGAGTCCAGATGAAAGCCGTGGGAGAAGCTATGGCAATCGGAAGGACTTTTAAAGAAAGTTTCCAAAAAGCGATGCGTTCTTTGGAGATCGATCGTTTCGGTTTCGGTTCCGACGGAAATTTTGCGGAATTGGTGGAATTCCATTCTTTATCCGTTCCTCAGAGAAAAGAAAGGATCGATTCATTCTTACGCAGACCGAACGATAAACGTATCTTCTACGTTAAAAAAGCGTTGGAAGAAGGTTACAGCGTAGAAAAGATCCACGAACTATGTAAGATCGATCCTTGGTTCTTATACCAATTCGAAGACCTGCAAAATCTGGAAAAAGAATTTGCGACCAAAGGGAATTCGGTTTTAGGAAAGCTGAAAAAAGCGGGATTCTCCAATCGGCAGCTGGCTTATCTTGCCAAAAAAGCTGAGATAGAAAAAGTCCTCTCTTCTTCTCAAACTCCTGATAAGAAAAAAGCGGAGATAGGTTCCATTCTCAAAAAAGAAGAAAAGAACCTGGAAGCAGCATTAGAATCTTCTAAAATAGAACCTATCTATAAAAGGATCGATACCTGCGCGGGAGAATTCGAAGCTTATACGCCGTATTTTTATTCTTCTTACGACGAAGAGGACGAGACAAACGTCACTTCTAAAAGATCCGTAATCATTCTGGGAGGCGGGCCGAATCGGATCGGACAAGGAATAGAGTTCGATTATTGCTGCTGCCACGCATCCTTTGCTCTGCAAGATCTGGGAGTGGAATCCATTATGGTGAATTCCAACCCGGAAACGGTTTCTACCGACTATGATACTTCCGACAGATTGTATTTCGAACCTCTGACATTAGAGGATGTTATGCAGATCTACAAAAAGGAAAAACCGGAAGGAGTGATTATCCAATTCGGCGGACAAACCCCGCTTAAACTTGCAAAAGATCTGGAAAGTAGGGGAGTTCCCATTTTAGGGACCAGTCCCGATTCCATCGATAGGGCGGAAGACAGAAAACGTTTCGCAGAAGTATTAGAAAAACTGAAATTGATCTCTCCTAAGAACGGGATCGCTACTTCCATGGAAGAAGCGAGAAAGATCGCAAATCATATCACTTATCCTGTACTGGTTCGTCCAAGTTACGTATTGGGCGGCAGAGCCATGCTTATCATCAGCGAAGAAAAAGAGTTGGATAAGTATATGGAGAAGGCCGAGGAAATTTCGGAAGACAGGCCCCTTCTCATCGATTCCTTCTTGGAAGACGCAGTCGAAGTGGACGTGGACGCGCTTTGCGACGGCAAAGACGTGTTTATCGCAGGGATCATGGAGCATATAGAAGAAGCAGGGATCCATTCCGGAGATTCCGCATGTGTTCTTCCTCCTCAATCCTTATCCAAAAAAGTATTGGATGATATCAGGAGCGCAACCAGAGCGCTCGCATTGGAATTACAAGTCAAAGGACTCATCAATATCCAATACGCAGTCAAGGAAGAAGTTGTATATGTGATCGAGGTGAATCCTAGAGCTTCTAGAACCGTTCCTTTCGTATCCAAAGCGCTTGGCCACCCTGTTGTCAAATACGCTACCCGTATCATGATGGGGGAAACTTTACAACAACTCCCACTCCCGAAAGAAATGTCTTTCCCGACTGTGAACGTGAAGGAAGCCGTACTACCTTTTAATAAATTTCCCGGAGTGGACACCATCCTTGGACCTGAAATGAGATCCACAGGAGAGGTCATGGGAATTGCCGACACAGCAGGTGAGGCATTCTTAAAATCCCAATACATGGCCGGAGAAGAACTTCCTTCTCAGGGTACGGTATTCGTTTCCGTAAACGATAAGGACAAAAAGGAATTATTAAAGTATATCAAGGATCTTTCTGATCTAGGATTCATTTTAATCGCTACCGAAGGAACCCATAAGTTCTTATCCGAAAACGGAATACTTTCTTCTAAGATCAATAAGGTATACGATAACCAATTCCCGACTGCGTTAGATTATATCAGAGAGAACAAGATCCATCTTATTCTGAATACGCCTCTCAGTAGAGTGACCAGAGACGATAGTTTTGCGATCCGCCAAGCAGCCATCCGTTATAAGATCCCTTGTTTGACCACTGCAAGTGCAGCCAAGGCCCTCATTAGAGGAATGATCGAGATGACCGATAAAGGATTTACGATCCGTTCTTTGCAAGAGATCCATAGTTCTAAGTAAGACATAAAATTTCGGTTTATTCTAAGGTCCCACCTAAGTTAGAACAATCTGTCGTTGCTGAACTCAGATCCCAGGGCGTGGAGCCCGTACTTAAATAAATTTTTTTGATTGAGTACCCTTTAACAAGACATGTCGCTACTCTTGTTTGCGGACAAATATCTACATTTGTTGAATTTGGAAAATAGATAGGACAAAGTTTTTTAATAGAACCTAAATACGAACCATCGATAGAAAGTTCATTACAACTAGATGAGTCAGGAGTATCGCAATAAGCGGTATTCGGCATATAATCAATGATAGGATGAGTGGTAGCGGAGCAACATCCTGGAGAGTCATTAGGAAAGGGGGCGGATAAATAGACTCCGATTATCAAGATCATCCCTAATGATAGAAAAAATTTGGATGGAAGTTTGGGGCTCATATACTGGAGTAAACTCCTTTTAATTTATTCTCACAATGATCTATTGAAGAGTTTCCATCCCAAGAAACATTATAATAGTATTTTAATCTAAAAAGAGTCGTTTCCTTTAATAAGGAACATTCTGCCGATTTTCCAGTCAGATCACACCGAAAATTGGATTTATAAATCCCTCCTTGAGAATCGCATATGTTTGCATGAACCGATTCAAACATTGCTCCACGGAAATCTATACAATCGTTTTGTAATGTACACGATCCGGAAAAGGGAGGTGTCGGTGGAAAAAGGATTGTGACAAGCAGTTGGGTGAGCGGGTCCGCCGCGGGGGTGCAAGGCAAAGGACATTCACAACCATTCGCAAAGAATAGCCCAAATAAAAATATTATGGCTTTCGAATATAATTTCTCTCGGTTTATCATGTTTATCAAAAAAACAAGTTTAACGTTAGTTGTTTTTATGTAGCGAACAAGATATTTTTTAATGGGACCCTTTCTTTTCATATATCTGTAATAGAACCTCAGGTTTTGTTTATACAAACGGGATAAAAGTGTAAGCGATCCTTTAGTATTCGTTTCTCATGCAAAGCTGCCAAGATAAGAAGAGTCTTTTGCTTAACTTCTCCAAATATCCTCTATTCTTCGTGCCTTTGCGTTATAACGTTTCCGCGGCAGCGATGCGTAGATCTTTAGTCCGGGCGAAGCCCGGATGAGCGCGAATGCGCGAAATCGAAGCAGCGCGACCGAGCAAAGCGAGTGGGCCGCCCAGGCCTTTTCCTTTATTTTGCTAATGTATGTTGTATTGTTAGGAATTGTCAATAATGAGTCTCAAAATCAATTTGACAATTCCTAACGAAAAAAGAACCTTTTCGGAAAGAGGATATCTATGGAAGAATACTGCCGCCCGATCCGGATCTCAGAAAGAAGCTATTTCGTCGTGGATCTATGCGCCAATTGCGGACATGTGCACTTACACTTTGAGAACGGTTCCCTGAAAATGGATCTTCATAAGTTGGAAGACTTGTACAAAACCGTTCAGGATGCTCACGCATGGATCTTGGAAGAACTTGCTGGGTATAATTGAGGCCAGGAGTTCCTACCCCGCTTTCGCTCAATACGACATAATCCGATAAAGGAAGAAGATAATCTTATAATTCTATCAAGGAAATCTCTGATCTTACGATCCTTATACTGCAAGGGGCGTGCTATGCAGATCAGAACGGAAGGGCCAGGCAGAGAAGAGGGATATTCATCGGCGGAGCCAAGAGTATCTAACGTTTCCGAAAAAACTTCCGCTCCTTCCGTAAGTTTTATGGATCTGATGAAGTCCATCCAACTTCGCTCCCAGAAGGTTTTGGAAGAAGGGCAAAAGTCCGAGATCAAAGAAGAAAGACCTTCCGAAGTGGAAGAGTCCAAAGAGCCTGAATTATTCATAAGATCCGAAGAAGAAGCAGAAGAGGCCAACTCTGCCGAAGAAGAAGAGAATGAAAAATTAATTCGTCTTTCTGATAGAAAGGTCCAAAAGGCAGAACGGGAAGAAAGCGATTCGGAACTGGAAGATGAGGTCGACTCCGAACTCGGCTCCGAAGAATTAGATTCTCCATTTATCACACAGATGAGTGTGTTTTTGGCGGGACTTGAGGCAAAAAAAGAGAAAGAAGTTTCGAGCGCGGCAAACCAAGAAGAATCCGTATCCTTTAAAAAGATCCAAAAACATATAAAGGAAGAAGCTCCTAAGGCGGAACAAAAAGAAGAAGCGGGAAATGTTTCCGTTCTAAAATCCAGTCAACCGGAAGAGAAACGTTCTATTAAAGAAACCAAAAAAACTCCGGAAAAAGAAAGTCTGGATGAAGGTTCAAAAAGTTTGGAAGAAGCGCGTAAATTCTCCAAACCTGCAAACGAAGAAAAGATACTAACCGTATTAAAAGATTCTCATAAAGAAAATTTCATTCCCGAGTCGGAAAACTGGAAGATCACGAGAGAGAAAAAACAGGAAACTCTTTCTATGGTTTCCAAAAACCAAGCAGCGAAAGCGGCTCAAGTAGAAGAAGCTTCCAAATCGGATACTTCCGGGAAAGGTTCTCAGAACCAGGACTTCTCCCAAAGAAATGGGAACGAGACCACATTCACTTTGTTAAAAGCGGGTCTCGGGATAGCAGAAAAAAACCAAGAAGTTACCGGACAAAATTCTAAAACATCCAAATCGAATCCAGGAACGTCCATGGATCGTTCTCAGATGAAGGAAAATTTCCAAAGACTAGTTCAATCGGCAAAATTGAATATAGTCGAGAACGGAAGATCGGAAGCCACTCTAAGATTGAATCCGAGAGAATTAGGAAGAGTTTCCTTACGTATTACAGTGGAAGACGATAAGGTCCAGGGTAAAATTTTAGTAGAGTCGGATCAGGTGAGAAAATTATTCGCCGGTGATCTGGAACAACTTCGAAAAGATTTTAAAGAACAAGGATTGGATCTTCAGTCATTGATCGTAGAGTCCGAGGATTCCTTACGTATGAGTTGGGATGGGCAGGATTCTTCCCGTTTTTTTGACCAAGAAGGTTGGAGTTTTGAAACTTCCGGTTTTTCGAATTCTTCCGATTTGGAAGAAGTTCCCGAAATGGACTCTATCGAAAATACGGAATTTGCCGAAAAGAATACTGATAAACGCTTAAACATCTTGGTTTAAGGAGAGGATCATGCCGGAAACAAACGCGGTTTCTAACGAAGCTACACGTAGCCGTTATCTCGAAGGAGACAGAAGTTACGATTTAAGGAAGCATTTCGATAAATTGGAGAAGGAAGAAAAAAGCGGTCTCCAAGGGATCGAGATACGTTCCACCGCGAAAGCATTAGGAAAAGATGATTTTCTAAAACTATTGATCACTCAACTTTCTTCTCAAGACCCTACAAACCCGGTTAAAGACCAAGACTTTATCGCGCAAATGGCTCAGTTCTCCTCCTTGGAGCAGATGAATAATATCTCCCAAGGGATCGGTAAGATGACCAATCGCCAAAGTTTCTCCCTGGTAGGTAAGATCGTATCCGGTCCTGATTTTGTGACCGGAGAGAATGTGGTGGGGACCGCAGGCGCATTGTTCTTCGACGGAGAAGGTAAATCTTTTGTGAGAGTAAACGGTAGAACCGTAGAGATAGATGCGATCACTTTGATCACAGATCCCGCGATCATCAACCAACAAGAAGGACAAACAGGAGCACCTGCTCCGAAAGCTGCGACTCCTTCCGGTTCAGCGGGGGCTTCTCCGAGTGCCGTCGTTGGAACTCCAACAACGCAACCGCAGCAAGGTCAACAATTTCAAGAAACATTACAAAATCAGAATATGGGTCCTTCCCAAGATCCCGATTTTGAAAAAACAAGTTCCGGGGCTCCAGGCTGGAGTTTTCCCGGAAAACCGAACGACAGCAATTATTAATTAAATAGAAAATTTCGAGGTATAAGCGCCATGATGAGATCCCTTTATTCAGGAGTTTCCGGTTTAAAAAACCACCAAGTGCGGATGGACGTGATCGGTAACAATATTTCCAACGTGAACACCCACGGTTTTAAAACGGAACGTGTCACTTTCCAAGACATGATCTCCCAAGAGTTGAGAGGTGCTTCCGAGCCGAAGGAAAACATAGGAGGGGTAAACCCGCAACAAGTAGGTCTCGGAGCATTGATCGCTGCGATCGACAAGATCATGACCCAAGGCGCTTTACAAACCACCGGTAAGAATACCGACGTTGCGATTTCCGGAGAAGGTTTTTTTATCGTAAAAGACGGAGACAAACAGTTCTACACCAGAGCGGGCGCATTCAACTTAGATAAGAACGGTTATTATGTAAACCCGGCGAACGGTTTGAAGGTCCAAGGGTGGAATTCCCGCTTGGATGAAAAAGGGAATAAGTATATCAACTCTTCCGCTTCCATCGAAGATATTATCATTCCGGTATATTCTAAAGAGCCTGCAAGAGCAACTTCCAAAGTGGATTTCAGATCCAACTTGAATTCATCCGTGCAAGCCGTTCCGCCTGACGCTACCCAAGAAGAGATCACGGCTATGATCAATGATCCGGATCCGAAGGCGAGAAGAGGACACGTGACTACTATCAAAGTTTTTGACGACCAAGGTGCCGAAAGAGAATTCAAAATGGAATTCTACAAAGTGCGTGAAAACACTTGGAAAGCAAGGACGTCCTTAACGGATTCCACTCAACTTTCCGTAGATGTGGCTGCCACCGGCGGACAGAATACTCAAATGCCCGGACTCACCGAGCTTGAGTTCGGATTCACTCCGGATGGTAAGATCGTTTATGTTTCCGACGGAACCGATGTGATGAACACAGGAAAACTAAGTGCAAAAGTTTCCTTTAAACTTCCCGGAAATCCCCAAGTCCAAAGTTTCGACCTGGCTCTAGGCGAGGCTGGAATGGTGGACGGGATCACCCAGTTCTCTTCCGATTTCACAACTAAAGCTGTGAAACAAGACGGATATACAATGGGATATCTGGAGTCCTTCTCCATCGATAATTCCGGAACCGTTACCGGTGTTTATTCCAACGGGATCAAACAACCCTTAGCAAGGATTGCGACTGCGGTATTTAATAACCCGGCCGGTTTGGATAAAGCGGGAGATACAATGTTCGCATTTTCCAATAACTCCGGAGAGCCGATGATCGGCGAAGCAGGTATCGCCGGTAGAGGGAAGATTAACGCAGGTCTATTAGAAATGTCGAATGTGGATCTTTCCGATCAGTTTACCGATATGATCGTAACTCAGAGGGGTTTCCAAGCTAACTCCAGAACGATCACTACCACAGACCAAATGTTACAGGAAGTCCTGGGTCTGAAACGTTAATCGTTAGATTAGATCTCCTATTCATTTTGTTTGCGCCCGTGGGATTTTTTCCTTCGGGCGTTTTTCTTATATAGTCGCGCAGAAACAAGGCGATAGAAGTAGAATTCACCCGGTGGTTCGCACGGAGTTCACAGAGAAAATAACAAATAGATTACTCTGTGATCTTTGTGCGCTCAGTGCGAAATAATTCTCCCTATCGAATTCGAAGCGAAAATCGATATTATTTCAGATTGCAGTCTATATACTTTTTTTTCAGTCTGTTTTTTTAATATATACCAGAGACTAAAACAGTGAGAGAAAAAAAGAAAAAGACCGGCTTTAAAAAAGGATCTGAAGAAAGAGACGGTTGGTTTGGATTTATTTTTTTATCCAATCGGGAAATGTTCCTGGATTGGACCCCGGAGGAAACAGGATCTTTCACTCGACTTTTTGAATATAGATCCGTAAACGCCGGTACTATTCTCATATCACCCGAAAAAACCTCGGAATGGTTTTATTTTCTTTTGGAAGGAAAGTGCGAAGAATTTACGAACGCTTCTTCCGGAGAAGAGTTGATGATACGAAGTCTGGTGCCCGGCTCTCATTTCGGGGAGGCAGGATTTTTTCATTGGAAAGAAGGGAAATTCGGTATAAGAGCGGAAACGGACTCCAAACTTTTGAGGATCAGTTCTAAAAATTGGAATAAGTGGGAATCCGAACATTCGGAAACTTCCAAACGTTGGAAGGAAAGATTAGAGACTAAAAGATTTTTCAGAATGGCTTCCTATGAGCCTAGTCAAAAGGAAATTTTAGGATTTATTTCCAATCTGGAATTACTCTTTCATGTGGACCGCAAAAAAATCGGAGAGTTGACTCCGTATTTGAGATGGTTGTATGTTCCAGGTGGGGAAAGGTTGATGCTCCAAGGAGAACCTGGAAATTCACTTTTTATCATTTTATCGGGAAGGTTCAGATATACCGTTTCGGACGATCAAGGAAATATTACGGGAGAAGGGGAATTCGCCAAAGGCGATATCATCGGGGAGATGTCTTTGTTAACGGGAGAACCTCGCTCTGCTTCGGTTTATGCCGTACGTTCCTCTCAGGTGATCCAAATTTCACGTAACGGATTCCGAAAATTTATCTCCGAATCTCCCGAAGCTTTATTCCATGTGACTGAAACGATTGCCAGGAGATTGGGAAATCGGAATAAAGAATCCTCTCGATTCGGAAGAAAAGTACATACGATCGCACTGGTGCCTGTGACGGAAGGATTTCCTCTCCGTGATTTTTCCAATGAACTTTCCAAATCCTTAAAGTCCTTCGGCTCTACATTATCTGTAAACGAGGATAAACTTTCCAAATTCCTGAAGGAGAAAAAAATACATCATAAAAATGGAATACGATTCGGGATACCGGACCTTCTCTCCTGGTTTGGAGGATTGGAAAAAGAATACGACAATGTGGTTTTTGAAGTAGAACCCACAGGAGATCCGCTTTGGGCGGAGACTAGCCTGAGACAGGCGGACCGAATTCTTCTTCTAGCCGAAACTGGGCGCCCAATATTGGAAAATTCCTATTCTTGGAACCTGATCCAAGGAGGAAGTCTCGGCGAAACCATGAAAGAGTCCGTAATATACTTGGAGGATTCTTATACTCGTTGGGAAGAATTAGAAAACATTCTTCATGAATTACCCGGACAAAAACTTATAATGAGAAAGAACAGGGCAGGTGAATTCGATCGTATTGCAAGAAGATTGGAAAGTAGATCGGTAGGAATCGCACTTTCGGGCGGAGGGGCAAAAGGGTTCGCTCATTTGGGATTACTTAAATCCCTGAGCGAGGCTGGGATCCCGATAGATCTGATCGGAGGAACAAGCGCCGGATCCATTATGGCGGGATTATTTGCCATGGGTTATGAGTTCGAGGAATCTCTCCGTTTGATTAAAGAGGTCTGGATAGAGGCAAAACTGACCAGAGATTATACTCTTCCGTTTGTCTCCATTTTAAGAGGAGTGAAATATTCCAAGGCGATCAAAGAATTTTTCGGAAATAGAAAAATAGAAACATTATGGATTCCCTTTTTGGCGGTAGCCTGCGATCTAACAAATTCAAAACCGAAAGTGTTCGAACAAGGAGAGGTATGGAAGGCAATCCGAGCCAGTACTTCCATACCCGGGATCTTTCCTCCATTTTATAACGAAGGAGCTTTGTATGTGGACGGAGGACTTTGGGATAATCTTCCCGGTTCTCTGGTGAGAAGAAAAGGAGCGGACGTATTGATCTCGGTAGATTTAGGTGCAGGATCCCAACCGAACAAGGACCAAACCTATGGATTATTAGTTGAGTCCAGATTTCCGGGAGAAGGACCCTCCGCTCTGAAACTTTTGGGAAACCAATTTATGAAAAAGGAAGATAGATATTCATTCCCTCATATAGGCGAGCTGTTCATGAGGTCCATGTTATTGTCCAGCCGAAACAATCTTTTAAAAACGAAAGAAACTTCCGATATATTCGTGGAGTTGCCTGTTCGGGATTTTTCCACCTTCGATTGGGATGAATACGAAAGATTGTATGAGATAGGCTATGAACATTCTCAAAAATTTGTAAAGGATTGGGGAAAGATCATTAAGGACAAAGTATATTCCGAAAGGAAAAAAAATTAGATCGATCTATTGCAGGATCCTTAAATTAAAATATGACCATATGATAAAATTCGACTTTAGATCCGTCTTATGGATGAGCTATGAGGTTTGGTCTTTTTTTGTTTAAGCCAAACGGCCGTTTTTCGAAGGATATCCAAGGCCAAAACTTGGAAAAAACTCCTTTTCACGATTCTAAAAGAAGCTTAGGATGGGTTAATCGGGATGGAATCCAAGTTTAAGCAATATATCGTGACGGATTCCGCTACACTTGCGGGGAGACTTTCCATCCTCCGCAATAAGACCCAGCTAGAACTGATCGATCTAAAGGATTTTTTCGGGTCCTCGGACATCAGGGATACTCCGCAATTCGTAAACATTCTATTTTATATCTCTTCCGAAACCTTAGAATCCGAACATAGTAAGATCAGAGAGCAGCTTAGAATGAATCCTCTGATACTCGCCAGATTCATTTTAAATGCAGACCTAAGCTACGAAGGATACAAGAATACCGAGATCGAAGACGATCTGATTTTTGGGATCTTGCCTGAGATCACTTCGGATCTCCACCTTTCAAAAACTTTCGCTAACGGCTTTTTACATTTGCATATGATCACGGATCAGTTCGATCTATTACATAAGATCAACACCGCAAAATACGAGATCAACCGACTGACCAGGATCGGTATCAGTCTGGCAAACGAAAAGGACTTTGATAAACTTTTAAGAGAGATATTGTACAGTGCAAGGGAGATCTGTAATGCCGACTCCGGTTCCTTGTATCTAGTCGAACAGGACGATATAGGATTCGTTCGGAATTTACGTTTTAAAATTTCGGCATTGAGTATAGATACGGAAGAGTTCATTCTTCCCATCAATAAGTCCAGTATTGCGGGTTATGTTGCGGAAACCGGAAAAGTGCTGAACATCCAAGATGTTTATGATCTGCCGGAAGATGCCGAATTTTCCTTTAATGGGAATTTCGATATATTATCGAATTATCATACTAAATCCATGCTGGTAGTCCCTATGAAAGGCCATAGGGGAGATGTCGTGGGTGTTCTTCAGCTGATCAATCGTAAGAGGAACTTTAACCAAAAATTGACCGTAGACCAGATGAAAGGGGACGAAATCCAACCTTTCGACGATTATTCGGCTCAATTAGTCCTTGGAGTTGCAGGACAGGCGGCTGTCGCCATTCAGAACAATTATTTATTAAGAGAGATTGAAACATTATTCGAAGGATTTGTGACCGCCTCCGTAAACGCGATCGAAGCAAGGGATCCGACCACTAGCGGTCACTCTTTTAGAGTGGCAGTGTTGACCGTCGGGCTTGCGGAAACCTTAGATCGTGTGAGTTTCGGAAAATATAAGGACACAAAGTTTTCCAAGGAACAACTCAAAGAGATCAGATACGCTTCATTACTTCACGATTTCGGAAAAGTAGGAGTAAGAGAAAAGGTTTTGGTGAAAGCCAAAAAATTGGAAGACCTGGAGATCGGATTGATCGACTGGAGATTCCGCTACTTAAAGAAAGATTTCGAATCGAAATTAAACTTAAGAAAAGTGGAATATTTAAAAAAGCACGGGTCAGTCGGATATTCCGACTTTGAAAAAGCTATTGATTTCGAATTTAGCGAAGAATGTAAAAGACTTAACTCTATGTTCCAGATCATCAGCCAGAGCAACGAACCTTCCATTCTGGAAGAGGCAAACTCTCAGTTCTTGGAAGAGATCGCAAAGATGCAGTATATCACTACGGAAGGAGAAAATCTGGATTTAATTTCTCCTTACGAATTCGGATTTTTGACCATCAAAAAAGGTTCTTTGGATTTTGATGAAAGAAAAGAGATCGAATCCCATGTGGAGCATACGTTCCAATTCTTAAGTAAGATCCCTTGGACAAACGATCTAAAAATGGTACCAACCATCGCTCATGCGCACCACGAAAGGTTGAATGGAACCGGATACCCGAGAGGGCTTTCCGGAGAAGATATTCCGGTCCAATCCAGGATCATGACCATCTCCGATATATTCGATGCGTTAACCGACCAAGATCGACCTTATAAAAAAGCGGTCCCGGTGGATAGGGCCTTGGACATTTTGGAAATGGAAGCGAAGGAAAATCATTTGGACGGAGACTTATTAAAAGTATTCATAGAGTCCAAAGTCTGGGAAAAATTAAACCACCAAGGACATATTAAATAAATCTAAGGTTCTTCTCTGGTCCAGTCGGAGACAAGTTTCAAAAAATGTTCTCCTCTTTCCTCAAAATTCTTATACAGATCGAAACTAGCGCAAGCTGGGGAAAATACCACGGAGGAAACTCTTGCCCTACCCGAGCGGACCGCGTTTTTGATCTGAGAAAAACCTTCTTCCAAATTATCCGCTAAGATCAAATGGGAACCTAAAATAGGAGAGATCACGGGGGCCCAGGTTTCTCTCGCCTCTCCGATCAGTAAGACCCAGCCGATACCGGAATTTAAAAATTCTTTCAGAGGTTCCAAGGGTTCGGCTTTAGGTCTTCCTCCCAAGATCAAAAAGGTCGCTTTTTTGTCTTTCCACGTGTTTAAACCCGCAAGCATACTGTGGAGGTTTGTGGACTTGGAATCGTTGATAAAAGAGATCCCGGCCGCTTTACCGGCATATTGGAAACGATGAGGAAGGCCTTTAAACGACCCGATCAGACTTTGGATATGTTCCGGTTTTGCACCGATTGCTTCTGCAGCCAAGATAGAAGCTGCCAGGTTATCCAAATTATGACCTCCGGGCAGAGGGAAGTTCGTAGCATCATAGATCGACTTTGCGGTTTTGATACTTCTTTCTTCTTCCGAGATGATCGCGTCGTTTCCTGCTTCTCTCCCGAAGACTAAAATTTTGCAGGACCATCCCAGATTTCGGATCCTTTCCTGAAAAAGTTTTGAATTCGTTACAAGAGTATGAAGAGGATTGGAATGGTCCACGATCCTTGTCTTGGCTTCGAAATAATTATCCAAACTTTTATGTCTTTCCAAATGATCCGAAGCAAGATTTAATATTACGGATACGTTAAGTTCTAAAGGACCGGAATCTTCCAACTGGTAGCTGGAAAGTTCCAAAACGGAAAGTGGAACCGGTTTAAGACAAAAATCGCTGAAGGCCAAACCGATATTTCCACCCGCAGTCGCTCCCGGAAAATCGGAAGAAACTAAATGTGCAGTGAGAGAAGTGGTTGTGGATTTTCCATCCGTTCCTGTGACGCCGATCAATTTTCCGGAATAAAACGCTCTTGCTAATTCCACTTCGGAAACTACGGGGATTGCGAGAGAATGAGCTTGGGAAATTACGGGATGAGAAGGAGAAATACCCGGGCTTTTTACGATGAGCGTGATCGGAAGAAGGTCCGCTAGAATTACATCCTCGCCGACGAACGTAACATTTAAATCGGGAATAGGATTCGAATTACAAAGAACAGCATTCGCCTGTCTCTCTTTCAAGAGTCGGAGAGCCGCCATGCCGGAAACTCCCCCGCCGAGAACCAGGACTCTTTGGCCTAATAAGGAGGTAGGAAAATTCTTCATCTTGGGGAACTTGGTTGACAGGCTATTTTTCGCATCGAGAATTGTCTCTAATTTATCGCTAGGGTAGGTTCCTTTGCTCGACCATAAGGTACAGGACGGAGTTCTCATAGTTTACCTCAAGGGACGTTTAGACGTTTCTATCGCAAACGAGGTGGAAGAAAATCTGAACGATCTAATCGATAACCAAGGACACACCAAGGTTATTTTAAACATGCAAGACGTGGACTATATGTCTTCCTCCGGATTCAGGGCTTGCATTTCTACGCTCAGGAAATTGAACGCAAAAGAAGGCGGTCTCAAAATTTGCGGGATCAAACCTGCAGTGAAAAGAATTTTCGATGTGATTGAACTTACTTCTCTATTTGATATTCGAGATACGGAAGACGAGGCGCTTCGAACCTTTCGTGCATAACCGATGATGGCATTACATCGGGTTCTCCAAGAGATCGTAGAGGAAAAAAAAAGGGAAATCGAAACCATTCCCGAATATAATCCTTCGCCTTACGCAGGGACGGGGTTATGGCAATCATTACGCTCCCGCAAATTTTCAATCATCTCGGAATGTAAAAAAATGAGTCCTTCTTCCGGGATTATCCGGCAAGAATACGACGCGGTCACTATCGCTAAAACTTACTCCGAATGTGGAGCCACTGCGATCTCCGTTCTTACTGACAAAAAATATTTCGGCGGATCCCTTGAAGACCTAAAGAATGTTTCTTCTCAGGTCAATATACCTATATTAAGAAAAGATTTTATACTAGATACAAAGCAGGTCGCTGAGGCTCGCGAATACGGAGCGGCAGCAATCCTTCTTATCGTTCGTATACTCACACCCGAAAAACTCGCAGAACTTATCAAAGAAGCTAAAAAGTATAATATGGATGTTCTCACGGAGATCCATACGGAAGAAGAAGCGACTATCGCCACAAAGGCGGGTGCAAATATAGTCGGGATCAACACTCGGGATCTGGATGACTTTTCCATTCACCAAGACCTGGTCCCTAAAGTGGCTTCCAAACTTTCTCCCAATATCGTAAAAGTAGGGGAGTCTGGGGTTAAAAGTAAAGCCGATCTGGATGAATTCCGTTCCCATGTGGACGCTGCACTTATCGGTACCTACTTTATGGAAAAACCGGATATTCGCAAGGCTTGGCTGGAATTATTCTGATTCTTCCATACTAATTCCTAGAATATTCAGAAATTAGAATATATTTAAAAAGGTTTGGGCGGCTCTTCGCTTACGCTCTGACCAGGCTACTGCGGGTTCGCGCATTCGCGCTCAGCAATTCAAATGGACGGTTTCATGGAGTTCCAGTTTGTCCGATCAGGACTTTGCTTCACTACGCTCAGCAACGCTTGGCGTTACCCGCTTCCTATGGGGCGCGGAAAATATCCGGCAAAGCCGGACTAGCGCCCTTCGTATCCTTGCCGCGAAGAGTTATCGTATAAGAAGGTCCTTTGAGATAGAAATCAGACGAACGTCTTTGCATGAGAAACGCGGCAGCGATGCGCAGGGAAAGTCCGAAGGACCGAAGCGATAGCGTAGCCCGTAGCAGCGCGACCAGAGCGATAGCGAGTGGGGCCGCCCAAAATTTTTCCAAAACGTTCGTTTGGAGAAAGGATCTTCTCTTTTCGGTTTGGAAAAAAGATATTGCCTACCGAATTGTGTGGAATGTAGAATGCCCTTTCGTCTTTTTTAAGGCCAGTGGGAGGTTTTTTACATGGCGTTTGAAGAAACAGGAGAAAGTACGAGTATATTCGGATCGATCGGCGATTCGTTCAAAGGAATGCTGACCGGGGTTGTATTATTCCCACTTTCCTTATTTTTAATATTTCAAGTGGAAACTTGCGAGCAAGCGAGTGCGGCCCTTAAAGGTGCGGTGCCAGCTGCCCAAGCGAAACCTGGGGTTGCGTCTTACGTTACCGGAAAACTGAGTGCAGATCTATTGGGTGGAGAGTTCGTAAAACCCGGGAAGTATATTTCCTATTCTCAATCTTCCGAGGTATATGCCTGGAAAGAAACCAGCAAAGAGAATTCCACTACGAAAAAAAAAGATTACGATTGTGAATTGGATTGGATCTCTTCTCCTCAAAATCCTAAAAATTTCAAGGATTCCGTATGCAAGTCTAAACCTTTCTACCAAGCGACTGTGGATGATAAACGTTCCGTTGCTTCCGACGCGAAGGTGAAGACCGATGAAGGTAAAACTTACAATATAAATTTGAGCAAGGTGGATCTGACTTCCGCAGTGCCTTCCGTAAATCCCGGATCGGGAGAATTGTCCAAAGGGATAGCCGAAGGTGATTATATCTATTTATCTCAAAAATGTGCAAGCGATCAAACCGAAGGCTGCGAAAGAATCAGTGTATCTCTTGTTCCCGTACCGGATGAAAATATGACTTTCGTGGGTTCCGTAAACGGAAATACAATAGGAGAGTTCACCAGTGAAGAGGGTAATAAATTTTTGAACGCTTCCGTAGGAGATTTTCAGACTACGATGAAGGACATCCAAAGCGACGATAATACGGAAAAGTGGCTTATGAGACTCGGTTGTTTTATTGCTATGTGGGTGAGCTTTAATCTTCTCGCAGGACCGCTACTTTCCCTTTTAAGTTTTGTTCCTCTTGTAGGAGAATTGGGAAAAACCGCTCTATCCATAGTGTTCGGGGTTGTGGCATTTGTGATCACCGCAGTTACCATTCTTCTTGTGAAGTTTTGGTATATCTGGCTGATACTGGGGCTTGCAGCAATCGGTTACGCTATCTACAAAAAGAAAGCGGCGACTGCTTAGGATTCCATATTCAAAATGTAATAGAGAAAAGGCCGAGATTTATCTCGGCCTTTTTTATTTTCCGTAGTCCCTGAAACCACCGATTGTCAATAAAAACTTTCCAAAGCAAACGTGCGTTCACTCTGATAACACATATTAAATCATGCTTTAGAACATGATTTTAAGTGGAAATCCGAGAAAATAAGAGACGTATAAGACAGTTAAAAATAACGTTCGTTCTCTAAAAAACTGCCAAAACTAGTGAAAAAAATCCTTGTCTATACCGTTATAATATGTACCAGTATAGCGATCGATACACGATTCGAACAGTTGATATAAAAAAAGATTGAAGGTTTTTTGGAATTACGGTATATATAGAAGCCGTTCTGGTTCTGAAAAATAACAATTGTTCAAAAAAGCGAACACGGACCCAGAGAGGTTTAAGGGATGAAGATGCGGCCAATAAGGGAATTTGCTGGGGGGAGTAATCGCCTCCTGGATTTTAAGAAAAATATAATTTTCATTTCTCTTATATTATCATTATTCGGTTCCTGTTCTCATGCCGGGACCGATAAAAGCGGGATTTCCCAATTCTCCGATAATACCGACGACTACCAAGGAATTTCTTTATTCAGTTTTTTGAATCCTTACCCAGTGGTGAAGAGCTTTTTCACCAATATGGACCCCGTCGGCTTCAATGAGGCCTTGGGGGATGCACTCTCTCAAGCACCTAGAACGGATAATTTGGGGACAATTCGCGCCTTAGAATCGGCGATGCTGCAGAGTAGAACGAGCGTCCAAACCCTTTCTTTGGGCCTTGCGGACATGATCGAAAAGATACAAACTTCGAATCCTGCCGCGTATTCTTCTATCCAGCCGGTTTTTGAGAAGATCCGCCGTTATAAAAAGCCTGTAGTCCGTAATTTGATGCCTCTTGGCGCAAACCAACTTTTGATAGAATACAATACTAAGACGGCGAATCAGGTTACCACTTCTATCCACGATACAGCTGACCTTCTTGTAGATCCGGATACTGTGGATACTCTTCACGATATAGAAGATTTTCTTTATAAAGGATTACGGAAAAATACTGCGTTCCGAACCGGAGTTGAAAATCTATTAGGTGGATTTTTTGCTCCTTCTCTACTAACGGATCGCACTTTAAAAGAAGGTTTTATCTCTCTTGTTTACGATTTCGGCGAGATGATGTACAAGGCTGCCGGTTTCGAGGATCAAATGACTCCTCAAACCTCATTTAAAAATTTTATAATAAACGCAGAGAACTTTTTTACTGCTAATACTGTTTCTCCTGCTGAGCCTACCGCTAACGAATATTCTACGAACGCAGCGTATAATGCCCCTGGGGGTACTTTAAAACCTGCAGAATTGAGAACGATGCTTCGTGATCTTTTTGAAACGATTAAAGGATTAATTTTCGCCCAGGGAGATGTGACTGTAAACGTTCTGAAAGAGACCGCTAAGAATGCGTATTTACTGGATTTTATGAGGAATTCTTCCGGTTCCAGCCAAACGTTTAAGGATCTTTTGCAGTTGGATGGAGATGGACGAAACCGCCAGACGGATGTGGAAAGCCGTCCGGTTTCCGCGTTAGAAACTTTATTTATTGTTCTTACAATTGCGGATAATTACGGTTTTCGTTGGAATCCGGTAGATTCCGGAAATTCCGGTACAACTCAAGTCGTTAATAACGCTTTAACTGATACCGGCTCCGTAACAACCGGTGGTGAGCTGACATTAGGTGATGCAATGTTCAGTATGGGATCCGTGATCGGGTCCGGTGATTCATTCAATTTTAAGAATATTACCGAATTGAGCCGCACTAGCGGTAAGGTTTTCAGAGATGGTTTGGAATACAGAATAGGTTTCAATACTAGGGTTCTTTCCATTTTAGAAGCTCCTTCTAGAGGGGAGACCCATCCGGTTACGGACACTTCTACCTTGAATGCTGCATTGAACGAGTCTCAATTCGATAAACTGTATAATAAGACAGTTCCCTGGATGTTGGATTGGATCGTCAAGGTTACTTTGGAAGGTTATGGACCATACTATAGTGGAACAGACTCCGGAGGGAATCCGATTGCGCCTAACGGTAATCTTTTACAATACCAACCTAGCTGGAACACATCCAAATATTACGTTCAAATTGATCCAGGTACAGGCGGAGAAAGACGTATTTATTTGGGTGGAGTGGATCAAACTGCTGCGTCTGCGGTATTAACCGACAAGGGATTCTATTCTATTACGGAAACCGTCCCTGCTCCTATCCTAGTAGCAAGTGCGGAGGAAGCATTTTATAAAAATTTACAATGGCTTTTATACGAAAAAAGATTCGTAGCAGTTCTTCCGGTGAGAGCTAAGTTAGCCGCTACAGTTACCTACCAAGAGGCATTATTCATTACTGCGATCGGGAACGGAATCATGGGAATGATGAACTTAAGTCCCAATTGTGGTCCTTTAAAAGACGATTGTACAAACTTTAACGGTTACTGGCACAAGAAGGGGACTCCCATCAAGTCCTTTGATTCTGGAACGCAGGCTGGGCCTTGGGTTGTCCAGGATACAAATTTGCAAGATCTATCCAATGAACCGGGCGATTCCGTTTTCCTAGTAGAAGGCTGGGGATACGGACTCGCTGGTAATGAAGGTTTCCAAGTGACTGCGGTATATTCCGCATTATTCCCTCTTTTGATCCCTGATCCAACCACTGTGTATGGAATGATCCCGCCGGTGATATCCCAAAATGCGGGTGTGATCAAACAGCTTGGATTCTTGGGAACTACTGATACTCCTTCTTCTCAAGTGAACACAAACTGGAATAAGAGGAATCGTCTGACTCCATTTATCGTCGCATTGGCAAAAGCTTTGGGTGATGACGCTAAAATTCCGGCGAACAGAGCATTAGGAAAAAATCCTTATAAGCTATTTACCGGCCTCGCTGAGATCTTCTCTCGACCATACGTTTTTTTTGGACAGGATGAAACGGCGAGAATAGGGGACAATCTGCCTCCAAAGCCAAGCTTTATTCAGGTACGAACGGTAGGGATCGCATCCGGATTGCGAAACCCAGCGGCCACTCCTGTAGAATACAAGGCTTCTAAAAATTACAGGACTTTATTGAGCGTTTTAATCGAAGGGACTTCCACACCTACAAGCACAGATCGTAATCGTATGACGGACGGTCCGTTGGATCTATTAAGTAAAACTGATATTCTTTCGGGACTTATCAAGTTTACCACAAATCTTGGAGATCCCGCTAAAACGGATGCAAGAGACAAGGTGATGGACGGTCTTTCCGGGATCTTAGGCCAAACAAAACTTTGGTCCGAATGCGGCGGCGAGGCGAATTTCCAAACCAATTGTCCGAACCAGTTTGCAATTGATGAAGGAATCGATTGGTTAGTGTATCGTATCGCGGATAAATACG
Source organism: Leptospira sp. WS58.C1 (assembly GCF_040833995.1). Classification (NCBI taxonomy): domain Bacteria; kingdom Pseudomonadati; phylum Spirochaetota; class Leptospiria; order Leptospirales; family Leptospiraceae; genus Leptospira; species Leptospira cinconiae. The sequence goes on from NZ_CP162137.1 coordinate 1,025,769, forward strand.
ATGATCGCCCTCGTAATGATCTATATGATCCTACCTGGGTGAAAGTGGATGATCTGGTAAGACGGATCCGAGATTACGTTTCCAGATCGTCCGGTTGGTCTTTGGTGAAATCCTTGGATTTCTTATTGGATCTCTTGTTGGATATCCAACTCACCGCTTCCGAAATTACGAATACATTGGATCTTATCTCTTCTCTCTTCTATGTGGGGGATGAAACCGATCCGAACAATTCCACTCTGGATACGAGAACTTATACTCTTTCCGATATTTTGACCACTAGTCTTCCTCCTGTTTTGGATTCTATGGCACCTTACGGAAGGAACTTATACGCTACCGGTTACCAATTGGGTAAACCGGGCAGCTTCTTCAGTTTTTTAGAGAAGAATGCGAACATGTCTTCTCAATACACTGTGGAAGATCTATTCGAAAATACGAAAGTACTTCTGAGATCCGATATGATCCAGACTCCTCTTATGGACAACAGGGCCTTCCTATATTCTGCGGGGACTCTAATCGGATTATTCGGAGATATTTATGAAAGAGGTCGTCGTTTCTCCGGTTCCGACGCCTTCTTCTATGATAATTGGAATGATGGACAACCCACGTCGACGTACTGGGACGATCTGAATGCGATATTCTCACTAAGATGAAAAATAGATATATAACGGGACTACCGACACAAATGAAGACGCAAACATTCAAGGGATTTTTACTTATCGGTTTCACTTTATTCTTCGTATCCATTGGATGCGGGGGAGAAAAACAAGGAAGCCTATCCGATTCTATTTTTGCAAGTCTCGGGATCGCTTCCGATTCGGGAGGAAGTCTTCCTCCTAGTGCGAATTTAACTCCTTATAAGGATACGGACGAACCTGCTACACTTCCCGTTGATTTCGGTACGGCAGGTCCACAAGCATTACTTAATCTTTCTGCAACCGATCAAGTGGATCGATATAAAAGTTTGGAGATCGTTTTCTCGGAACCGATGACACAATCTACGGTGAACGGCGATTTTGTTCTGAAGGAAAAATCCGGGACCTTATTGCCCGGTCCGAGTGCAGAAAAGGGAGGAACTTTTTATTGGAAATCCGGCGGGAGATTGATCTTTGATCCATATAAGGAGCTGAAACCGAATACTACTTATCAACTGACTCTGACGGGAGCTTCGAAAGGTTTGGAAGGCGGGGATCTCCAACCTTATACTGTTGAGTTTACTACGGAACCGGATTATTTGATCAGCGCAACGTTAAACGGAACAGCCGTTGGTCCTGCAAATTCTTCCAAAGACTTGACTTATCTTGATGCCGCTCCCGGAACGATCGCGATGAATCTGAATGCAAGTTTTACCTCTCCCGTTATCGGCGCGAATACTATTCAATCTATCAAACTGAAACACTTAAGTTCTTCAGCGGAACATGTGATCTGCGCTGCTCCTCCTTGCGATATGACCGCTCCTCTTGCTTCGTCTTTGAATTTGAATTCTTTCTCCGGAGGAAAAGCAGGGTTAAAACCTTTTCAAGGTGGGAATTCTTATATTTTCGAGATCACTACAACTAACGGTAAGGTATTTCGCAGATCTTTCGGGTTCAATTACGGAAAAGTGAATACCACTCCGTATGCTTTAATCGCAAACGGCGCGGCTGCCATTGTGGATGAGGCTCAGGCCTTAAAATTATTCGGTCAGATCTTGGAAAGATTTACCAAGAATGATTATAAGATCACCGGTAAAAGTTTTTCCGATTTTTCCAACACTCCTAAAACTACCACTAAGAGAACTTCCCATTGTATAGATTATTATTCGACCGGTGGATCCGCTGTGAATTTCATCCGTAGTTTCGGTGATTCTACCGACCCTGACAATGGTGACGGTTATTGTGGTGGATCAGGTGCAAATCCGGGCGCTTTTGTCGGAAACGGATGTTTCTTGGGTTGTTCCGATTTCGATATGGACGTTTATATTACTGGGGTAAATATCCCTCCAACTACGGGAGCGGATCCTACGATTACTGCGAGTTTAAGTGTTCCCGCAAATAATAATCTCAAAGTAAACATTAACGGTCGTAAGGCGATTATCAATCTTGCTATTATTGCAAGGAACCGTAACTCTATCGGTCTGGGGCTCGTGGGAGCAGGCAATCGATTCTATTTTACCACCATCGCGGAAGTGAATTTGGGGGAAACACCGAACCCTCGTGCTGCGGTTGCAAACACAAACACTCTTGTGGATTCCAACGGAGAATTTAATATCGCGATCAAAACTCCTCTGACTGCGGCAGCTCTTCCTACAAATGTTCCAACGGACAATTTTTATACGAAAGAATGGTCCGACCACTTACGTGTAAAAAACAATGCGGGCGATCTGGATTCGGTAGACTATGTAGACTCCACTTCTTGGGCAGCGGACCTTCTATCTTCCGTGACCGCTTCCATTGCGAACGGTATGGTTCCGGCCTTAAAACCTGCAATTACTCAATCCATGTTGAGAGACGTAGTGCAAAAGGTTGCGCCTAACGCGTTGAATGCGGTAGTAACTTCGTTGGCTAATCCGGGTTTAGATGTGGTTCTCCCCGATTACCTTCCCGCTCCTCTTCAAAGTTTTCCTCTTTCCTTAAAGTTGAAATTCCAAACGGATGTGGCTCCTACGGTATCCGGAGCGAACAAAGGACTCGTGGGCTCGGCTTCCGTGGCGTTAGTGGCCAAAAATCCGCTCATCAATACCGATCCGAATTATCACGGACATCAGTTGGCTGCGGGCTTTGTAAGCACTCGTCCTATTCCGGCTGCGGATGCTTTGACTAAAACTTTTCCATTCTCGAGAAGTTCTACAAACCCTGGACTCCTTTTAACCTTGACTGCGGATACCGTTACTCAGGCTGCTTATAGTCTCTGGCAAAACGGTGCCTTAAATTTAAGGATCAATAAACCGTTTATAGATTCTATCACCGCTTATGCAGGTTCGGATCCTCTCTTCCAGTTGACACAAGAGTTAGTGAAAGTCGGAACTCTCCTGAACATTTTGGCTCCAGGTAGATCCACTTTGGTAGGTTTGAATCCTAGCGATCCTAGTAAGCTGATCCAAAACGTAAAATCTTCGGACGATGTGGACATAGATGTTTATGCGATCCATGCCCCGAACGGTGAGTTTAAGTTTGCGGGAGCGAGCGCTATTCCTTCTCTTGTCGTGAACTTTACGGATCTGGAATTGAGGATTTACGGAAGAAGGCCAAATGGGACCCAGATAGGATATCCAACTTTAAGTTCCGTTACTTGCTCCTCTGCGGCTCCGGATAATGCCGCAAACAGTTGCCGCTATCTTCTAAACACGGTGCGCGTGAGTATCAAAGGGGACGGTTCCTTTAATTTTATTCCGTTCGATAATCCGGATCCTATAGGAAAACCTCAGTATAATAATTTGAATGCTATGAGTCTTGTGATCAAAAAGGACGAGACTAGTATGGCTTATACTCTAGACATTCTGGAAGGGAATTCTGTGAATCCTTTCGGTTTGGACCCTAAGGGAATTTTCCAAGTGGTGGATCCACTCATCCGCTCCTTGATCATTCCTTTGGTGAATAACGTTTTACGTCAGGTGCCTTTGCCTAAGTCCCTTAATGTGTCCGCGATCACAAATTACACATCCGGTGCGGTTTGTAATCTTCAATCCACTACGGATAAATTGAAGCTGATCACTATTCCGATCCCGAATACGGAACCTTATCCGTATCTATTCGGAGGTCTTCAGTTCCAAGGAGCGGCGGCTACGAACCCTGGAACAGTTGTGCAATGTCCTTAATGACGTGTGAATAGGAATAAAAGAGGATTAGTATAAAGATAATATTATAAAAACAGAATAAATCCTGAACCAAGAGTTTTCTCCAAAATTGAAAATTAACTCTTAAGGGCAGGGCCGTTTTTTCGAAAGAAGAAGGTCCAGCCCGAGGTTGGTTAGGCACTTGCCGAGTGCCGACTCCCGCCGAACGCGAACGAAATTATGCGATTGAAGACTGGAGAAAAAAAATGGTTACCGGATTGGGTGAAAGTGAAAGAATTTTTATTAAACGGACGGTTGTTATAACCTGTCTGGCAGTTTCTCTTATGTTTTCGGGATGTAGAGATTCCGAAAAAGGGGGAGGAATACTCGATTCATTCTTTAGTTCTATAGGGATCCCGGTAGATGGGGGCGGATCCATTCCCGGAACTTCCAATACTATAAATTATACGGAAACGGATACCCCGGCCACTTTACCTGTCGATTTCGGGACCACAGGGCCTCAAGTCCTTCTCAATTTAGCGAACCTGACTCAGGTGGACCGTTACAAAAGTTTGGAGATTGTTTTTTCCGAACCGATGGTCGCAAGCACGGTAAAATCGGATTTTGTTCTGACTGAAGAAAACGGCACGCTTCTACCCGGACCTCCAGCCGAAAAAGGGGGAACTTTCTACTGGAAATCCGGCGGAAGATTGGTATTCGATCCTTATCGGGAATTAAAAGCGAATACTACTTATAAACTTACTTTGACTTCCGCTTCCAAAGGATTAGAGGGCGGGGACCTGCAGCCTTATACGGTAAGTTTTACTACCGAGCCTGATTACTATATTACGATGTCCTTAAACGGAACGGGAGTGGGGCCGGCAAATTCCCAAAAAGACTTAACGTATCTGGATGCAACGCCTGGGACGATCGGAATGAACTTGAATGCAAGTTTTACGAATCCTAGTAATCCGAACCAGATCCAAAGCATTAAATTAAAACATATGGGTTCGAACGCGGAACATATAATTTGTTCCGCTTCTCCTTGCGATATGACCGCTCCTATTGTTTCTTCTTTGAACTTAAACGCTTTTACAGGTCCGAAAGCCGGTCTAAAACCTTTCCAGGGTGGGAATTCATACGAGTTCCAGATCTTAACCGCGGACGGGAAAACGTTCCGTAGGTCTTTCGGATTCAATTACGGAAAAGTCAATTCTACACCCTATGATTTGATTTCCAACGCATCCGCAGCCGTTTTCGATGAAGCTCAGACTTTAAAATTATTCTCTAATATTCTTCAAAAATTCGCTCGCGCGGATTTTAAGATCACGAATAAGACATTTAATGATTTTTCAGGATCACCAAAAACCACTGACATTGCTCCTCTTCGGGATCCGGACGGAAACGGTAACTTTTCGGATAGACGATGTATCGATTTTTGGTCCATTACGGCGAATGATTTTCCGATCTCTGTCAATTATGTGAGAACCTATGGTGATATGGCCGGCCAATTCGGGAACGGTTATTGCGGTATCGCAGGAAATACTGGTGCATTCAATATTACCGCAAGCTTTCTCGGAAGCCTTCCTATGTGGTTGGACGTTTATATCAATAATGTAGTCGTTCCTCCTTTAGCTCCGGATAATAGTACGAATATCACAGACTCGATCTACGTCCAAGCAGACGGAGTAATGGGGATTGATCTAAACGGAAAAAGATCGGTCATCGATCTGACTACGATAGGGTATTCACATGATTGTACGGGTTTAGCTTGTTTGCTCGGTAATGACGATACGTATGGTTTTTCGACCACCGCTACGTTAAACCTGAACTCTCCATATACTTCTCGTTTGGCGAGAGCGAAGGCAAACGCAAGTTTTGATACGAACGGAAAGATCGCAGTTGCGATCAGAACTCCTTATACACCTACGGATCCGATCACCGGGAATTTTTACGTTTCCGAATGGACTAATAATCTGAGTGTAGCGGGTGTAAATTTATTAGCTGCAACGGATACCCTAGGCTCTTGGCTTTCTCCTATTACGGAAAGTGTGGCGAATAACGCGGTTCCTCAGGCGACACCTTACATTACACAATCTATGCTGAGAGATATTGTGGAAAGGGTTTCCGTGGAAGCGATGAACGCGGTGTTGGTTTCTCTAAATAATCCCGGCTTGGATGTTACCTTGCCCGATTACCTGCCTGCTCCTTTGAGTAATTTTCCTTTGTCTTTAAGACTTATGGCCCAGAACGATGCAGTGGTAAAATCGGACGGAACAAACAAAGGGATACTCACTTCCGCAAGTGTTTCTTTGGTGGCTAAAAATCCGATCGCAAATACGGATCCGAACTATCATGGGCATCAATTAGCTACGGGTTTTGTGAGCACTCGCCCTATTCCCGCCGGTACTGCAATGGCAAAAACTTATCCATTCTCCAGAAGTAACGCGAATCCCGGATTACTTCTTACTTTGAATGCGGATACGGTTACTCAAGCAGCTTATAGTCTTTGGCAAAACGGCGCTTTAAATTTAAGGATTAATAAACAATTTATAAACCAGATTAAGCAGTATGCCGGTTCAGATCCATTGTTCGAATTGACCCAAGAGTTGGTGAAAGTTGGGACCTTGCTGAATATTTTATCTCCAGGTAGACCTTTAGTAGGTTTAAAACCCGGCGATCCTACTAAATTTGTCCCAAGTGTCAGCGCAACGGATGATGTGGATATAGACGTTTATGCGATCCACGCTCCGAATGGAGAATTTAAATTCGGAGGAGCAAACGCTCTCCCTATCTTGGTAGTGAATTTTACGGATTTGGAATTAAGGATTTATGGAAGAAGGCTTCCCGGAACGGATGTAGGCGACGGAAGTTTTTTACCTTGTAGTGCGGCAGCCGCAGATAACGCGGCAAATAGCTGCCGATATCTACTCAATACCGTGCGTGTAAGTATAAAAGGAGACGGAGCTTTCAATTTTATTCCGTTTGATAATCCGGATCCTGTAGGAAAACCGCAGTACAATAATTTAAACGCTATGAGTTTAGTGATCCGAAAAGATGAAGCTAGTATGTCTTATACGATGGATATTTTAGAAGGACCTACATTTAATCCCTTCGGTCTGGACCCGAAAGGAATTTTCCAAGTAGTGGATCCTCTCATCCGCTCTTTGATCGTTCCATTGGTGAATAACGTATTACGCCAAGTTCCTCTGCCTAGTTCCTTGGCCTTGGACGCGATCACGAATGTCAGTTCTGGGAACAAATGTAATCTACAATCAACCACCGATAAGTTGAAATTGGTCACTATTCCTATTCCGAATTCGGAATCATACCCTTACCTTTTCGGAGGACTTCAGTTCCAAGGTACATTCGCCTCCAATCCTGGAAACGCGATTGTCTGCCCTTAGGATAAAAAAGAGGCTCGGACTTCCGAGCCTCTTACGCATTCCAAAATCTTAATGGTATAAGATTTACATCTTTCCTCCGCCATAGGTCTCATCACTTGGAACCGAATTTTCCGGTGTCCAACCTTGAGGAATATGGCAGGATAGACAGTTCTTTAAGGAAATATTCTTTTTCATCAAGTCCTTGAAAGGAGGAAGAGATTTGAATTTTACGATAATTCCCTCGTATGAACTTCTTTTCGGTTCCGCTCCGTCTCCCGGATAATATCCGCCGTTTCCTTTTTCCTGCATAGTCCCGTCTTTCGGATCACCTGTCCCGTTCATCAAAACTTTGCCTTCACAAGTGCAGAATGAAGAATCCTTGGTCTTATGGTCGTGAAAAGCGGAGAATGCGGTTCCTCTAACGCCTGCAGTGGTAGTCGGAGTCCGAACCTCGAATTTTTTACCTTTTAGGTTCACAAGTTGGAACCAGGCAAATCCGCTTTGAACTTCCAGTTGACCGTCCTTGGATTCGTTATATAGACTCGAAATTTTCAGTTTTGTATTCGGTAGGATTTTAAACTCCGAACCCTTGTAGAGTAGGGTCGTTTTGGAGGCATTTCCAGTGGAGACAATATCCCCTTCGGAGACCAGGTCTCCTTGTTTTAGGATGTTCCAACCTCCTTTACCTCCTTTTTGCAATTGTACCTTTCCGACTAGGAAGGAAACTCTTGCGTCCTTTTCTTTGTTCTCTTGGCTCACTAAAACCAAGGCACCGATGGACAGTGTTAAGCTCAAGATCATCCAAACTTTCAGTTTCATAAACTTCTCCTTAAAATTCGATGGTGGTCCAAAGAGTTAGCTCTTTGGACAGGCGGCCATAGGATACGATCCCGTTATTTGCACCGCCTTGGAATTGTTGTAAATATTCCGCTTTAGTCCTTTCGTTCCCGGACCCGTCCACATAAGATTGTTCTCGGTTTCCGTCCTTATCCCTGTTCCTGGATTCCGTATATCCAAGGGCAATACGTAAAGAATCCGTAATATTCCATTCCATGAATACTGAACCTCTTCTAAAGGAAGAGCGGACAGAATAACCGGAAGAATTTACCTGAGGGCCTATGGTATTGGTTTGTATATTCCAATAATCCGATTCAGGACTTCCCGGCATGATCTGGTTTATTTGAGCTCGGTTTGCGGAAAGTATTCCGTCTCTTCCGCTTCCTCCTTCTAATCTACCCACGATCCTAAGATCCCCCCATCCTAGAGACAACCATGCGTATGCCGCAGTGCCGGTGGAGTCCAAACCCGGAGTAACAGCTCCGAACGGATTGGAAATGTCTCGGACTTCGCCGCCTTTTTGTTTTCTAAACACGTATCCAAGTCCAAAGTTAAGAATTTTTTTACGATCAAAATTAGCTTCAAGAGCATAAGAGTCACTTTCTAAGGAACGAACATCTTTCCTAAGGGTGGTAGCAAGATTATTATCCGAGGCAAGACATGCGGTTCCTTCCTTACAATCGGAAGAAGTTGCACCCGTTAAATTTGCCGATCGGTAAAAGAAATGAAGTCCTATCCGATTCTCATCGCCTATTTTAGGTTCGTAAGAAACTCTGGAGGAAAGATCGAAACCTGTGGAGTCGGTGTTCTGGGTCTGCCTGTAACCTTCTCCATTGGAAAGAACAACCTGAGCGGATACGTTATCCCATTTTCCCGTTCCACCTAACCCGATATCGGCGGGGGCAGGAGCAAATCCCAGGCTTTCCAGAGGTCCTCTATCCACATACCTCCATCTCCAGTAATTTTTCCATTGTGTATAAGTATGGGGAAGTTCCTGCATTCCGAAAGTCAGAGAATATTCTCCTAATCCGGTTTCCCAGGTCTTTCGAACAAGAGCCCTTCTAATCCCTAAAATATAAGGATTGGATTTGGCCCCTCCATCCATTCTCGTATCTGCGCTTACTTGTGCGGAACGTAATAATTCTCCCCATAATTCCAGGCTGACACCGGTTTCCTTAAATTCTTTATTGATGGTCAAAAGGGTCCAAGGTGTCGAGAAGCCGGGCTCCTCGTTCAAATAGGTGTTGGTAAGACCGGAGCCCCCATCTCTCATTCTCTGGTTATAAGAAGGAGAGAGAATACCGCCTATCTTCAAACCGTAAAAGCCATCCGGTTCGTCCTTCTTGGTTGTTACGATTTCCTCTGCGGATAAATGTACGGATCCCATAATAAAACAAGCTGCGGTGATCAGTTTTCTAATTGATGTCTTTTTCAAAGAGGTCCCCCTCGATTACTTGCCGACAAAAGTCGTAAAGAAAAAATTTCGTTTAGATAAACCTATCCTTCTTCTCTTGTCTACCAGACTTTCTTTTTAACAAAGGGGTCGATCCGATTTCCGTAGTTTCTGCTCGATCGGAATAAACGATACTTTCCCTGGAATAAGATTGTAAAAAGGGGATCGACGGGTTACAAGAATACGAGATCAGTGGAGTCGGAACCGGAAAAAATTTTTCGACCATCTATTCTATGCGCACTTTCAAGATATTGTTCTGGCTAACCATTAATACCGTGATCGGAACGATGAATTCGCTGTTAGTCGCTCATAATTCCCACGCACCTTTTTGGAAGGTGTTCTTGGCCACCCAGGTGACCACACATTGTGTATGTTCCATAGTGGAATTTTCGGTGGAATTTTTGAACCGAATGAACAGGGGAGCATTTTTTACCGGTGCCTTCTTAGTCGTCGCTTCGGTGATTGCATCGGTGCTGGGAGTCGCTTCAGGCGGGATCATTCACGTATTATTATTGGCCGGAGAAGGGGTGGAAAGACCTCACGGAGGGTCTTATAATATTCTCCTAAGCAGCCTGATATTGGCGTTATTCATTTCCTTTTTGGAAAAATCCATGCAGATCCTGATCGAAAGAAGAAAGAAGATGGAAACTGAACTGAAGGATATCCAATACAGGACCTTTCAGAATCGAATGGATCCACATTATCTATTCAATACCTTGAACACTATCCATTCCCTACTCATGACGGATCCGCAAAAAGCGGATAACGCACTTATTCTACTTTCGGAGACGTACAGGTTTTTATCAGATAGGATCTTCGAAAAAACTATCCCTTTCTCGGAAGAATGGGATTTTACGGTAAATTATCTGGAATTACAAAGGATACGGTTTTCGGATTCTTTGACGATCAAGATCAAAAAAGTGGGAGACTTTTCCAGACTTAGGATACCTCCTCTCACTTTACAACCGTTAGTGGAAAATAGTTTTAAACACGGATTAGAAAATCGTTCCGAGGCAGGGATATTAGAGATCAGTGCGACCGAAACTTTCGGAAGGATAAAAATAGAGATTAAAAATAACGGGAACGAAAAACAGGAACATCATCTTTTGCCTGAATATAAAAAATCCGAATTTTCTCGTACCTTAAATAATATAAAATCCAGGTTAGAGTATAATTTCGGAGAAGCGGAACTCAAATTAGAAAAAGACAAATTTGGAATCACCACATTACGACTGGAATTCGCATCAAGATGAATAGCGTGCTATATAAGGTTTTAGTGATAGAGGACGAAGTCCCCGCCAGGGACCTGCTCCGAAAATTTTTGGAATATTGGCCCCAATTTGAAGTGTGCGGGATCGCAAGAACAGGCTCTCAGGCAATCGATCTCCTAAAAAAAGAAAAATTCGATTTGGTCTTTTTGGATATCAATCTTCCCGAAAAAACGGGACTACAGGTATTGGAAGAAATAGGGGAAAATCTCCCGGTTTTGGTATTCACAACTGCTTATAGGGAACATACACTAAAGGCGTTCGAGGTGGGAGCCTGCGATTATCTTTTGAAACCTTACACGAAAGAAAGATTTGCTTCTTGTATGGAAAGAGCGCTTCACCATCTGCAATTAAAGTCGATATCCAATTCCAGAGCAAACGGAGAGCCGGATCCAGTATTTGTTTTTCGTGACGGAGGTTTGATCCATCGTGTCTTGTATGCGGATCTATACTATCTTACCGCTAACGGCAAACGTTCGGTTCTTCATACCAAGGACGGGGATTATGAGACTGCAAAGTTACTAGGTGATCTAGAGAAAGAATTACCTAAGACGGATTTTTTGCGAATTCATAGAAAACATATGGTAAATCGAAATCTTGTCTCTGCTGCAAAATCCCAAGCGGGTGGTGCATATACGATCTATCTGAAAGACGAGGATGAGACCAATCTTCCGGTGGGCCGGGAATTTGTGGAAGGAGTGAAAAGCCTTTTCGGGAAGTAAGGCGCAGGTTTTAAAAATGTTTAGTAAGAGTTATTCGCGCTGAGACGCGAAACTGTAGAGTTAGGAATTCCTACAAATCTATCTCCGCGCGAAATGCTCACCAAGGGATCTCTTTTTTATCTCTCAGAAAAACACCGGAAGGACCACTCTTATCTAATTGAGCGGCCCAAACAATCGTCTCGGCACCATGTTCTACCGAGCGAGTTGCCGACTTACCGCCCATATCCGTTCTTACCCAACCGGGACAAACGGAATTCACTTTGATATCCTTGCCGGAAGATTCTGAATGTAGGATACGAGTCAAAGCGTTCAGCGCCGTTTTAGAAATACGATATGCAGCATATCCGGAACTCATATCGTAAAGTTGGCCCATCCCGGAGCTAACGTTTACGATTCTTCCGTAACCGTTCTTTTTCATTACGCCTAAGATCTTTTGGGAAAGAAGGAAAGGACCTATGAGATTCGTATCCAAGGTTCCTTGCAACATTTCTAATGTAGTATTTTCGATGGATCCGCTATCCAGATACACGCCGGCGTTATTCACAAGAATGTCGATTTTCGGATATTTAGAAAGCACATCATTTAGGAAAGTTCGGATGGAATTCGGATCGGAGACGTCCAAGGCAAAACTTTCCGCAGATCCTCCTTCTTGACGGATGGAGACGACCGTTTTTTCGGAATCTTCTTTTTTGCGGGAAGCGCAAACAATGTGGATCCCCGACTTGGCAAGTTGTTTGGAAACTTCTTTGCCTATACCTCGGCTTGCGCCGGTTACGATTGCGATTTTTTTGTCCATAAGAGTTGGACTAATCTTTGAACCAATTTTTATATTTAAAATATAAAATCATAACGCTAGGGATGGCCAGCATTGTGATCAAAGAGGCGCTTAGGACCAGCTTGTTCTCATAGGGAAGTTCCGTAAAATTCATACCGAAAAAACCGGTCAAAAAGGTAAGCGGCATAAAGATCATGGAGACCAGTGTAAGACGCTTGATAATGTCGTTTGTTTTTTGGGAAAGAAAGGAAAAGTAGGCATCCATAGAGTTTCCGATCAGATCCCTATCCATATCGATGGTTTCCACGAGCCTACTCAGATGGTCGTATACGTCCCTAAAATAAAAACGTACCCTTTCCGAAAGGAATTTTTCCTCGTGTCTCATGATCAGATTGAGCACTTCTCGTTGGGGAGAAAGGACCCTTCTCATCCTGACCAAATTCCTTTTTACATATAATATATTCGTAATGAAATCCGGTTCAATTTCGCTGATCAGGATCTGATTTTCCAAGTCCGTGATCTGTTCAGAGATCTGGTCCAGGATCGGAAAATTGGAATCCACTAAAAGGTCGAATAATAGGTAGAGAACGTGGTCCGTTCCTTTGGAGATGAAATTTTGGTCGGCAAGAGTCCGGTTCCAAAGGGAGTCAATCAAAGGTTCCTTATGTTCATGAACGGAAACGATAAATTTACGATTGAAAAATACGTGAGTTTCCGTCGCGGAAAACGACTGTTCTCCTTCCGACCTGAAACTATGTAGAACAATAAAAGCATGATCCTCATAATCTTCGAACTTAGGCCTTTGGTTTCGGTTCATACAATCTTCTATCGCAAGATCATGGAATCCGCAGTTTTTAGATAAGAAAACCAAATCTTCGGGACTTGGGTCTTCCACATCTAACCAGACTTTTTCCTTGTTCAGGGTCTTTTTTAATGAGAAGTTCTTTAAAAAAGTAGCATCCGCTTTTCGGACTATCGCTTTTGTGGAGGAGTTTTTTACTTTTGGATTGGGGAAGGAGAGGAAGCGTATCATCAGATTATCCTAATACGACTCTTTCCTAACCTGTGGAGTTTAGGTGTTCTCCAATGCGTAAACGATATACGCGCGGAAATCTTCCAGGGTGAATTCTCTCTTGTTGGTCAAATGATTGATCATATAACCTATGATGGCGGAGGTAAGATTTTTCACTTCGAACTCGGTGTAATTCGGCTTCAAGGCCAGGATGATCTTTTTGGAATTTTCATAAAAGATCAGATTTACCAAATGAATATTGCGTTTTTTTAATCTATGGATCTTGGGTTGAAGCATAAGGCTCCAATACAATCGGAGATATTCCTCGTTCTCCTTTACTAATTTAATGATCTGTCCGCCCAAAAATTGGATCAACTCGGCTTTATTCTCGGTGGAGTTCAATTTTTCAGGGAGATATTTTTTTAGGATCGTATCATGAGATTCGATGATCCCTTCTAAGATCGATTCCTTGGATTCGAAATAACGATAGGCAAGGCCCAAGGATAAGCCGGCTCTCTGTGCGATTTGCCTCATAGTAGAGCCGTGATACCCTTGTTCGGAAAATAATTTGAGGGACGTTCTTAGGATTAGGTCTCTTGTATCTTTGGCCATTGTTTACCGAATGGAATAGAGAACCTTTCTAGATCCGATCCTTTCCCGATTGGTTTCCATTCTATTCTTATAACCGTAGGCCTTCTCGGGTTTTAATAGAGAGAATAGATCGTACAGTTCGATCTCGAATTGTAGCATAACTTCTGCGACTTCTTCCGGAAATTTTTCCAGAGATTTTACGGCGTCCACGCAAACATGCCTGGAGTTGATCTTGTCCGGGCGGATCTCTTCGGCGATCTTTCTGAAATTCTGCTTAGTGATCGTTCCGCCCACGGAAGTTTTTTTGCCTCTATCTTTGGATATGGCAATGATTGTGCGAGTGACTTTCATCACTTCTTTATCGTCCGGGATCATACCCATAGAAGCGGAAAGATCCGATCTTGCGGCAGTTACCTGATCCAAATCATCGAACGCACTCGAGTCGGCGATCTCTAATAAATTTTTATAACCTGTGATCGTCTCCAGGTTGATGGCCTTAGTAACTTTGGAATAAGTCACAGGACTTAGCATACTTTTGAGAGTAGAAATAAAATTTTTCAGAGCATAAGAAGATTCGATCATAGGTGCGGAAATCCCTTCGATCTCTTCTTTAACGAGCATACGAATATCGGTCCTAGCTTCGGGCCCGCCGATCTTTACGGTGACCGGAACCAGATCCTTCGCCACGATATGGAGCGCTCGGATCTCGTCCGAATCCATATCTTCCGTTTCCGTGCCTCCCTTCAGTCCTACGATGGGATAACTCTGTTTCAAAGAAATCAGGTGGCGGCGAAGTTCGATAATTTTGCGGTCTATCTGCTCTTTCACGTTTCTAGTATCGTCCGTTTCTAAAAAACAGTAACGATTTTTGGGAAAAAAGCTGCTTCGTCTTCCGAATTGACGGGAAATGCCGATCCCGTATCAATAGACCTATGAGCCAGCCGAAGGGCAGTACCTTTTTGAAAAAACTTCCTACTTGGATCCAGGAACTATTCGGAGAAGAATCCGTAGATTCCACTCTCTCTTTCTTTTTTATCGTTTTATTAGTTTTAGCTTTTAAATCTTCCGTGTTGGATGCGAACAATATTCCCTCGGGATCCATGCTTCCTACTTTGAAGATAGGGGATTTTCTATTCGTAAACAAGATGAGATATTCTCTCCGACTTCCTTTTACGGATATAGAACTAAAAAGATATGATGATCCTAAAAGAGGGGATATCGTAACCTTTATCCCTCCCGATGGAGCCGTTTCTCCCGAAGAAAAGGAAGGATTGTTCCCGAAAAGATTCGTAAAAAGAGTGATCGGTCTTCCTGGCGATAGGATCCGTATCGTAAAGGTATTACATGAGAGAGATGGATTTCCTACAGTCTATGGTAAGATAGAATACATGGAAAAAGGAAGTACTACCTTCTCCTCTTATGATTTTAAGGACGAAGAGAAGGGAAATCTATTCGACGACTTGGACGACGATGCCGCTGTTCAATATTATCTTTTTAAAGAAAAGAAACCGGGCTTCGAGCATTATGTAATCGAAGGGAATACGCGTCCTTATGCCCATGAGTTTAAAGATGCGGAATGTTTCCAAATTACGGGTTGTGTGATCCCGGATGATCATTACATGATGATGGGAGACAACCGCACAAATTCCTCCGACTCTAGATTTTGGGGATTCGTTCCCAGGGACAATATACTAGGAAAGGCGGCATTGATCTATTTCTCCATCAACTGGAAGGACCATGTTTGCGCTTATAAAAGTGCGGAAGACCTCGGAATGAACGGGGACTCTGCTCAAAAATACGATCCGGAAGAATTTAAATCGAAATGTGGCGATATCGGTTCTAATATGAATTGGTTCAAGAGTACTATATTCTACAGAATTCCCAGAATGCAGGTCCGCTGGTATCGTATCGGAACCGTATTAGAATAAATATGAGCGAGCCGGATCAAAAGCCTCCCGAAAAGAAAGATGCCTCACCCTGGCAGCTTGCTAGCGTAGGAACCGAGTTCGCTTTTATCATCATTGCCTCCGTTTTTATAGGAAGGTATCTGGATGGACGTTTTGGTTGGTCTCCTTTCGGGATATTGTTCGGGGCGATTTTCGGTTTCGGCTACGGGATTTATTATCTTCTCACCAGAGTTTCCCAGTTTGACAAAAAGGACTAAAACCCGGTTTAGGGGATGAAAGACTCCGACGGGTTATTACAACCTAAAAAGTATTATTTAGGTTTTGCCGTCCTTCTTCTTGCCTTTGGAGTATGGTTCCGATTCTTTGCGGTTCCCGACCCTGGCTTCTGGAAGGGAATTGTAATATCTCTTTTAGCATCCTTGTCCATTTATAATTTTAGATTTTATCTACTTTGGAAACATTCCAAAGAAGGTTTTCCGTTCCAATTTGGAACGACTGTTCTGTCTTTTTTTATTCATTTAGCCGTTTTAGTACTGTTTATCTGGAGAGGCGAACGTGAAGGTTTCGTGATTGGTTTTTTTATTGCCCATTTCGCCAACCTTTTAATATTGGTATTCGCAAGGTGACCGCTTAAAACGCTTTAAAAAACGTTTTAGAGATGCTTTGCGGGAAATAGAACCCTGGGTTTCAGCTCCCAAAACTCTTTCTTCCTGTCGTTTACGAGAGGATCCTTTACAAGTATGTTGAAACAAATCTTCGCAACCGCATTATTATTGTTCTCACTTCCATTATTTGCCTCCGAGGGAGAAGCTTCCAAACCTTTCGACCTAAACGAGGTGCTGGTTCACCACTTGATGGATCATGCTGAGTTTCCTTTCAACGTGGGCGGAAAGAAAGTTTTCGAAGGCCATGAAGCTTTCGATCCTCATTCGGAAAATATTTTTGTGGATCATTCCACAGGTCATAGATTCCACTTCGTGGGTGGAATTGATCTCCATATCACTCGTCGCGTAACGATGATGTGGATTGTTTCCTTCTTTCTTCTGATCGTATTCATTCCTGCCGCTCGCCTCATCGCAAAAAATCCTTTAAAAATACAAAGTAGATTCGCAAACGCAGTAGAAGCGTTCGTGAGTTTTTTGAAAAAGGATGTGGTGGATGCAAATACGGACGGTCACGGACATTCTTATTATCATTATATTTTTACATTATTTTTCTTTATCCTTTTCTGTAACCTGATGGGGCTCATTCCTCCGGTTGGAGAAGTGATCCAGCTCGGTGTAGAATCCATCAACGCAGGAGAAGAAGTTCCGGCAACCGCACATGCGGATTCCGGTCACCACGAGCCCATCTGGATCGCAAAAGTTTGGAATGGGATCACAGTAACAGGTGATGTTTCGGTTACTGTTACTCTTGCGCTCATTACTTTACTTTTGATTTACGGAACAGGATTCGTTTACCAAGGACCGAAGTTTATTCTTCATTCCGTTCCGAACGGAGTGCCTTGGCCTCTATACATTTTAATGTGGCCTTTGGAGTTTATTATTTCTCCTCTTGCGAAAGCGTTCGCACTCACTGTGCGTCTTTTAGCGAATATGACAGCAGGACACGTAATTATCTTAGCGTTACTCGGATTTATCTTCCAATTCCAATCTTGGGGAGTGGCGCCGATCTCGGTTTTCGGAGCAACTGCGATCTATTTCTTAGAATTATTCGTGGCTTTCTTGCAGGCTTACGTTTTCGCTCTTCTGACCTCGCTCTTTGTGGGCTCGAGTATGCATAGGCACTAATTTTAATTATAAGCGTTTTGATTTCAAATAGGAGAAAATAGTACAATGGAATTCGGACTAGGATACATCGGAGTAGGAATCGCAGCTGGGCTCGCTATTTTAGGCGCAGGTCTTGGTATCGGAAGAATCGGTGGCTCTGCCGCTGAAGGAATCAGCCGTCAACCTGATGCAGCTGGAAAAATCCAAACTGCGATGATCATCTCTGCAGCCCTTATCGAAGGTGCGGCTCTGTTCGCAATCGTGATTGCGTTCCTCGCAGGCGGAACTTTGAACACAGCAGTTTCTAAAGCATCTGCTAAAACTGAAGTTTCTGCACCGGCTGAAGGTAAATAATCTTGTTTCTCTTGGCAGCTGACAGGGGATTAGGCGCACTATTAGATGTTAATCCGGGTCTGATCATTTGGACCCTGATTACCTTCACGATAGTCGTTATTATCCTTAAAGTTTTCGCTTGGGATGTGATCCTCAAGGCTCTGGATGAAAGAGCTGAGACCATCCAAAACGATATTCGTAAGGCTGCTGACGTACGTTCCGAAGCGGAAGCTCTGCTGAAAGATTATGAAACAAGAATCGCACAAGCAAAGGACCAAGCTAACGGAATCGTAGCGGAAGCCAAATCGGACGCTACTAACCTGAAAAACAAAATGTTGGATGATGCTTCGAAAGAAGTGAAGGCGCTCAAAGACGGCGCAATCAGAGACATCGAACTTGCAAAATCCAAAGCATTGGCGGAACTCCAAGGACAGATCGTTGAAATGACCGTTCAGGTCGCTGGATTGGTCTTGGAGAAACAGTTAAAGGCAGACGATTACAAGTCCTTTATTGAGAACGAGTTAGGTAAGATCAAAAAACTGAGCGCGTAAACAAATGAGCTATTCAGCGATCCCAAAAACATACGCGGCCGCATTTGCGGACGCTAGCTCTTCACCGGAAGAAGCCGAGCAAGAATTGGATTCGATTGTAGGAATTTTCCGCGTTGAACCTTTGTTTCGTAATTTTTTCGATACTCCTGCGGTTAAACGAGAAGAAAAAGAAGCGGTTTTAATCAAAATCTTCCAAGGAAAAATTTCGGAGCTCACTCTGAACTTTTTACACGTACTTCTTCGCAGGGGAAGATTTTCCTTTCTTTCCGAAATCCACGACGCTTTAAAGGAAGAACTGGATCGCAAAGCTGGAAGAGTTCGCGCTAAAGTTAGAAGTTATCCGTTATTGAGTGAGACTGAGCTCTCCAAATTACGGGAAGTATTAAAAGAAAGATTCAAATCAGAGTTTATCTTGGAAGTTAAGGAGGACCCCAGCCTTATCGGTGGTTTTGTGGTTCGATTCCAGGATTTGGCAATCGATGGTTCTATGAAGAACCAACTCAGAAAAGTAAGGCAAACCTTGCTGGATAGTAAATTACCGGTCGGAGTTGTGTATGAAAATTAAAACGGACGAAATCACGTCGGTTCTCAAACAGGAAATTTTAAATTATAAAAAGGATCTCGCCGTCGAAGAAGTCGGTACCGTTCTGGAAGTAGGGGACGGTATTGCGAGAGTTTTCGGTCTTAGAAACGTAATGGCCGGAGAGCTTGTGGAATTCCAAAACGGGATCCGCGGTCAGGCGTTCAACCTGGAAGACAATTCCGTGGGTGTGATCATTTACGGTGAATATAAGAACATCAAAGAAGGTTTCTCCGTTAAGAGAACCAATAAAATTTTAGAAGTTCCGGTCGGTCCTGAATTATTAGGCCGCGTGGTAAACCCGCTCGGAGAGCCTGTAGACGGTAAAGGCCCGATCAATGCAAAACATACCCGCGCGGTAGAAAGCCCTGCTCCCGGTATTTCCAAAAGACAACCGGTAGAAGAGCCTCTTCAAACCGGTATCAAAAGTATCGACGCAATGATCCCGATAGGCCGTGGACAAAGGGAGTTGATCATCGGAGACCGTGGAACCGGTAAAACTTCCATCGCTCTGGATACGATCATCAACCAAAAAGGATCCGGAGTTATCTGCGTTTACGTAGCAATCGGACAAAAAGCTTCCACTGTAGCGACTATCGTAGAAAAACTAAAAGCGGTTGGAGCTCTGGAATATACCATCGTGGTTTCCGCAACTGCTGCCGATCCTGCTCCTCTGCAATACATCGCTCCTTATTCCGGATGTTCCTTCGCGGAATACTTCATGTATAACGAGAAAAAGGCTACCTTAGTTGTTTATGATGACTTATCAAAACAAGCGGTTGCTTATCGCCAAATGTGTCTTCTTCTTCGTAGACCTCCGGGCCGCGAAGCTTATCCTGGAGACGTATTCTATCTTCACTCTCGCTTATTAGAGAGAGCCGCTAAATTGGACGAAAAATACGGAGCGGGATCTTTGACCGCCCTTCCGATTATCGAGACCCAAGAGGGCGAGGTTTCCGCTTATATTCCGACTAACGTGATTTCCATCACGGACGGTCAGATCTATCTGCAATCCAACTTATTCGCATCCGGGGTTCGTCCTGCAGTGGATGTGGGTATTTCCGTATCCCGTGTTGGTTCAGCCGCTCAGATTAAAGCGATGAAACAAGTCGCAGGAAAAATGAAACTGGAATTAGCTCAGTTCAGAGAGTTGGAAGCATTCGCTCAGCTCGGAACCGATTTGGATCCGGTAACTCAGGCTCAGTTGGACAGAGGATATCGTATCGTTGAGATGCTGAAACAACCTGTTTCCAGCCCTTATCCTGTGGAAGAGCAAGTGGTCGAAATTTTTGCGGTAACCAGAGGACATATGGACAAGGTTCCGGTTCCAAAGGTGAGAGAGTTCGGAGGACATTTACTGAACGTTCTTCGTACACAATACCCTGAAATATTGAACGCAATCCGCACCGAAAAGAAAATTTCGGACGAAGGAAAACTGGGAGAGGTAATCGCCTCTATCGCAGCCGACTTTGTTAGGAACCTGAAGTAAGCGGAGAAAAATCTTGGCTACACCCAGGGAAATAAAGAAGCGGATCAGCTCCGTTAAGAACACTCGGAAGATCACTCGAACTATGGAAATGGTCGCTACGGCCAAGTCCAAAAAGTTGAGCGATAGGGTGAACGCGTCCCATCCATTCTCCAACAAAATTAAAGAATTGGTGGGGGCGCTTGCCTCCTTGGCTTCCGTAGTAAAAAGTCCTTATTTAAGAAAACCGAATACGATCCGTTCGATCGCTCTTCTTGTGATCACTGCGAACAGAGGTCTTTGTGGAGGATACAACTCCAAGACGATCCGTTTGGCAAGAACTCGCATCCAAGAGTTGAAGGATCAGGGCGTAAATGTTCGACTTTTTGTCGTAGGTAAAAAGGGGATTTCCTATTTTCAATTCGCAAAAGAGAAAATAGAAAAATCCTATACTCATATCGATGACAAGTCCGGTTACAAGGAAGCGGAAGAGTTTGCGGACTTCTTCTTGGATCTATTTGCAAAAGAAGAAGTGGATTCGGTGGAAATTATCTCCACAGTGTATCGTTCTTCCGCAAACCAAGAACCAGAAGTGACTAAGGTTCTTCCGTTCGAAGCACAAGGAGAAACGAATGTCGGTTCCAACGTTCTATACGAACCGAGCCCGGCTGACATTTTGGAATCACTTCTTCCTTTAGTTGTAAAAACTGCATTTTTAAAAGCGATCTTGGAAGCGAATTGTTCCGAGCAGATCGCAAAACGCGTGGCCATGAAATCCGCAACGGACGCGGCCTCCGAGATGATCAAACTTCTGACCCGCGGTTACAACCGTATCCGTCAGGCGAAGATCACTCAGGAGATCTCGGAGATCGTAGCGGGTGCGGACTCGCTAAACTAGTTCTGGTATTGGAGTACTTGGATGAGCATAGGTAAAGTAAAACAAATCATCGGATCCGTTTTGGATATCGAGTTCGAATCCGGACATCTGCCCGAAATTTTTAACGCATTAGAGATCAATGCGGTAATCAACGGCCAAAAGGAAAAAATCGTAGCCGAAGTGCAACAGCATATCGGCGATAGCGCAGTGCGCGCAATTGCACTTTCTTCCACCGATGGGTTGACCAGAGGCCAGGAAGTTTCCGATACCGGAGCTCCTATTTCCGTTCCGGTCGGGGACGTGACTCTTGGAAGAATTTTTAACGTATTGGGTGAGCCTGTCGACGAAGGCGCTCCTATTCAAGTGAAAGAGCGTAAGCCGATTCACAGACCTGCACCTGGTTACGAAGACCTTTCCCCTAAAACGGAAGTATTCGAAACAGGGATCAAGGTCATCGACCTTCTCGCTCCTTATATCAAGGGAGGAAAGACCGGACTCTTCGGAGGAGCCGGAGTAGGTAAAACGGTTCTTATCCAAGAGTTGATCAACAATATCGCGAAACAGCACGGTGGATTTTCCGTGTTCGCAGGTGTTGGTGAAAGAACTCGCGAAGGAAACGACCTCTGGAGAGAGATGAAAGAATCCGGAGTTATCAACAAGACCGTACTTTGTTATGGTCAGATGAACGAACCTCCTGGCGCTCGTCTTCGCGTGGCACTTTCCGCTCTTACAATGGCGGAACATTTCCGTGATTCCATCGGAACAGACGTATTACTCTTTGTAGACAATATCTTCCGTTTTTCCCAAGCGGGATCGGAAGTATCGGCTCTACTCGGACGTATGCCTTCTGCGGTGGGGTATCAGCCGACTCTTTCCACAGAGATGGGTGCTCTCCAAGAACGTATTACTTCTACTCGTAAAGGATCGATCACTTCCGTTCAGGCGATCTACGTTCCAGCGGACGACTTGACTGACCCTGCTCCTGCGAACGCATTCGCTCACTTGGATGCAACTACGGTTCTTTCTCGTGCGATTTCCGATAAAGGGATTTATCCTGCGGTTGACCCACTTGATTCTACTTCCCGCGTGATGAACGCAGAAGTTTTGGGAGCGGAACACTACGGTGTAGCCCGTGAGGTTCAAAGGATCCTGCAGCGTTATAAAGATCTTCAAGATATTATCGCGATCCTTGGTATGGACGAACTTTCCGAGGACGATAAGGTTCTGGTGGCTCGTGCAAGAAAGATCGAGAAATTCCTTTCTCAGCCTTTCCACGTAGCGGAAGTATTTACAGGATCTCCTGGAAGATACGTAAAACTTTCCGATACAGTTCGTTCTTTCAAAGAATTGATTTCCGGAAATTGCGACCACCTTCCGGAGCAAGCCTTCTACATGGTAGGAACCATAGAAGACGCGATCGAGAAGTCCAAAAACCTGAGAGCATAATCGATGGCAGCCAAGCTAGACGTATCGGTAATCTCTCCTGAAAAACTACTCTTCCATGGCGATGCGGACAGCATCGTCGTGCCTGGAAGCGAAGGATTTTTCGGAGTGTATCCGGGCCATACCTCTCTTGTTTCCCTGCTTGGGATCGGCGTGTTGGAAGTCCGACAAGGAAATAAAACCAAAATTGCCGCAATCGAAGGCGGGTTTTTTGAAGTAAGAGACAATAAAGTTACGATTTTGACGGACCACGGTAGTTTGAAAGAAGATATCGACCTGGCTGCCGCCCAAAAAGCCCTAGAAGAAGCGGAAGCTCTACCTGCCTCCAGCGAGAAAAATACTCTCGTCCTAAAAGCAAAAACCCGAATTTTAGCGGCTTCCCGCTAATATTTAGGGGTTCCAAATTCCGAAAATTATTAAGGGATACTTCTATCGGCCGAGGCCGAAGAAGTTTCCCATTTAAGAAGCTGGCCAATGGTCCAGGTTCTTGAAGCCCTCCAATGGACATTTTTGAAAAACTATGTTTTGGGGCGGATTATAAGAGAGAAGGTCCTATAATATAAGGGAACCATCTCGAAATATTTTCGGATTGTATTTCCTGCAACTTAGGAGATCCTCCGAATTATAGAGTCGGATTTTTAGCATACTGTAGGAAGCATGGCGGACGATTTTACGATAGACGAGGGAGAGGGGTTTCCGACCGGAAACGGAGAGGATTTTGATCCGAGTGAAATGAGCTTGGACGAAATAGATTCTCTCTTGGCTAATGACAGCGACTCCTCCGATTTTAATTTCGATTCCGCTCCGGGAGATTCTATAGACAGCGAAGGCTTCGAGGAATTACTCGCTTCATCCGGTGACGATTATCCGGATGATATTCCTAATTTTGAACCGGACGAAGCGGATTTCGGTTCAGACCTAAGCCAACTAGACGAGTCCGTTCACTTGGACGATGACTTTGATTTCGAACTTACTGATCCGATGATCGACGCCGAGATCGATCGACTTCTGGATATAGACGACGATCTGAATTCTTCTCCAACACCATCCTCCTCCGCTCCTTCTTGGAAAGAATCCGCACCTTCCGTGTCGGAAGATCATGAGGAAGCATTCGGGGACTTAGGTTCCTTGGATTTAGGCGATTTTTCTCAACCGGGAGATATTCCTTCCTCTGCATTCCATTCGGACGACCAACCATTCGATTGGGCCGCGGAATCTTCCGACCAAGACGAGATCGTGGGATTCTCAGATGCGGACCTAGATGATGAAACACCGATCTCACTTTCCGACGAAGAATTACATAATATTGATATAGGTTCCAATCTTTCGGATTTCTCCATGGAGGAAGAAGTTTCCGCGTCCGAAGATTCCGCCGCTAAATCTTATGAGGATGAATTGATCTCGGATGACGAGGGCCCGATTTCTCTCTCAGAACATGAATTAGACGATATCATGGCGGAGGACTTTAGCCCTAACCTGGAAGAAGAAGACGGATTCGGCGACCTTGGTGGGGATGATATTTCCACACCTTCTTCCGAATTGACGGAAGACATTCATTTCGAAGACGAAGAAGAAAAGGACATCGCACTTTCTACCGATGAACTGGACCACCTTCTCGAAGGTGATGGGGATTCTTCCGAAAGCAAAAATTCCTTCGAAGAATTGGGAGATTTCGGAGACTTAGATCTTGGTTCCGTTTCCGATGAACATACTTCTTCCGCTTTGGATATGGAAGAAGAAGCTGATGAACCGATCGCACTTTCTGATGACGAGTTAGGCAATCTATTATCATCAGGCGACGATGACGAGATCGAAAATATCCAACTAGACGATCTGGATTCGGTAGGAGCTCCTACAGTCGAATCCGAGTTCGGAATGGAGGAAGTATCCGATCCTTCCTCCGAATTGGACCTAAGCGATTTTAATTTTGATTCCGAGCCGGACGAAACAAAAGACGAATTCGGTGGAGATGATGAATCCATTTCTCTCCCTGTTTCCGATTTTGAAAATTTCGGAATGAATGAAGAAGAAAACCCTTTGGATACCGGATTGGATCTGGGAGATTTTGAAGATAGTCCTAAGTCCGAAGAAAAAGTATTCGAAGAATCTTTAGGAGACTTCACTTCCGCAAGCGACGAGGATATTTTAGGGACTTCCGATTCGATGGATTTTGCATCTACGGAAACTTCCGAACAGGATTTCTTTTCCGAAACCGAAGAGGCGGACGAACCGATCGCACTTTCGGACGATGAACTTGGAAATTTATTATCTTCCGGGACCGAAGAGGAAGAAGAACATACGGGTACTTCCTTAGATCTTTCTTCCGACATGGACGATAACGAACCGATCGCACTTTCGGATGACGAACTTGGAAACTTACTATCCGGAGAGGAAGAAACGGTTTCTTCTCTCGATTCCGAAGAAGACGAGCCGATTGCACTTTCAGACGACGAACTGGGAGATCTATTATCTTCCGGAGAAGAAGAAGTTTCCGATACGGATATATTTGCGGATGCTCCGCCTGTCGAACATGAGGATACTTCGCCCGTAGAATTCGGTGATTTCAGCCTGGATACGGAAGCGGATGAACCGATTGCATTATCCGAAGATGAGTTAGGTCATTTACTCGAAGAAGAGCCTGAAGTTGAAACCGCCTCTACCGATCTGATGGACGATTCGGATGAACCGATCGCTCTTCCGATCAACGAGTTAGAAGACATTGGAACGCCTGATGTATCTTCTAACTATGATATTGATTGGGATGGTCCTGTTGCGGATCTGAACGATCTCGGACCCGCGGATGAGAATGCCGTCGCTGCTCCTTCCGATTGGGATCTGGGAGAGGAAGCGGACGAGCCGATCACATTATCCAATGACGAATTAGGAAATTTATTATCGGACGAGGCTCCTCAGGAAGTGGATTCCGAGGACTTGGACCAATTATTATCTTCTCCTCCTGAAGCAAACGACTTGGATGCGTTAGGCTCCATGGAAGACGATATCCAAATTTCAGGTTTGGATTTTGCGGGAAACATAGGTGCGGAGATCGTTCCAACGATTGAAAGATTAACTCCGGAACCGGAACTGATCTTCGTTTTGGACGAGTATGCAGATGAGAATGAACTTTCTCCTCTGGAAGAAATTCGCCAAGCAGGTGCCGCTTCGGAAGAGACTGAGTCCGGAGAGGCGATTCCTACTCAGGACGAGATGAAACGTATTCTTCTTTATCTGGATGAACTTTTAGGAAACCTCCCTGATGAAATGATCCGCGACTTCTCTCGTTCGGATTATTTCGAACTTTATAAGAAATTAATGAAACAAATCGGCGTTTGACGATGGGTTTGCTGGACAAGGTTACTCGTCTCATCCGTTCCGGAAATTTGGAAACCGGAGCTAAAACTTCTTCGGTTGCGGTTGCCGGAGAAGAAAAACCTTCCCTTTTGAAAAAGTCAATGGCTTTGCGTGCCAAAGGGCTTTTGGAAAAGGCAATGGATTTTGGCGGACGAAAAGAGAAGCCGACTTCTGCGTACGACGATCCGACCAGTTTTGAACCTGCAACCGCTTCCTCCTCTTCGGAAGATGATTTTAGTTTTGATTCTCCTTCCGCTGATTTTGGAGATATCGATTTTGGCGCAGAACCTTCCGGGGAGTCTTTCGGCGGGGAAGGTCCAGATGCAGAAGTTTCTTTTCCGGATTCCGCTTTCGGAGAAGAAAGTTTTGAAGAAGAAACCGCTAACAGCGATTTCGATCTTTCTTCCGTAGACTTAGGGCCCTCTGGTGAAGAGGGATCGGATTTTGAAATAGATCCCGATCTTGGATTAGGTTTAGAAGATTCGGATATAGGTGCGGATTTCGGAGAACTCCCGGAAGAAGTTCCAAGTAAAGGATTATTATCCAAAGCGGAAGAAGCAAAAGAAGAGGAAAAAATACCGTCCGGGCTTCCTAAACCTGAGGCAATTAAAGATCCATTCGACGATTGGGTCAAGGATGCCGAGAACCAAGCAAGTCAAGAAGCAAGTCGTCCTTTCAGTAAGGAACAGAATGAAACGGAGAATGCCCAGTTCTTATTCGATGATGACTCGGACTATTCCACAATGCCTATCGATCTACAGATCGCTTCCCGTAAAAAATTAGAGAACTATTTATCTGCATTCGAAATTTCTAAAGAGATTTCCGCATCCAAGGATTTTACCAATTTTTTTGAGAACTTAAGCTTTTCCATCCAAGGACAGATCGGCGCGGAATCGATAGTCATATTCTCCTCTACAAATGGAGAATTTGACGTACTTCGAGTCGTGGAAGCTCAAGGGATCGGTGCGGATACTGACTGGGTTTTGGAGGTAGGGGATGAAAGTTACCAAGCCGCGCTAAAAACGCCTTCCGTAGTGTATGCAAGGGAAATTTTAAAACATTCTCCTCCTAAAAAAGAAAAAGAGATCTTAGAGAAGACCGAAGCGGAGATGCTCGTTCCGATCAGAAGTTACGATGAATTTTATGGAATTATAATATTAAGCAAGACGATTGAAGGCGAAGATTACACGATCGAAGACTTGGAATTCTTGAAGATCGTGGGGGAGATGGCGGGATCCGTATTAAGAAGGATTATGGATCTGGAAGCCCTCCATCAGGAAAACGATCGATTGAACCAGGTGGTCAAAAGTAACGAAAGAATACTTGCGACAGCAAGAGACCTGGCCGGAGTCCGCGATATGGACGAGGCATACGATTATCTGGTAGAAGTATTGAAGAAAGAGCTCGGACTGAGGCGTTGGAGTTTTTTACTTTTGGACAGAACTACTCGGAAAGAATATAAAGTATTCGGAACAAATTTGCTTACGCCGGATACTTCCGGAAAATTCAGATTGGGATTGGATTCCAACTTGGTTGGAATCGTAGCTAACGTCCCTGGGGTGTTTCGGATCGCAAATTTCAGAAAAAATCCCGAGCTATTGTCGCAACTATCCAACGATGAGATCGGGCTCATGCACGATTTCGACATTCTTCCGTTCTTAAACCTGAACTGGCTTGTAGGAATGTTATTTATTCACGAAACGGAAAGGCCTTGGACGGATACGGATCGAGAAACTGCAGTCGGGATTTCCGAGATCGCTTCACCTGTACTTTCCAATTTGTTAATGCTGGAAGAAAGAGATGCGGTATTCCGGGATCCGTTCAGTCCTGTAGAATCGAGAATCGACGAAGCGATTTCCAGATCTTCCAAGATCGGAACTCCATTCAGTCTGACAGTTTTCAAAGTACAAAATGCAACTAGGATGGTTCGCATCAAGGGAGCCGGATTTTTTGCTCATTATTGTGAAGAACTCAGGTCATCTATCCAAGAAAATCTGGGAGAGACCGATTACTGTTATAGGGTCGGTCAAGGAAAGTACGTCGTGGTTCTGGATGGAAAAGACAGAGAGGAAACACAGATCGTAGTTCGTAAGATCCGCAACAGAATCGTAGAGTTGGATAAAAAGAACAAAGACTTTCAGACTTCTACTGCCAACCAAACTCTTTGTTATCCTGCGGATACAAGAGAGAAAGAAAGAATGTTGGAACTGATCGAAGAGTCCTGATTTAGTTTGCCATGATACTATTGTAGGAGTTCCTACAATAGTTTTAAGATCGCCCCCGCCCAGGTTCGGGTGGTGGGGAGTGGCTCGTGGGAGAGCGCTTACACGCAATATCACAAATTCTCCGATCCGTCAACTGAATCCGGAATCTTCTTCCTCATGTTGGAATTCCAACATTTCCGATTCCTTCAAAATTCTCCTCATAATCCAATATACGAAGCTGTTTCAATTTCAGCCTCATTCAGAACCCTTAAATCCATTCCCTAATGGCATAATCTATTTTCATAATCCATTATTTAAATATTGACTTAATTAAACGTTTATTTAAATAATGGATTATGAATGCTTTTGCCGCTCTTGCGGACGATACAAGAAGGGAAATTGTGAGACTGGTGGCTAAAAACGGCGAACTCACCTCGACCGAGATCGGAGAAAATTTTAATATCACAGCTCCTGCGATTTCCCATCACCTAAAGGTATTAAAGAGTGCGAAACTCCTAAATATGAAAAAAGAGGCGCAAAAGCGTATTTATAGTCTAAACGGTTCGAGCGTTAGCGAAATGGAAGATTGGATACTCGAAATAATCGATCTATGGAAAAAACGTCTGGATAAATTGGATCGATACGTATTGAAGCTCAAAAAGGAGAGGACCCGTGATAAAAAATAACGTAGAAACGATTATCGAAGGTAATAAGGTCGTTTACAAAAGATACTTTGATGTATCGACAGAACTTCTCTTCGAAGTGTGGTCAATGCCGGAACATCTTTCCGAATGGTGGGGACCCGACGGATTTACACTGACTACTAAACGTATGGATTTTATCAACGGAGGGATTTGGGAATTTGTCATGCATGGACCGGACGGACATGATTCTAAAAACAAGATCCAATTCACCGATATCAAAGAGCCTCATTATATTTATTATAAACATTTGGGCGATGGGGAAGGTGATCAGGACGTTCACTTCGAATCGAAAATTATATTCGAAAAAGTTGAAGAAGGAACAAACTTAATAATGGAGCAGATCTTCCCGAGCAAAGAGGAACTCGAAAGAGTGAATGGGAAATATGGGGCGATCGAAGGCGCTAAACAACATATCGGCAACCTTGCTAAATATTTGGAAACACTGAAATAGTCGATCCGGGGCTTGTAAGAGTTCCTACACGTGCAGAACTCTTACTTCTTCTTAGTCGAATCCACTAAATCGTAGAATTTCTGGAACAAATACCTACTATCATTCGGACCGGGAGAACTTTCCGGATGGTATTGGACCGAAAGAAGAGGATATCCCGATTTCAAAATACCTTCTACGGTGTCATCGTTCAGATTGATAAAGGAAATCGGCTCTTTTTCGCTGGAATCGGCAACCACGGCAAAGCCATGGTTCTGGGAAGTGATCTCCACTTTACCGGTCTCCAAACTTTTGACAGGTTGGTTTCCGCCTCTATGACCGAATTTCATTTTTTCGGTCTTCTTGCCTAGGGTCAGACCTATGATCTGATGACCTAAACAAATCCCGAAAAGAGGATAATTATTATCTAATATAGCTTTCGTGGAATCGATCGCGTAAGTGCAGGCTGCCGGATCTCCCGGACCGTTTGAAAGGAAGAATGCATCCACGCCGTCTTTCATAATTTCAGAAGCGGGAGTTTGCGCAGGATAAACGGAAACCGCAAAACCGGCCGCATCCAAGAGTCGAAGAATATTCGTCTTCACACCGTAATCATAAACGGCGAGTTTGTATTTTTTTCCAGCACTCGATCCGAACTCATATTTTTTATCGGTTGTGACAACCTTCGCGAGGTCCGCGTCTGCAATCCCCGGGAACTTCTTCACTTCCGCTAAGAAAGAATCGGAGTATTCATTCGCGACGAAGATCCCACCGTTCGGAGCCCCGTTCGTGCGAATGAAACGAGTTAACTTTCGGGTGTCGATACCTTGGATACCGGGGATTTTATATTCTTTTAGAAATTGAGATAATGTCTTTTGGGCCTTGAAGTTGGAAGGACGATCCACATATTCCTTCACGATCATTCCCGCGGCTTGGATCTTAGCGGATTCCATATTTTCCGGATGGATCCCGTAGTTTCCGATCATCGGGTAGGTGAGAGTTATGATTTGGTTGGTGTAGGAAGGGTCGGTCAGGATTTCCTGGTAACCCGCCATGGAAGTATTAAAGACGATTTCCCCGACGGACTGGGTTTCGTAGCCGAAGGATTCGCCTTCGTATACGTCCCCGTTTTCTAAAACCAAGAACGCTTTCATTAAGGACAGGCTTTCGCACCGAAGGCAAGGGTCAAGTGGAATCACCCAGAATTTTGCAGGAACTCCAACAAGGCGTCAGGGGAAAAATTTGGGCGGCTCACTCGCTACCGCTCGGACCGCGCTGCTTCGATTTCGCGCATTCGCGCTCATCCGGGCCTTGCCCGGACTAAAGATCTGCGCATCGCTGCCGCAGGGGATTCGGACCAAGCCGTAAAGATGAGTCGTATGTTTCAATCTCTGTGTGCTCCGTGTCTCTGTGGGAAATTTTCCAATTTTTTTGTTCGCACGGAGGACACAAAGATCACAGAGATTTTTCCGCGGCAAGGATGCGAAGGGGAAGTTCGAAGAACCGAAGCGTTAGCGTAGCCCGAAGCAGCCTGGTTCTCGCGAAGCGAGAAGCCGCCCCCAAAACTCGAACGTCAAAAATTCTTTCTATATGTAGGAGCTCCTACAGAGTTTCTAAAACCGCCCCCGCCCTGCATTGGGTGGGGGGAGTGGCTCGTGGGAGAGCGCTTACGCGCCTACCACAAATTCCCCATTTCGTCAACACGCTCCTTCATGTTGGAATTCCTACATACTGACCTCCCTAAGACGCTTGCGAAAAAAACCGTGTATCGACGGAATGGAAGCAGGGGTAGCTGTGTCAGTTCAAAATCAGTCAGTCAAATTTATCTTACCGGACGGAAGCTCCAAAGAAGTATCCGCCGGTTCATCCTATAAGGATTTTATAGAATCCCAACTTCCGTTCTTAAAGAACAAGGCGTTAGCAGTCCGCTTAGACGGCACAAACGTTTTGGATTTGAGCCGGACCATTGATTCCACAACCACCCCAAACACCACACCTAAATTGGAAGTTTTGACCTTCCAAGATAAAGAAGGTTGGGAGACCTTCCAACATTCCGCAGCTCACTTGCTCGGAATGGCGGTCCAGAATTTATACAAAGACGCAAAATTAACCGTGGGTCCGGTCATCGAAAACGGACCGGGGTTCTTCTATTACGATATCGATTTTACGGAGACTGTGATCACTCCGGATGATTTTCCAAAGATCGAAGCGGAGATGAAGAAGATCGTGGATGCCGACCACGAAGTTTTCCGCAAAGTTTGGGACAAAAAAGAAGCGATCTCCGTTTTCGAAAAAATGGGAGAGAGCTATAAGATAGAGATCGTGG